>JAHRHE010000044.1 GCA_020027965.1 Nitrospirota bacterium | reverse complement strand
GGATGGTCAAGAGTCGGCAGACCTCGGCCCACGTCGTGACGTTTTTTGAGGCTGACTTCTCGAAGGTCGGCAAGATGCGGGAACTCCGCGGGCTGACCTACCTGCCATTCGTGATCAAGGCCGTCACCCGCGCGATCGAAGAGGTGCCGATTCTCAACTCATCCTGGAGTGATACCGGGATCATCCTCAAGCATGAGATCCACATCGGTATTGCCGTCGCGCTGGAGGACGGCTTGCTGGTGCCGGTGGTGCGGCATGCCGACCGCAAGGGCCTGCTGCAGCTGGGCAAGGAGGTGGCCGACCTGGCGGAGCGAGCGCGGGGCAAGCGTCTGAGCCCGGAGGAAGTGCAAGGCGGGACTTTCACGATCACGAACCACGGCGGCATGGGCAGTCTCTTCAGCACCCCCATCATCAGTCAGCCACAGATCGCCATTCTGGGCGTCGGGGCGGTGCAGAAGCGAGCGGTGGTCGTCAACGATGCGATTGCGATCCGCCCCATGGGGTATCTGAGTTTGTCCTTCGACCATCGGGTCATCGACGGGGCCACGGCCGATCGGTTCATGAGCCAGGTCAAAGCGCACCTTGAGCAGAGCGATTGGGAGGCATTCCTGTGAAGGAACGACGGAACGCAGTCATCGTGAGCGCGGCCCGGACGCCGTTGGGCAGCTTCAACGGTGTCTTCAGCCCGATTCCGGCCACGAAGCTCGGGAGCACGGCGATCGCCGAGGCGTTGAAACGCGTCGAGCTTCCCAAGGAGCGGGTGGAGGAGGTCTACATGGGCTGCGTCCTGACGGCGGGCCTCGGACAGGCGCCCGCCCGGCAGGCCGCCATTGGCGCAGGCCTGCCGACTTCCGTGGGCGCGACCACGGTCAACAAGGTCTGCGGCTCCAGCCTCATGACCGTGATCATGGCGGCGCAGGCCATCGGGATCGGCGAGGCCCGGATCGTGGTGGCTGGCGGCATGGAGAGCATGACCGGCGCACCCTACCTCCTCGCGAGGGCGCGGCAGGGCTACCGCCTCGGCCACGGAGAACTGCTGGACAGCCTCGTCAAGGACGGGCTCTGGGATGTCTACAACAATTTTCACATGGGGAACGCTGGAGAGCTCTGCGCAGCCAAGTACAAGATGAGCCGCTCCGATCTGGATGACTTCGCCTTGGAGAGTTACCGCCGGGCACGGGGGGCCATCACGTCCGGCGCGTTCAAGCGCGAGATCGTGCCGGTCGAAGTTCCGCAGAAGAAGGGCAAGCCAGTGATCGTGACCGAGGACGAGGAGCCTAATCGAGTGGATCTCGGCAAGCTCCGCTCCTTGAAGCCGGTGTTCCAGGACGATGGGGTGCTGACCGTGGGCAACTCACCGGGCTGTAATGACGGCGCGGCGGCCCTGGTGATCATGGCGCAGGACGAAGCGGAGACCCGAGGGATCACGCCCCTGGCCAGGATTGTCGGGTATGCGGGGGCGGCTTTGGCGCCGGAGTGGTTCACGATCGCGCCGGTGGAGGCGATCAAACGGGTGCTGAAGAAGACGGGGCTGACGCTGGCCGAGATCGACCTGTTTGAAATCAACGAGGCTTTTTCGACCGTCTCGCTGGCCATCAACCGCGAATTGGGACTGGATCCTGCGAAAGTGAATGTGAACGGCGGCGCGGTGGCGCTCGGCCATCCGATCGGCGCGACCGGGTCCCGGATCCTCACCACCTTGCTCTATGCGATGGAGGCTCGCGGCCTTCGCCGTGGTATCGCCAGCCTCTGTATCGGCGGCGGCGAAGCTTTAGCGCTCGTGGTCGAACGCGGTGCAGGCTAGAGGCTATAGGCAATAGGCTATGGGTGGGCTGGCCTCTTACCTAATAGCCTATCGCCCATTGCCCGAGTTATGAACATCAACGACATCAAGCAGATCGGCATCGTAGGCGCCGGCCAGATGGGCCGCGGCATCGCGCAGGTCATAGCCGTGAGTGGGTGGCAGGTCCTGCTGTTCGATGTGCACGAGGCAGCGCTCCAGGGCGCGATGAAGAAGATTCGGGAAGGGCTGGCCCGAGCGGTCGACAAGGGCCACCTGACCGCTGACCAGATGGAGCCGTCGATGGCCCGCCTGCGGCCGACTCATCGCATTGAGGACCTTGTGGACACGCAGCTCGCAATCGAGGCGGCTCCTGAAAGTCCCTCGCTCAAGAGCGATCTCTTCCACCGGATGGGCCTGCTCTGTAAGCACGACACCGTCCTGGCCAGCAATACCTCCTCCATCTCAATCACGAAGCTGGGCGCAGCCTCCGGACGGCCGGACCGGGTGATCGGGATGCACTTCATGAATCCGGTGCCGGTGATGCGCCTGGTGGAGGTCGTGCGCGGCATGGGCACCTCCCCCGACACTGTGTCCTTGGCGCTGGAGGTCGTGAAGCGGATCGGCAAGACCCCGGTCGTGTGCCCGGACAGGCCGGGGTTCATCGTGAACCGGATCCTGATCCCGATGGTCAACGAAGCGATTTTCCTCCTGCAGGAGGCGGGGCATGGCCAGCACGGTGAGCATGGTGAGATCAATCAGTCAGATTTGACGCCCCAGGCTATCGATCTGGCGATGACCGAGGGCACCAACCAGCCGGTGGGCCCGCTCGCCCTAGCCGATCGCATCGGGCTCGACACCGTGCTTTCGATTTGCGAGGTGCTGTATCAGGACCTGGGCGATCCCAAGTTCCGCCCATGCCCGCTCATGCGCAAATACGTGGAGGCTGGCTGGCTGGGACGAAAGACGGGCAAAGGGTTTTATACTTACGAGGCGCGAGGCTAGAGGCAATAGGCTATAGGGAATACCTCCCATTGCCTATCGCCCATAGCCTGGAGTTCAATCATGGATTTCAACCTGACTGACGAGCAGAAGGCGCTCCGGGACATGGTGCGCGATTTCGCGGCCAAGGAGATCGCTCCGCGCGCCCAGGCCTTCGATGAGCAGGGAGCCATCCCGAAAGCCTTGCTGGACCAGATGGCTGGACTGGGCCTGATGGGGATCTGCGTCCCTTCAGAGTATGGGGGAGCGGGCATGGACTACCTGGCCTACATCCTGGCGCTGGAGGAGGTGTGCAGGGCTTCGGCTAGCGTCGGCCTGGCCATGACCGTGAACAACACGCTCTACGGCGACCCATTGTTGCGCTTCGGCACCCATGAGCAAAAACTCAGCTGGCTGGCCCCCGCAGCGAGGGGCGAACGACTGGGGTGCTATTGCCTGACGGAGCCGGGCTCCGGTTCGGACGCCATGGCGCTGTCCACCACGGCTGTGAAGGACGGGGACGGGTACGTGCTCAACGGGAGCAAGCTCTTCATCACCAACGGGGCGATTTCGTCTCAGGCGATTATCTTCGCCACAATCGACAAGAGCAAAGGGCACAAGGGGGTCACCGCATTCCTGGTGGACAAGGCCACGCCCGGCTTCTCGGTCGGCAAGAAGGAACGGAAAATGGGACTGTTGGCCTCCGATACCTGTGAGATGATCCTGGAGAACGTGCGCGTCCGGGCCGACCAGGTCCTGGGCAAGGTTGGAGAAGGTTACAAGGTGGCCTTCTCCACGCTGGATGCGGGCCGGATCGGCATCGCAGCCCAGTCGCTGGGGATCGCCGAGGCCTGCCTGGACGCCGCGACCGCCTACGCCAAACGCCGCTTCCAGTTCGGCAAACCGATCGCCGAGTTTCAGGCCATCCAGTGGATGCTGGCCGACATGGCGACCGAGATTGAGGCGGCTCGCCTGCTGACATATCGGGCCGCGTTGCTCAAAGCCGAGGGGCAGGGGCGATACACCCGAGAGGCTTCGATGGCCAAGCTCTACGCTTCGGAGATGGGCAACCGGGTCGCGTCCCACGCCATGCAGATCTACGGCGGGTCCGGCTACATGAAGGATTATCCGGTCGAGCGGTATTTCCGCGACGCGCGCGCGACGCCGCTCTACGAGGGCACGTCCGAGATTCAGCGTCTGGTCATCGCCCGCGAGCTGCTCAAGGAGACCGCCTGATGCAGGACCGCAAGGAACGCAAAGACCGCTTCGACTCGCTCTCCGGTTCGCCCATCGCCCGTCTCTATACGAAGAATGACCTCAAAGACTGGGAGGCGGAGCGGGACCTCGGCCTGCCCGGGGAATTCCCCTATACCCGCGGGATCTATCCGACGATGTACCGTGGCCGGCTCTGGACGATGCGCCAGTTCGCCGGGTTCGGGACCGCTGCCGACACCAACGCCCGCTTCAAGTACTTGCTGGAACAGGGCCAGACCGGCCTGAGCGTGGCCTTCGATATGCCCACCTTGATGGGACTGGATTCGGATGACCCTCGCGCGCGAGGCGAAGTGGGTTACTGCGGGGTGGCCGTCGCTTCGCTGGAGGACATGGATCGGCTCTTCGACGGGATTCCGCTCGATCGGGTGACCACCTCGATGACGATCAATGGTCCTGCCGCAATCCTGTTCGCCATGTACCTGGCGGTCGCGAAGCGGCGAGAGATTCCCGTGGATCGTCTCGGGGGAACGCTCCAGAACGACATCCTCAAGGAATACATCGCGCAAAAGGAGTGGCTCTTCCCGCCTGAACCGCACCTAAGGCTGATCACCGATACCATCGCGTACTGCACCTCACACGTGCCGAAATGGCATCCGGTCAGCATCAGCGGCTACCACATCCGCGAGGCCGGCTCCAACGCGCTCCAGGAACTGGCCTTCACGCTCTACGACGGGCTCACCTATGTGGAGGCAGCGGTCAAAGCCGGCCTCGCGGTGGACACCTTCGCACCCCAGCTGTCCTTCTTCTTCAACGTCCACAACGACTTCTTCGAAGAGATCGCCAAGTTCCGGGCGGCCCGTCGGCTGTGGGCTCGCGAAATGGAACGCCGCTATCATCCGAAAGATCCGCGCTCGCTCCAGTTACGCTGCCATGCCCAGACCGCCGGTTGCTCGCTGATGGCCCAGCAGCCGATGAACAACGTGGTGCGCACCACCCTTCAGGCGCTCGCGGCCGTCTTGGGCGGAACTCAGTCGCTGCACACGAACTCGATGGATGAGACCTTGGCCCTTCCGACCCAGGAGGCGGTGACGTTAGCCCTGCGCACCCAGCAGGTCATCGCCCACGAGAGCGAAGTGCCCAACACGGTAGATCCGTTGGGAGGCTCCTATTACGTGGAGCGGCTGACGAATCAACTGGAAGAAGCGGCGCGCGACTATTTCCGGAAGCTGGATGAGATGGGCGGAATGCTCAAGGCCATCGAACGGGGCTTCCCCCAGCGTGAAATCCTCAATGCCTCGCAGCGCTACCAGCGCGAGGTGGAAAAGAAGGAGCGGGTCATCGTCGGCGTGAATGAATACGTCGAGCCGGAGACGCATCCGATCCCGATCCTCAAGATCGGCCCGGAGGTAGAGGCCTCCCAGATCCAGCGGCTGGCCGCGCTCCGGGCTCGTCGCGACTCCTACAAAGTGGCCGGGACATTGCAGGCGGTCCAGGAAGCCGCTGCCTGCGCGGAGAACCTGATGCCCTACCTGCTCGATGCCGTCAAGGCGGAGGCGACCCTGGGCGAGATGTGCGCAGCGCTGAGGGAAGTGTTTGGGACGTACAAAGAACCCGTGGTGCTATGAGGAGGGACGTGGCTCGTATCTCGCATCTCGTATCTTGTGAAGAATCTGACGAGATACGCTTCACGCGGTGCGCTTCACGAGGCTTGGTGTGGGGGCGCGCAGTCTGAGGCCAGCCCAGCCGTCTTCTGAGATGCCTTGTGCGTCCTGGTGAGAGGGAAGGAGAGGAATGAAGCTCGGGGCGTTTGAAATCTATCCGCTGACGGATGGGCGGTTCCGGCTGGACGGTGGGGCCATGTTCGGGGTGGTGCCCAAAGTCCTCTGGGAGAAGTGCTGCCCGGCGGATGAGAAGAATCGCGTTCAGTTGGCGCTGAACTGTCTGCTGATCCGCGCAAACGGGAAGAACATCCTGGTGGACACCGGCCTGGGAAGCAAGACCGACGAGAAGTTCAATCAGATGTTTGCCGTGGAACGCAAGCCCCCGCTGCATGACTCGCTGAAGGACCTGGGCTTGTTGGCCGACGATATCCACATGGTCATCAACACGCATCTGCACTTTGATCACGCCGGTGGGAACACGGTGCGGACGGAAAACGGCTCCCTGCTTCCCGCCTTTCCGAAAGCCAAGTACTTCATCCAGCGCGGCGAATTCGAGGACGCAGCCCGAGCAAACGAGCGGACCAAAGCCAGCTACCGGCGCGAGAATTTCACGCCGATCGCCCACGTCAACCAGTGGGAGTTTCTGGACGGAGATACCGAGCTGCTGCCGGGCCTCACGGTCATGGTGACGTCCGGCCATACGCGACACCACCAGGGCGTGAAGCTGGAATCGGAGGGGAAGATCGCCTTTTACCTGGGCGACCTGATCCCGACCGTCTCCCACCTGCCCCTGCCCTACATCATGGGCTATGACCTGTACCCGCTGCAGACGCTGGAGACAAAGCGGTGGGTGTTGGATCAAGCGCATGAAGAAAAGTGGATGCTGGTGTTCGAGCATGATCCAAGAGTGCAGATGGGGTTTGTGAAGAAGGACGTCGAGGGGAAGTATTTCTTGGAAGAGGTGAAGGGATGAGAGGGAGGGGCGGGGCGGCAGGGCTGCCCGTTGTGCTCGCGCACCGCGCACACAAGAATGTGGGAGGGCGGGCGAGGTCGGCAGGTGGCCTCCCGTGCTCGCGGAGCGCGCACACAAGAAGGAGGCGGCGCTGTGGCCGGGTGCCCTGCCGTGCTCGCGGAGCGCGCACTCAGGATTGTTCGTGGAGGCCCTGGAGGATAGAGTGCTCGCTCGACGCGCGCAGTCTGAGGCCACCCGGCCACTCGCCGCCGGAGAACGCCAGGGGTGGAGTGTGCCGGGTACCCATTGCTCCTCTTGCTGCAATGGGTGATGACGCGCGCAGTCTGAGGCCAGCCTGCCACCTTCCCGCCAGGGGATCGAAAACGCAGTCAACTGGAGAGTGCTCGACGCGCGCAATTGGGGTCAGCCAAGCCAGCCCGCTCGATGCGGGGGGTGGATTGAAGCTTGCGCGTTCTTCAGCACCCGTTGCACCTTTAAGAGCAACGGGTACCCGGCACATCAGCACGGCGAGCCCGCTGTGTCGCTCGTCTCGGTACCCCGACGTACCCGATGCTCTAAGAACCAGACTCCGGTTGCTCATTCGTCCTGTTCGGATATTCCTCGATTCCAAGCATTGAGGTGAGGAATGAAGGTGGTGGCGAAGAAGATTCGGGTGCTGATCGGGAAGGTGGGGCTGGATGGGCATGATCGGGGCGTCAAGTTGGTCGCCCGGGCGCTTCGGGATGCGGGCGTGGAGGTGATCTACACGGGCCTGCACCAGACACCTGAGCAAGTGGTGGCCGCGGCCATCCAGGAGGACGTGGATGCCATCGGGTTGAGCGTACTCTCCGGCGCCCACAACTACTTGCTCCCGCGTGTGCTGGAGCTCCTCAAAGAGCGGGGCGCGGATGACATCGTCGTGTTCGGGGGCGGCATCATCCCGGATGAGGACGTGCCGCGGCTCAAGGCGGCCGGCGTGCGGACCCTGTTTCGCCCCGGCACTCCCATGAGCGACGTCGTGGACTTCGTGAAGGGGATGAAACAATGAGACCTGTGTTCATGATCGGCGGAGGGATCACCAAGTTCGCCAAGGTGCACCCGGATAAGGATTTCCGGCTCATGGTCAAGGAGGCCTACGATTACGCGTTCCGCGAGATTCCCCGTTTCACCAAAGACATGATCGACGGCGCGGTCGGCTCCTACTTCTCGGACCACTTCACGCGACAACTGAAAGCCGCCAGCATGGTACAGGACTATCTGGGGCTCTGTCCCAAGCCGTCCAAGCGCATCGAGGGCGGCGGGGCCACCGGTGGGCTCTGCTTTCAATCCGCCTGGGAGGCTGTCGCTTCCGGTCGCATGAATTGCTGCGTGGCCTTCGGCTTCGAGACCATGTCCAGGGTGAATACCTGGAAGGGGAACGAGTTTATCGCGTTGGCCTCCGACACCAACTTCGATTTTCCGGTCGGCGGGTTTTACTCCGGCTACTATGCCATGATGGTCCAGCGGCACATGCATGAGTTCGGGACGACGGTCGAGCAGATGGCCATGGTGTCGGTCAAGAACCACGCCAACGCGCTGTACAACCCCTACGCGCAAAAGGCGAAGAAGCTCACGATCAAGCAGGTGCGGGAGTCCCCGATGGTGGCCACGCCGCTGACCATGGAGGACATCTGCACGATGTCGGACGGCGCGGCGGTCTGCCTCCTGGCCTCTGAAGAAGTGGCCGCGAAGGTGTGCGAGCGACCGGTGAGGATCGCTGGGGTGGGGTCGGGCTCGGATGCGATGCGCATGGCCGACCGCCCGCACGGCAAGGTCATTCTACTCCCGCATGAGCAGGAGTCCGACTATGCGCAGCTGAAGTACCCGGGCGTGCATTCGTTCCGTGGCGGGCGCACGGCGGCCAAGCTGGCGTATCAGATGGCCGGTATCCGGAATCCGATGGAAGAGCTGAGCTTCGTCGAGCTGCACGACGCGTACACATCCTCCGAGATTCAGACCTATGAGGACCTGGGCCTCTGCAAGTACGGAGAAGGCGGACGGTTCGTGGAATCCGGTAGTCCCTTCATGCCCGGCATCGACTACGGGATGACGTTGCCCAAGCAGGGACGTCTGCCGGTCAATCCTTCAGGCGGACTCCTGGCCTGCGGCCACCCGGTCGGGGCCACGGGCCTCATGCAAGCGGTCTTTGCCTTCTGGCAACTGCAGGGGACCACCAACCAGCACTTGGGGAACCCGACCTTACAGGTCAAGAATGCCAGGCGAGGCCTGATTCACAGCCATGCGGGCACAGGTACGTATATTACCGTCTCAATTTTGGAAGCGGTGTGAGGAAACCGTGACGCGCGTGTGCGCTGGAGCGCTCCGGCGCGCAAGTGCGTGATGCGTCCCTCGATCCGCCTCGGGACCCTGAGGCTCTCGAAGGGTGACGGGTGACGCGCAAGGTCAAGAGAGGTCACAATGGCTGAGAAAGGGACGGTGGTGCTGGGCGTTGATCCGCTGGTCATTCAGGACCACTACGAGATCGACTACCGGCACAGCTACGCGGAAGACTCGCCCTTCTTTGTGGGGCTGAGCAAGGGCAAATTACTAGGCTCGCGCTGTACGAAATGCGGCTACGTCTACGCCACCCCGCGGTCACACTGCATGGAGTGCGGTGCGCCCACCGCCTGGCATGAGTTGCCATTGCGGGGCAGCATTCATACCTTCACCACCTGTCACTATGGTGGAGAAGCCTTTCTCAAGGAGACCCCCTTCACGCTGATTCTGGTCGAGTTCGACGGTGCCAATACCCTATTCCTGTCCCGGCTCAAGGGCATCAAGCCCGAAGCGGTTCGCATCGGCCTCCCGGTGGCCGCCCGATTCGCCAAGATGCCCTCGTTCAAAGTCACCGATGTCTGGTTCGAGCCCGCCGACCCCCACCCTCCCCTGCCCCCCGCACCATGACCAGGCTGCGCCACGAAGGGGATACCGCTTCCTTGACTCGCCTGGTCAAGGCCGGCGACGCGCGGGCCGTCTCTCGCCTGATCACCATGCTGGAGAATCGTGAGCCCGAGGGCCTCGCGGTCTTGCAAAGGCTCGAGTCCCCCACCACACGAGCCACCGTGATTGGGATGACCGGCTACCCTGGCGCGGGGAAGAGCACCCTGATCGACCACTTGGCGACGGTCTACCGCCAACAGGGTAAGAAAGTCGGGATCATCGCGGTGGATCCCAGCAGTCCTAACACAGGCGGGGCCATTCTCGGCGATCGCATCCGCATGCAGGATCATTCCTGCGATACGGGCGTGTTCATTCGCAGCATGGCCACGCGCGGTCAGCACGGCGGGCTTGCGAGCGCGACTCGCGACGCAGTTCGAGTCCTAGAGGCAGCCGGCTACGACGTGATCCTGGCCGAGACGGTCGGCGTGGGACAGGATGAGGTGGATGTCGCCGCGGTGGCCCAGACCGTTGTCGCGGTCGTGGCGCCGGGCCTGGGGGACGAGGTCCAGGCCATGAAGGCGGGTCTCCTGGAGGTGGCACACATCGTCGTGGTCAACAAAGGGGATCGCGAAGGCGCGGATTCGACGGTGCGTGACTTGAAAGAGTGGATTCCTACCGTGATCCGAACCGTTGCCGTGAAAGGCGACGGCATTCCGGAGTTAGTCGAAGCCATCGCCGCACATCAGAGAAATTTGTGATTTGGTGATCTGGTGATTTACTGAAGTTTGAAATCGTCAAATCACCAATCCGTATTTTCTAAACAGCCTGCAGGAGAAAGCACTTCAAGTACCTCGTCTCGGGCATCGACGCCAGCATCGGATGGTCACGCGCCTGGGATCTGACCTCCAGCAACCGCACCTGTCGCTCTGCATCGTGGGCGGCCTCCAGAATGGCTTTCCAGAGCCCCTGTTCACTGACATGGTGGGAACAGGAGCAGGTGACGAGAAATCCTCCCGGGCGTAACAAGCGGAGCGCCCGCAGGTTGATCTCCTTGTATCCCGCCAGAGCACGGGGCACGGCGTCCCTGCTCCGAGCGAAGGCCGGAGGGTCCAGGATCGCCATATCGTACAGATGCCCTGCCCGCTGGAGCTTCGGAAGCTCCTCCAAGGCATCCACTTGGCGGTACTGGCAGAGCGCGCCGACTCCGTTCATCTGAGCGTGTTCGCGAGCCAAGGTGATGGCCTCGCCGCTGCTGTCCAGGCCCAGGACCGATGCGGCGCCCTGCAGCGCCGCCTGGATTCCGAACGCGCCGGTGTGGCAAAAGGCCTCCAGCACCTCGGCGCCCTGAGCCAGCGCAGCCACCGCCATCCGGTTTTCGCGCTGGTCACAGAACCAGCCCGTCTTCTGTCCGTGCTCGACATCCACAAGGAAGCGAGCCGGTCCTTCGTAGATGCCGATTCGGGTCTCACCCTGCCCGCGTAGAAAGCCCCGACCGGCGGGGAGACCTTCCAGCCTCCGGCTGTTCGCATCGTTCCGAAGATACACCGTGCCGGCTCCGGTCAGGTGGCTCAACACCTCCGCGAGCAGCCCTTTGCGGCGGTCCATCCCAACCGACAGTGTCTGCATCACCAGCACGTCCGCATAGCGATCCACGATCAGGCCGGGCAACAGATCCCCTTCGCCATGGACCAGGCGATAGGCGTTTGTGCCGGAGACCACACGGTTCCGAAGAGACGCAGCCCGCTCGAGCCGGGTTCGCCAAAAGCCTTCGTTGATAGGTTCATCCTGAAAGGTCAGGATGCGCGCGCGGATCTTGGAGTGGGGGTTGAAGAACCCCCGACCACAGAACCGGCCCGCGTGGGTCGCGAGATCGACCAGATCCCCTGGCGTAGGATCGCCCTCGACCGCCTCGATCTCCCCCGCATAGACCCAGAGATGTCCGGCAGCGATCCGCTGTTCCTGCAGGCGAGACACACGCACACGCCCTGCCGTGCTCTCTCGTCGCATCGCCTCTCCGTTCGTATTCGATGAGCCCCTGGAGATTCCGCTTCCCCTCTCGCGCGCCCCGTAATCATCCCGGTCAGAGGCACGTGGCGTCAAGACTGATCTGTCCGGCGATGCCTCCGATGAACGGCACAGGACGATTCTCGTTTTGGATAGGTACGCCACACCCGGCTGCGCGAGGGATGCAGTTGTTCGATAGATGGAATAACGCGGATCGTGCGACTGAGGTCAGCTTCCAGCCTTCAGCTTCTTCACTTCCTCGGTCAGCAGCGGGACAACCTCGAAGAGGTCGCCGACAAGGCCGTAGGTGGCGAGTTTGAAGATCGGCGCGTTGGGGTTGTTGTTGATGGCCACAATCGTGCGGGCAGAGGACATGCCTGCCTGGTGCTGAATGGCGCCGGAGATGCCGCAGGCGATGTAGAGTTGCGGCGAGACAGTCTTACCGGTCAGGCCAACCTGGTACGAATGCGGCTTCCAGCCGGCATCCACGGCGGCGCGGGAGGCGCCGACGGCCGCGCCCACCGCGGCGGCCAGCTCTTCGACGAGCTTGAAGTTCTCGGGGCCCTTGAGACCTCTCCCACCCGAGACGATGATGCCGGCCTCGGTCAACTCAATCTTGCTCCCCGCCGTCTGCTGCACGTCGCGGACCGTGGCTCTCGGCCGGTCTGGATTGGCCTGGAGCGCGAGCCGCTCGATCGGAATCCCGGAGGCGGGCTTCGGTTCGATCGGGGAAAAGACGTTCGGTCGAAGCGTCACCACCTGCAACGCGGGGGTGACAGCCTTGACCACCGCACGCAGCTTGCCACCATAGACGGGACGAGTGCCAAGCAAGGAACCATCACTCTCCATCTGTAAGGCCACGCAGTCCTGAGCGAGTGAGGTCTTGAGCCTGGCCGCCAGCTTGGGAGCCAGATCTTTCCCCATGGCGGTCGCGCCCATCAAGATGGCCACCGGTTGGAGACGCGTGGCCGCGTCGCCAAGCATGGCGGTGTACGTCTCGGATGAATAGCGCGTCAGCCCGGGATCCTCCCCCACCAGCACGCGTGAGGCACCATGACGTGCGAGCTCCTCCGCCAGCGAAGCAATCGACGCTCCAATGACGATCCCGACGACCTCACACCCGGCTCCCCCAGCGAGCCGGCGAGCCTCGCCGAGCGCCTCGAGCCCAACTTTCTTGAGGCGACTATCCCGCTGCTCGCAGAAGACCAAAATAGGATTCATGGGAACGTACGATTTAGTGAATTCGTAATTTTGTGAATGCTGCCCAATCGAATCGAACCGTTTCCGCTCTCACTGGTCAACTGCTCAATCACCCAATCGGAAACCATCAGATCTTCAAATTCTTCAGATCACTTTCGCTTCTTCGTGCAGCAGTCGTACCAGTTCCTTCACAGCCGTCGCCGCGTCACCCCCGATAATTCGGCCAGCGGGCCGCGGCGGGGGCGGTTCCAGGCGGACCACCCTTTGTTTCGCGCCCGCGACGCCGATCGTCTCGGCAGGCAGGCCGAGCGTGTCCCTCGTCCAGACTTCCAGCGGCTTTTGCTTCGCCTTCATGATCCCTGGCAGCGACGGATACCGCGGCTCATTCAGGCCTTTCTGGCAGGTGATCAAGGCAGGGAGCGGAGCCTCAACGACCTCAATCCCGCCTTCGATCTGCCGATGCGCCAGGACGGTTCGCGCCCCTTGATTGATTTCGAGCTTGTTCACGACCGCCACGTGGGGGAGACCCAGCAACTCCGCCACCTGGATGCCGACCGCACTCCCATCATCATCCACGGCCTGTTTGCCGCACAGCAGAAGATCAAAAGACAGGCGGCGAAGGGCTGAGGCCAGCACGAGGGCCGTGGTAAAGGTATCTGCTCCGTCGAAGGCCTGGTCGCTGAGCAGGACGGCCTTGTCGGCGCCCATAGCGAGGCAGGTCCGGAGCGCCTCCTCCGGCTTCTGGTCGGCATGCGGGCGCAACGAGAGGACAGTGACTTCGCCGGTTCCCAGGCGTTCCTTGATCTGGAGCGCCTCCTCCACCGCAAACTCGTCATAGGGATTGATGACGAAACTGAGGCCGGATCGGTTGACGTCGGTTCCGTCCGTGGTCAGCTGCAGCTTCGACTCGGTAGCGGGCACCTGTTTGACACAGACCACGATCTTCATAGGATTCATTCTACCCGTGAAGATGACCCGAATGCTGCGACTCTACCTGCGGCCATACCTGACAGACCTACTTTTTCAGTGACGCCTGGGCGATTTGCCTGACCCTGGGGTCCGGGTCGTCAGTAAACAGCACGAGCACTTCAGCCGCTCGAAGGTGTGTGATCTGCCCCAGCGCGAAGGCGGCGGCGGCGCGGACCTGCGGGGTCCATTTTTTCCTGGAGAACCAGCCCTTCCTCGCGCTCAGGATTTTCCCCAGAGACTCGATGCAGGCCGAGTCCGCCACCTGTCCCATGGCCTGGCAACAAGCCAGGACTTGATCTTCGTCTCGGCTGGAGTTCATCAAGCTGACCAGGACGTCCACCACCCCGACGGGCTTGAGCTTCCCCAGGCAGCGGATGGCCGACGTGGCAAGCTCGATATCTCCATTCGCGGCGTATTCCAGAATCAGGGCCGTCGTCTGCTTGTCATTCAGACGCTCGGCGAGCCGAAACGCTGCCTGGCGCACTTCGGGATTCTTCTCGCCGAGGGCATAGGCCAACTCGGTCTTGAGCGCCCGCGTCACGCTGTCGACGACATCCAGGATCCTCACGCGCTCCTGGGGGGCGATCTCCAGGACCAATTCGCGCTTCAGGACCGCGACGGCCTTCGGCCCGAGCTCCGCGAGCAGGCTGGCCGCAATCTGGCGAACCCGGAGTTCATCCTCCTGCTTGATGATGTCCACGAGCAACGGCAGGCTCGCCCGGCCCAGGCTCCCGAGCAATTGGGCTGCGTTTTGCTGCCGGGCGGCATCGCCTGACTTGAAATCCTCCACCAGTAACTTCTTGGTCGCCGCTTCCAACTGACGGTCCAATACCTTCAAGAGGACTTGCGCGCGGGCATCTTTGGCCTCATCGAGCTGCCGGTGGCGGCCGTGGAGTTGCGCCAGAATCCGGCTGGCCAGCAGGTACTCGGCGAACTGAATGAGATTGGTCGCCATCCGGTACAGCACCGTGGTGACGTCGCTCAGCAGCTTCTGATCCTTTTCCTCGGAGAACGCGCTGAGCAGCGGATCCGCTACCAGCTTCGTGAACTGCGGTTGAAAGGCGATCGGAATGGCTTTCAGCGAGCCGCGACACGCGTCCACGATCTTTTCGCGCGTCACCGGGTCCCGGTCCGAGAAGGCAAAGAAGAGCCGCCGGACCATCCGTTGGAGCTGTCTGGTATCACCCCTCAGCAACGGCTCGAGCAGGCGTCCGGAAAACTTCTCCACGAAGCTGTCAAAGGGCTCCTTGGCAGCTTCCTCGAGCCACTGGGTCTCCGAGACTCCTTCCCACACTGCCTGGCCATCCCCGCCCATGACCGCAAGTCCTTCGCCCCCGTCCCATTCCGCGAACTGGCCCCGAGTCTCGACGGTCAGTGTGGCCGCCACACCAAGCTCGTAGCGCCGCTCGTCGAACAGGAGGCTGGAGAAACCCTGTTCCTCCCCAAACCGCTTCCAGTACTCACTGTCCAGTTGGGCCGTCGGCAGCTCGCGCAGCGCGCCGATAAAGGTCTGGACTTCCTGGAGAGAGATGGCCTGCAGGAAGGTCAGGCTGCCGACCTTAATCGTGTTCAGAAATTCCAGGAATCCCTCCGCCAGTCCCTTGATCTCGGAGAGGTCCACCCGTTCACCATTCGCCAGCAAGGAAGTTCCGACCCGCGCCAGCGTGAGGACTGCACGTTTCTCAAAGAGGCTCTGCAGCGCATTCATCAGGGCCTCGATGGCATCGGCCGTCGCGTTGCTCTTGAGGGGATAGAGCTTGATATTCCGCGCGGCCCCGAGGAGGCAGCGGATGATCTCATTGATCTTCGCCAGATCCTCCTTGCCCAGCTTCTGCTCGGCGGCCAGCACCGGCTGGGTTGCCTCTTTCGGCTTGACCTGCTCCTTGTAGCGCACCTGTTTCAGATTGATGTGCGCCACACTGTGCTCAGTCGAGAAGCGTTGCCAAAATCGCTGGTCGATGTCCTGCGGTTTGATGCTGCCGAGGGTCTCCACGAGCACCTTGAGCTCCTGTCCGGCAACCCCGCGGTGGAACCCAAGCCCTTGCAGTTCCATGCGAGCAAGGAACGTGAGGAAGGCTTCCGCCACGAACTTGAACTCGGTGACATCGAGGACCTGGCCGTTCGCCAGTAGGGTCTTCTTCTCCTGGCTAATGTTCACGTACTCGTTGGTAGCCAGCACGGCGTCCAGGGCTTCCTGAACCTGGAGGTTGGCGTCGACGATCATTTTGCTCTCCGGTGGGTAGAGCCTGAAGTTCCGGACAGCGAGCTGCAGCGCACGAATGAGCGTCGGGATGCGGGACAGGCCGGCCTGATCCAGCGGCGTCTCCGGAGGAGTCGTCTCGTCCGGAGTCTCGCCGGAATAGGAAGCCGCTTCCTCCGCGTTGAAGACCGTCCGATTCGAGCGGATCTGGATCTCTTCGTACCGTCCGGCCTTCTCCTGGTTGGCTGAACGCTTGAAATGATAGGCTAGGTAGGAGGCTGAGGGAAGCAGATTCTGCTGGAAGAGCGTTTCGTGGTAATTCCCGATCCGCTCGTGCAGGGCTTCCTTCTGATCCTGGCGAATGCCACCGTACGTGATTTCGAGCACGCGCTTGCCCAGGAACCGGATCGTCTCATCGTTGAGTTCGAAATCGGCGCTGAGCAGCCCGACCGCTTGAGCCCGGTCGACAAACTCCAGGACTTTCGCTTCCATTGTTTGGGACGTGCCGGTCAGCATGCTGAGGGACACGTCTTCGCCCATGGTGGAAGCCTGGGCGAGCAACTGGCGGCTTTCTTCGTCCAGCGCGGAGATCTTCTGATTGACGATCTCCTCCAGCGACCGCGGCAGGTATGCCTCCTCGACCTTTTGCATGACCCAGCGCTGGTCCACCAGGACGATTTTCTGATCCATGACCAGCTTGCGCAGCACCTCCCCGAGGAACAGTGGGTTCCCCTGAGTGATCTGAGCGAGCTCCCGTTCGAACTGAGGCGGCACTGCCACGTTCGGAAAAATCGACTGCAGGTGGGTGGCGATGTCCGAGGCGGTCAGGGGTTTCAAGACGACCGGACGGATGCCGAGCTCTTCATGGTGGTCAACATAGAATCGCTGCAGGGGGACCGTCTGCTCCTCCCCCCCCAACTGGAGAAGGTCCAGGGACGTCCCGCAAAAGAAGAGCGGGATGTCCTTTCTCAGCATGAGCAGACGGATCAAGACCAGCGTCGCTTCGTCGGCATATTGCAGATCGTCCACGAGTACAACCAGAGGCCGGGAGTCCACGACCATGGGAATGAACCGAACCAGCGCGTTGAAGATGCCCTCGCGCTGGGCCGTGTCGTCCTCGACAACCTGCGTCTCGGCGGATCCTCCCAGTTGCGGAAGAATCCTGGAGAGGGAGACGTTCGCTTTCGAAGTCAGGCTCTCGAACGCCTTCGCGCCCTTGTCCGGCCGCTGGTTCAGCAGGCCGACCAGCATATTCGTCGCCAGGTAATAGGGACGATACCCTTCCTGGCGGATCCCGTTCACCTTGACGAGGGGGGTGTCGCTCTGCGCCAGATTGCGCCGGATGGTGTCGAGAAACATAGTCTTGCCCATTCCGGCGGGGCCTTCGACCAGGAGGAACTGACTCTGGCGCTGACTGAACTTCTTCAGTGCGTCAGCCACCTGGGCAAGCTGCGCCCCGCGGCCGGCAATATTGGCGCCCTCCAGCTTGTAGATGGCCTCCTTTGGAAAGACCTCCTGGAGTCCGATCTCGCCGACGTTCGCCATCCGGTCCCGCCCGCACTTCTTGGCGTAATAGAGCGCGGTGTCAGCCTTTTGGATCAAGGCTTTTCCGGTCCGGGCATCTTCCGGCACCGAGGCAACCCCGATGCTGAGCGTCAGGTGGAGCGGCGGCTGACCTTCCTCCAAGTTCAGCGACTCTTGGTGGACCTGCTGGAGGAGCCGCTCCCCCAGCTTCAAGGCCTCACGCTTCGTACCGTGTGGCAGGAGGATCATGAACTCATCGCCCGCATAGCGGATCGAGAGGCCTTCCTCCGCACAGACTTCCCTCAGCAGCCCTGCAATGAAGAGCAACGCCTGATCCCCCGAATGGTGGCCGTACCGGTCGTTGATCTGCTTGAAATGGTCCAGGTCCATCATGAGGAGGGAGAGCGAGCGACCATTGAGGGCGTTCCAATTGATCTGGTGTTCGAAATAATTGAGCAGGAACCGGCGGTTGTAAATGCCGGTCAGCTCGTCCTCAAAAATGAGGCGAGAGGGGTCTTTGCCGAGGTGCTGCAGCGAGTTGATGAGGTCTTGGTAAGGCATGCGCCGCCCTGGCTCTCGAACATTCCCGTGTCGACAGGTTGCGCGCAGCGCCGGCTCGGGCGTGACCGGGCGCGCGACCAGGGCTCGCACGTGACCATGTCGGACACAGAGCCCATGTCTCACCGTTTGGACTGTCTCAGGTACTACTGTAATCGGTAAGTGCCGGTTTCACAAACGATATTTCATCTTTTGCACTGGGTAGAATCCCTGAGAAACCTTCATGAGGGATCGTGCGCACGGCCGAAGGCGGCACGTGTGAGGTCGGGGCTGAAGAGGTGGGCACGCGCCCGGCGACAGTCGAGTCGGTCAATCGTCATCAATCCTTAGACATAGGTATCAGTGAAAAATGATCGGCGAAACACGGACTTTTCCCATTGACCCATGACAGGTGACCCGTGACGTGACTGCACTCAACGGTCCGTGAATGCCGGTGGGCGCTTCTGCAGGAAGGCCGTCGTCCCCTCTTTCTTGTCGGCCGTCTCGCAGAGCTCGCCGAAGAGCTCAGATTCGCGAGCCAGGCCCTCGGCGAGCGGGCTGTCAAGCCCGGTCCGGATCGCCCGCAGCGCCGCTTGGGTAGCGAGGCGGCCCTTGCTCGTGACCATGGCCGCCATGGCCTTCGCCTGCGCCAAGACTTCTCCCGCAGGAACAACGCGATTGATCAGACCCAGGACTAATGCCTCTTCCGAGGTGAGCGTCTCGCCCGTGAGGATGAGCTCGGCTGCCTTCGAGGGACCAATGATCCGCGGGAGCCGCTGGGTTCCACCGAATCCGGGGATCAGCCCCAGCTTGATCTCCGGAAGCCCAAGCTGAGTTCCGGCCGTCGCCACCCGGATATGGCAGGCCATCGCCAGCTCAAGACCGCCGCCCAGGCAAGGTCCGTTGATCGCCGCGATCACCGGCTTGTCGAAGCGCTCGATCCGATTCAGCAGCGCCTGGCCGCGGCCGGACAGTTCGGAGCCCTGGTGAGCGGTGCCAACCTGAGCCAGTTCCTTGATGTCGGCGCCGGGACAGAAATACCGACCTCCGGCCGTGAGAATGACCACCCGGACCGTGTCACTGGCCTCCAGACCACTGAAGATGTCGTCCAGCTCTTGCAGCACGGCGGTGCCGAGCACGTTCGACGGCGGATGGTTCAGCGTCACGGTCGCAATCCGATCCCCGACCTCGACGCTCACAAACCGGTAGGCCATAGATCCTCCTTCGACGTTACCCGCGAAAAATGTTGCTCGTCGTTCGTGAAGCGTATCTCGTTTTCGGGGTCAGACGCTTCACGCTTCATGGTTCGACAGGCTCACCACCCCGAGCGCGGTCGAGGGGCAGCTTTCATAGGCCCTGATACCGCGGTCCTCCCTCGGCCGGCGCGCGCCACTCGATGTTCTGCACGTTGTCCTCGCCGAGCACGTCGATCGGGTCCTTGATCACGCACGTCTTGCAATGCACGCAGTTCGCGAAGTTGACCTGAATGCGCCGGCTTGCTCCCTCGCCCACCAACTCGTACACTTTCGCGGGACAAAAATGGGTACAGGGCGCGTCGCCGAAGCGCGGGATGCACTCGCTGAGACACTTCGAAGGATCGAGGATCCGGATATGGGACGGCTGGTCCTCACGGTGCTGGGTCCCAGAATGAAACACATCGGTCAGCTTGTCAACCAGGACCCCTGGATCATACGTAGCCGGCTCGCGCTTCCACCGGTGGCGGGCCGCCTGCCTGAGCGGCCGGAGGTGCCGGAAGTCCTCGTGGACCTTTCCGGGCCGCGTCGGGCCCAGGCCGGTCCAGAGGGACAACCCGCCGAGCAGCAGGCCCGGGTACAACCCCCGCGCAAAGGCCCGCCGGAAGTTGCGAGCCCGATAGAGATCCTGCATGACATACGACCGGCCCAGCCGCTCCTCATAGGATGACAGGACGGCCGGCGTGATGGCCCCGCGGGCCAGCCCCTCATAGATCGTCTCGGCCGCCAGCATGCCGCTTTTCATCGCATAGTGAATGCCCTTGAGGTACGGCACGTTCAGAAAGCCGGCCGAGTCCCCGACCAGCAAGGCTCCGTCTACGAACAGGCGAGGCAG
>JAHRHE010000043.1 GCA_020027965.1 Nitrospirota bacterium | reverse complement strand
TGAAACCGCATCAGCTTGGATTCATCCCGATGATGACGGTGGAGCGGGTCCGCATCGTTGGCTTTGACCGGGTTCTCAAGTCTGTACTGGACTACGGGATTGCGCTGTTGGCGCTGCTACTTGGGGCTCCGCTTGTGCTCCTGGCCGTCGCCGCCCTTCGCGCCACAGGCGTCCGGCCCTTCCGCCCCGTCCGGCTCCTCGGTCGCGAAGGCATCGTTTTCACCACCGTTGTGCTCAACTCGGCAGGCGCGCTCGGCCGCGTAGGGCCTGTCCTGCGAAGACTCCGAGTCGATTGGTTGCCCGAACTGGTCAGTGTCTTACGGGGGCACATGAGTGTCGTCGGACCGCGTCCGATCCAGGCCGACAAGCGTCGTGATCACGCAGCGTGGCTGCCGGGGCTCCTCACGGTCAAGCCGGGTTTGACCGGAACGTGGGCGGTCCGCAAGACCGCTTCGTTGGACGAAGAAATGGAGCTGAGCCTCTTCTATATCCGGAACTACACGATCTGGCTCGATCTGGAGGTCCTAGTCCGCATGGCGCTGCGCCGTCTGACCGCGGGGAATGGCGCGGTTGAGGTGCGCAGAGGAGAGGTTGCGCCCCGTGAACGCGTCACAGTACATCGCTAGCCTGCAGCCGGTGCTGGAGAAACTGGCCAACCTAGACCTGAATCAGGTCGAGTCGATCTTGCTCCGCGCCAGAGAAGATGGTCGAACGATCTTTATCGTCGGCAACGGGGGCAGCGCGGCGACAGCTTCTCACCTGGCTAACGACCTGAACAAGGGGGCGACAGTGCCGGGGCTTCCACGATTTCGTGCATTCGCGCTCACAGACAATGTCCCGCTCATTACTGCGTGGGCCAACGACGCGGATTACGAGCGCGTCTTCGTGGAACAGATGGCGAACTTTCTCCGGCCCCGCGATGTCCTCGTAGCGATCAGTGGTAGCGGCAATTCCCCGAATATCATCACCGCGGTCGAATGGGCGAGCCGTGAGGGTGCGCTCACGATCGGTCTCTCAGGCGGGAGTGGAGGCCATCTGCGAAGTTTGGTTGATTGCTGCGTTGTCGTTCCGTCGAGCAGGATGGAGCAGATCGAAGATATGCACCTCGTACTCTCTCATGCCCTTTGCGTCAGTTTGCGAAACCGGATTGCCCGCGAGACTCTGGCGGCGCGGGGGCCGTGATGCCAGGGGCCATCTTCCTCGATCGAGACGGGGTGCTTTGCGAAAACCGTGCCACCTATGTCAAGGCATGGCAAGAATTCGACTGGATCCCCGAGGCCCGAGAGGCCCTCAGCATCTTTGCACGGCTGCAGATGCCGGTCGTTATCGTGACGAACCAATCAGCCATTAACCGGCGCTTGACGACATTCGAGTCTGTCCACAGTCTTCATCGGCGAATGCGGCGGGCTATTCGAGATGCAGGCGGTCGGGTGGATGCCATCTATGTATGTCCTCATCGGCCCGAAGAGGGCTGTGCGTGCCGCAAGCCCGGTCTGCTCCTTTTCCGCAGGGCGGCAACTGAGTTGGGGTTCGAATTCGCGCGCTCATACCTCATTGGCGACAGCCTGTCCGATCTGCAGGCCGGATGGAATCTCAACCTGGAAGTGATCCTCGTACGTACGGGCCTCGGGGAAGAGACTGCCTCCCGGCTCGACGGAGCGGCAGGGCGTGTGCATATCGTGAGAGATGTTCTAGAAGCAGCTCGCTGGATCGAGACTGCATCCAGGCAAGAAAACGAGCGCGGCCATAGTTTTGCAGAGCCCGCAATTTCTGCCTCTCCCGGCGGCGATGTTTTATGACAGGAGACGAGGGCAGGCAGGTACGGGTGCTCCTGGTCGGAGCGGGACCGGTGGGACTCGTGGCGGCCGCAGGATTCGCCCATGGGAGGCACCGGGTCGTCTGCGCCGAGCAAGATGCGACACGCTATGCCACCCTCGCGCGCGGCTCGCTCCCGTTTTTCGAGCAGGGACTCGATGCGCTAGTGTCGGACGGCCTGCGCAGCGGATGCCTGTCGTTCGTCCAGCACGTCGCAGACGCGCCGCCCTGCGAAGTGGTAATGATTGCCGTGGGCACCCCTTCTATGGACAACGGCGAGGTGGATCTACGGTACGTTTTCGAAGCGGTTCAGGAAATCGTGCGCTGGGCGCGAGAGCCTCTCGTCATAGCGATGAAGAGCACCGTGCCTCCCGGGACGGGATCGCGGATGGAGCAGCACGTCCTGCAGGGGAAGCCCATTCACTACGTGGCGAACCCCGAGTTCCTGCGGGAAGGCCAGGCGGTGCACGACTGGTTTCATCCCAGCCGGACGGTGGTTGGAGCGCAGACGCCGGAGGCCCTGGCGGTCATTCGTAAGTTGTACCAGGGCATTCGAGCCCCCCTGTTCGAAATGAGTGTGACCACCGCGGAGATGGTCAAATACGCGTCCAACGCATTCCTGGCCACAAAGGTGTCGTTCATCAACGAGATCGCCAACCTCTGTGAGGCGGTTGGGGCGGAT
Source organism: Nitrospirota bacterium (assembly GCA_020027965.1). Lineage (GTDB taxonomy): Bacteria > Nitrospirota > Nitrospiria > Nitrospirales > Nitrospiraceae > JAHRHE01. The sequence goes on along the minus strand of JAHRHE010000043.1, from coordinate 17,613 downwards.
GTCGCTCAGGTGGCGCAGGCCGTGGGGGCGGACCCTCGCATCGGCTCGGATTACCTTCAGGCAGGCGTCGGATATGGTGGATCCTGTTTCCCCAAAGACACAAGGGCCTTGAACGCTATGTCGGATGCCAACGGCTATGCCTTCCGCCTTCTGAAGGCCGTCATCGAGGTGAATGCCGGTCAGCGACGGCGCGCGGTCCAGCGGTTGGCCGATGCTCTCGGGGGACGCCTCCGGGGCGCTCGGGTCGCTGTCCTCGGCGTCGCGTTCAAGCCGGAGACAGATGACGTTCGGGAATCCCCCTCGCTGGAGATAATCCCCCAGCTTCTCGAGGCCGGTGCCCAAGTGGCCGTCTGGGATCCGCGCGCGATGGGCTCTGCCCGCTCCGTCTTGCCGAAGGACGTGGTCTTTGCAGCCGATGTGTACGAGGCCTGCGCCGCCTGCCACGCGGTTATGGTGCTCACGGCCTGGCCGGAGTTCGCCTCTCTCGATTGGGACCGGATCAGGCAAGGCATGGCGGAACCCTACGTCGTGTTCGATGGACGCAACTGCTTGCCAGACGAACTGGCCCAGGCCGGACTGATCCATCTACGGGTTGGGCGGCCAGAGAGACTGCTTGTCTCGACGACGCCGCATCATACCGTGACTGCGCCCGTGAGGAATGGGCGGGAGAAGATCATCCGCCTCTGACCCCTTCCACGCTCCCCAGAGGACGGGGTATCACAGGAGGAAGAGTGCGATCGATGTCAACGCAGTCCCAGACGGTAATGGTCTACTCGAGCAAGCGCCAGAGCGTCCTGGCTGATCTTCGTCGGTTCATTGCTTATCGCGAATTGCTGTTGGTATTTGCGCAGCGCGACTTGAAAGTGAAATACAAGCAGACTCTACTGGGGATCCTCTGGGCGTGGATTCAGCCCTTCATGCTCATGGTGGTGTTCAGCATCGTTCTTGGGCGAGTCGCGAGAGTTTCGAGTGAGGGTTTTCCATACCCAGTCTTCGTGTACGCGGGCTTGTTGCCCTGGAACTACTTTTCGGCCGTGGTGGCAAGCGCGACGAACAGTGTTGTCCAAAACCAGGCTATTGTGACCAAAGTCGCGTTCCCAAGGGAAATCTTGCCATTATTTCACATTGTGAGTGGTGGAGTGGACTTCCTCATTGGGGCGGTGGTGTTCGTTGCCATACTCGTCTACTATCACATATCAATCAGTTGGACCGCTGTGTTCATTGCCCCGTTACTGCTCGCTCAGGTTATCTTGATGGCGAGCATCGGCCTTATCCTTGCTGCGTTGAACGCCTACTATCGAGACGTGAGACATGCTCTCCCGTTGGCGTTGCAAGTGTGGATGTTTTCAACCCCGGTAGTCTACTCGACGAGGGCTATTCCGGAGTCGCTTCAGCCACTCTATCTCATCCTCAACCCGATGGCGATGATCGTCGACGGGTACAGGCGCGTCATCCTCCATAAGGGGACACCCGATCTTGAGATGCTGGCAGTCCTGATCATGGTCATGGCCGTACTCTTCATGGGGTCCTATTGGATCTTCAAACAGGTCGAGCGCAACATGGCGGACGTCGTCTAGAGCCCGGGCAGACAGGAGTATTTCCAATGCAGATACAGCTCGAGCATGTATGGAAAGGGTATCGACTGAATCCGACGACACTGAATATCATGGAGTTGGCCGGAGACGGTCAGGCCTCTCAGCATTCCCCGTCGGCGCGCGAGCGCCAATTCTGGGCTTTGCGCGACGTGATGCTTGACGTTCAGCCTGGGGAATCTTTGGGAATTGTGGGCCATAACGGCGCCGGGAAGAGCACGATTCTCCGTCTGATTGGCGGTGTTACCTATCCAAGCAAGGGGGTAGTGAGGGTACGCGGCCGAGTCGGTGCCCTGATCGAAGTGGGGGCCGGCATGCATCCCGAGCTGACCGGCAGAGAGAATGTCCATCTGTATGGAGCCATTCTGGGCCTTTCCCGCCTTGAAACTCGTCGCAGGTTTGACGAGATCGTGGCTTTCTCTGAGGTAGAAAAGTTCCTCGACGTGCCCATGAAATGGTACTCATCCGGCATGAAGGTGCGATTAGGCTTTGCCATAACGGCTTTCCTGCATCCAGACGTGTTCCTTATTGACGAGGTTCTCGCCGTGGGTGACTGGATATTTCAACGTAAGTGTGTCGACCATATGCGGACGTTGCACCGGGCTGGGACAACACTGATTTTTGTCTCCCATCATTTGTCGACGGTGGAACGTGTCTGCCAGAGGGTATTGTGGGTTGATCAGGGGCGCATTGCGGAACTAGGAGATGGTCCAGATGTGATTAGCAAATACCGTGCCGCGGTAGAGAGACATTTGCTGGAAATCGCTCGCCGCGCTTCGAACGCTGCGGCCACTATGGAACTAGAACAAGCTCTTATCACAGACCGGTATGGCATTCCTCGGTCCGAATTCCGGCCCGGTGAGGATATTGTAGTCAACGTTCATTATCAGTCTCGGGATGCTTGGCCCCAGGTGGAACTTGTCATCAAGCTGGCGACCTCCGCGGGCACGATAATACTGGTTGCTCGCTCGGGATCATTGGCGGAACTCGCAGGCCGGCCAGGAAAGGGTATGCTACGATGGACTTTTCCGTCGTTGCCATTGAGCCCGGGAACTTACCGAGTGTGGGGGCGAGTTGCTAGTCTACCTGACCGCGCAGACGAAGTCCCCTGGCATCCCCTGGCGACTTTCACCATGGGGAGGCCGAGTACCCAAGATCATGCCTGGACCGACTTGCTTCCGTGGGAGACCTCCGTGCTCGCTCTACCCGTCCGTTGGACGGGAGATGGGGCAGGAGTTCAAGCCGAACGAGCCATCAGGCTTCAGAACGTGCGTTTCGAAGTGCCAGCAGGGGGGACCGAGCAATAAAGCGCCTTGCCAAAAAGGCAGTTCCTCCTCGGCCCGCTATCAAGCTCGTTGGACACGCCTGACACGCCTGAAACGCTCGCCAGACAGATGCTCCCGCGGGTGAGTGTCATAACCCCAACCCGCAATCGTTCTGCTTTGCTGCGGGAGGCGCTTGAGTCTGTGTATGCGCAACGCGGCATCGGAAAGACCTTTGACCTCGAGGTCATTGTGGTTGACGACGCGTCGACTGACTCAACGCAAGAAGTCGCCCGCGGCTTCCCTTTAGCGAGGTATATCAGGACCCGCGAAAGCCGCGGGGTTTCAGCTGCTAGAAACGCTGGCATAAGAGCTGTCACGGGAGAATTCGTAGGATTCCTTGATGACGACGACGTTTGGCGCCCGAGCAAGCTGGAGCTGCAGGTTCCGGTCTTGGAAGCCCATCCCCAGGCAGAGGTCGTATACTCCCAATACGAAATTCTGCGGGGCAGTCGATCCGAGATCTGGCCCTCTGCCAGCCACCCACCGTCAGGCCAGATCTTCTTGCCTCTGCTCATGGACACTAGGGCCTTAATTCTCGCGTGCTCAGTGTTGGTACGTCGATCGGCGATCGAACGGGCAGGCCATTTCGATGAATCCCTTTCTCGAAACGAAGACCATGACATGTGGCTGCGGCTCGCCTTTGGAGGCGAGGTCCTATTTGTGCCCGGTTGTGTGGCTGTGTACCGCCCTGCCCGCGACGGATTGGTGCACACGGGCATGCAAACACGTGAAATGGAGCGTACCAAGTACCGTGTCATCCGAAAAGCGTTGAGGATGCTCCCCAATCGACCAGAGTTCGCGGAAGTAAGGCGAGAAGCCTGGGCGCGAACTGCACTAGGATTCGCCGGACGATTTGCGCAAAACGCGGAATTCGAACGATACCCTCTCATTGTACAGGCATGGCTTCGGAAGGTTCCTCGGTTGATCAACGACAAACGAATCCGGGATGCTGTCGCATCGAGCATGTACCATGTTGCACGAAAGTCACACACCCCTCTTGATTCGGTCACGCGTTTCTGCTTTCCGTTAGTGACGGCAACAGGTTTCTGGACCCAGCAGGGAAGCAGGCTCTTCCTTGGCGAGATCTGGAAGGCAACAGCGGTGGCCGTTGGAACGGGACGGGAGCGACATCGGCGAAGCCTGGCCGGATATGCCGCACTACTCGCGATACTATTCGATCCCAAGCAGCTTATTCAAGAGGATGACATGGTCAACGAGTATGGTGGAGTCCTCGCCGCTTCCAGTCGAGAATCGCTTCGTTGGTACATCGCCAGGGCGGCGTTGAAGGATCCCCGCCATCTCTACAGCGCAATAAGGAGTTACAGGCTGTTCTTAAGAAGTTGATGGTAGCTGCATAATCTCCCCTTCCTATACCGTCATCGAGAGACCATAGCAGATGCCTGGACTTTTCGGAATCTGGCTCAAGCCTGGAGGTCGGATTGATCCAAGGTCGCTCCCCTCAATGGCTCGGCGCATGGCCGACACTATGCGCACCGTCCCGTGGCTTGGGGTTGACCTCTGGGGAACGGATTCCTACTGCGGAGGCCGAGTTCATCTAGGCGTCCTTAATCCGATGCCGCAACCTCTGATCAGTCAAGACGGAAGCAGATATGCATGGTTTGATGGGCATTACTTTGCCACTTCGACCGCCTCCGAACATGTGACACCTACAGCTGATGAGATCGCTGCCCTCTTTGACGACCCTTCCACGTTAGCCAGGAGGGTGGATGGTGTATTCAACATGGCGTGTTTCAACGCGGATACGCAAGAGCTGCTACTGGGAAACGACCGGTTGGGTTTTCGCCCCTTCTACTACACAGAGACACCAGATTGGTTTGCGTACGCCGCCGAGGTCAAGGCGCTGCTGGCCATCCGCGATGTATTGCCTGACCTAGATGAGGTGAGCCTTCGTCAATTTTTCTCGATGAATAGAATGCTCGACAAACGTACGTGGTGGAAAGGAATTACGTTAATGCCGCCTGCGACTGTGTGGCGCCTCTCCGCCGAAGGCATCTCTCGCCGACGCTATTGGGCTTTCGACGAACTTCCCGTCAGGCAGGTTGAACTTTCAGAGGCTCAGGAGGAGTTCGGCCGTTTGTGGGCCTTAGAAGTGCGACGTCACTCAAAGCCGACCTTGCCAATTCTCCTGAGCGGGGGACTGGATTCGCGCCTCCTGCTTGCTGAGTTGTTGGCCCAGGGGGTCGAGGTAGTCGCGGTATCATATGGTAGCCGGGAATCACCTGAACTCAATCGCGCGCGTCAGGTGACAAGGATCGCTGGCGTCCCACACCGCGTGTGTCTGCTGGACACGAAGAACTGGTGGCATCGGAGAGATGAAGGCATCTGGTATACGGATGGCTTGGTAAACGCCAATCATCTAAATTGTGCGATCACGATGGATACGATGCACTCGGGAAGTTGGTACAGCGCGGTCAACATTGCCGGCGATCTTCTGTTTGGTGGTAGTCACCTCGATAACTACTTCGTGCCACCAGATTGGGGACCAGAGTCTGTTGAGCGTTGGCTGAACCATAGCTACATGGCGAATCCATTCGTCTCGCGGGACGAGTTTGTTGCCTGCTCACTCGAGGAAGCAGCGGATTGCGCAGGCGGGCCGAGCTCGGACTGTATCTATTTGCGCACGGAGTACCGCCGGTACACCCTTTACTTCCCCGTCAGCTTGATGACGCATTGCGAGTTCGGATTCCCTGGCTTGGGGCAAGATACCCTTAAGCTGTTCCTGGGTGGTGTCCCCGCTAGCGCGAGACGCGGAAGCAAGTTCTACAACGATTTCCTCGTGGGGAGATACCCTAAGTACTATTTGAATATCCCCTGGGAACGGAGTGGGCGAGGTCTTGTGGAAACGGCGCCGGTGAGAGCGTGGAGGAACACGAGGAGTCAAATGCGACACGTACTTCGGCGTGCCGGACGGAGGATTGGTCGCCAACTGCCTCCAGGTCTTCAAAGTCGCGCGCGGAGTTGGGTCGCAGAATCTGATACGGAACGCGTTCCGATGACTCGTTGGTTCGTCGACTTTCATCGTTGCGTTTCAGAAAGCAGAGTAAGGGAGAGGCTCCTGCAGGGACAGCTTGTGATTGATGGGGTATTAAGGGGTGCTGTCAGGCGCGTGCTCTCCGACAATCACCCCCGCATCGTTACCCCACGCTTGTTGATCGCAATTCTTACGGTGGAGACCTACCTTCGGCAAGTCGCCGGGATGGTCGGTGCAAACCAACTCTGGCTTGGATCCGGCGATCAAGATGTCCAAGTAGACAGAAATGGTTCTTTGGTCTTCTGAGAATGCATGCCACGGGGGCGAGGCGAGGCTAATTCGGGAGTTGTGGCATCATGCACCCGCGCGAATGCGAAGAGCGCTCGCGTCTTTCGGAGCGTTTCGGCGCGAGGGCTCGCGAGAAGACCTGGTGAGTTCGCCGCAGTGGACGATCCTGCAAGAACGTCTGAGAGCTGCAGAAAGAATCGTCGATCTAGGCTGCGGTGTGAATCCGCATCCACGGGCTTTCGTTGGTGTAGACGCATATCTCGATTCACGCCAGCGATCGTTGGGCTTTGGCGCGAACATCAACCCCCAGGAATTGCGGGCGAAACACTTCGTATTGGCCCGATTGGAAGCACTGCCATTCGCGGACGGTGCGTTTGATTTCGCCTATACGCATCATGTCTTTGAGCACCTGGAGAACCCTAAGAAGGCCTCCGCCGAAATTTGTCGTGTTGCCCGTGCGGGGGCAGTGATTACGCCGTCCGCCTTCTCAGAGATCGCCTTCGGCCGTCCATATCATCTGTGGCTGGTAGTCGCGCGCGGAGACACGCTGATGTTCATACGTAAGACGAAGACCGAAAATCGTCCGTTCGGTGAACATCCAGTGCCCGACGGGGCCGGTGGGTATCGTGCGACGTCGTCGACGAACCCTTTTGAGATCCTTTTGGATTACGACGGCTGGTACCGGGGGAGTGAGCGGATGGATCGGTTGAGTAAACTGCTTCGGCGCTATTGGTATTCACACTCCCTGGTGACCGAGGTCGTGTTCCTGTGGGAGGGACGGTTCAATTGCGTTGTCGTTCACGAGGATGGCCGGCTTGAATAGGTTGCGTCCGAAGCTCGTTGTCGTCCCCAACGACCCGATTGCGGCCTATGAGCGCGCTGGTTATGACATGCTGGAGAGTTATTTCAATCCGACGAACATGTTTGGCGAAGTCAGTGTGCTGAGTCCACTAGAGCAGGGCGAACGCAGGGCATTTGGCATGCTCATTCGGGGCATTGCCGTGCGCGATTTCAGCCGAGCTCTGATGGAAATTCGGCCGGATGTCGTTCGAGCCTATGGGGGTCGCCGGCCTGCCGCGTTGGTCTGCCACAATCGGGTTCATGACGTCCCGGTCATCGTCAGTGTTCATGATGATCGCCGAGAGCGGATACACACTTCGGTGCGTTATGCAGATCTTGTGGTTTGCTTGTCGAACGCCGTCAGGGAGCATGTCCTCGATGCGGGTGTAGATCCGAACCGGATACGCACGCTGCCGAATAGGGTGGACACGACGAAATTCCGTCCAATCGCAGACCGAAGCGCTTTGGAGCTGGTCGCGAACCGCTTCCCGCCTGGGAAGCATATCTTGCATATAGGACGCAGCGATCGTCAGAAGAACCCGGATACGGTGATCCGAGCTCTGCAATTGCTCGCTCCTGAATACTCATGCGTGTTTGTGGGAATGGGCGACAAGTCGCCCTACGTGGCGCTGGCTGAGGAGCTTGGCGTCCAGAAGCGCTGTTTCTGGATCGACGCCGTGAAGAATTCGGAATTACCAGCATGGTACTCTTGGTGCGACTGTTTTTGCGTGCCCAGCCGCTTCGAAGGTTTTGGAATAGTTTTCATCGAGGCCGCGGCTTGCGGGACACCCATCATCACTTCAGATATCGCACCGATGAACGAGTATCTCACGCATGATGTCAGCGCATGCCTTGTCAAGGATTTCACAGAACATCGAGCATTGGCGGCTGCGATTCAGAAGGTGTGTGAAGACTCTAGATATCGTCAAAGGATCTCGCAGGGTGCCTTGAGCATCGCACCATCCTTCGACAAGGATGTAGTTGATGCCGCTGAAGCGGCAATCTATAAGGAAGCGCTAACACTACCTTCATTGTCTCTGCACAGACGGTTTGAGATCGCCCGAGGGAGGGCTCTTGATGCGTTGCGATCCGGGTTCGATCGATACCCCAAAGTCCTCGGAAAAGCTTTACTGGGCCGTTAGACTTCCCTCGACACTCAAAGAAGAACTTCTCGTCCTGGGTGCTGACCTGCCCGCCGGGTGCAGAGAGGTATGGATGTCGTCTGGTGAGCGAGCCAGCGCGATGCATGATCTTGCATAGTGCGCGAGAGGGGAATTCCCGTGATTAGGCGGATCGTGAGAGCCACGAAGCGGAAGGCCGAGCGGAGACTTCTCGCCCTTTTGTGCATGTCTCTGGTCCGTCTGTCCGAGCGCAAACAGGGCCGGAAGCCATTTGGTGCTGAGGAATTGAGACTGGTCTATGAAGCTCTGCGTTCGCAGCACCTGGGCGGCACAAACGGTAGGATGGTCACGGAGTTTGAGAGCGCATTTGCGGCGGCCTACGGCGTGCCGTACGCGGTGGCGTCGTCATCCGGGACGGCAGCCATTCATGTGGCGCTGGGAGCCTTGGATCTTAACCCCGGAGATGAGATCATCACCGCGCCGATTACCGATATGGGAACAATTATCCCCATTCTCTACCAGAACAGCATCCCCGTCTTTGCCGATGTTGACGAGACGTACAGTATGGACCCTCACGATGTCGAGCGCAAGATCACGACGCGGACCCGAGCCATCATCGCCGTCCACCTCTTCGGGAATCCGTGTGACATGGACGCGATGGTCGAGATCGCTCGTCGCCATAGACTGGCGCTGATCGAGGATTGTTCACAGGCACATTTGACACCATACAAGGGGAAGCTCGTCGGGACAATCGGCGACATCGGGTGCTTCAGCTTCCAGCAGTCCAAGCCGATGACCACCGGTGAGGGTGGGATGACCATTACCTGGAACCAGGCGTACTACGAACGGATGAATCTCTTCGTGGACAAGGGATTTGCCCGCAAAGGCTGGGGACCGCGTTCCTATCTGTTCCATGCTCCAAACTACCGCATCACGGAACTGGTGGCGGCGGTCGGACTGGCGCAGCTGGACAAGGTGCAACGGGTCGTGAGGAAGCGATCGGAACTTGGTCGCTATATGACGGAGCGGCTGACCGGGCTGGACGGTGCGATGCCGGCGCCGGTCACCCCGGGCGCGGATCACAGCTACTGGCTCTACCCGATCCGCGTCGTTGATCAAGATCCGCATGACCTTGCGGCGGCGCTGCGAGAGGCAAAGATCCCGAGCCTCCCGGGATACACGGGTGAGCCGATCTACCTCTGTAGCGAGTCCCTGCGCTCCAAGAAGACGTATGGCGATTCCCATTACCCGTTCACAATCCGGGACCCTGCTGAGACATATGAGTACGGCGAAGGGCTGTGTCCCAATGCCGAGCGGTTGCTGGATCAGCTATTGTGCATCCCGTGGGACGAGAGCTGGACGTATCAAGAAGTTGACCGGGTGGTAGACGTGCTCAAGCAATCCCTGTCCCGACCAACCGCCTTCCCATCTGTTGCGCCGGTCCGAACGGCACAGAGTCAGCCTGCGATCGCATCCCGATCAAGCTCACCCCGCCAACGTGTTGCCATCATCGGTTGTGGCCGAATAGGTCAATGGCACCTGAAAGCCTATCGGCACCATCCGGCAGCCGAGGTTGTGGCGGTTGCCGATGTCGATTTTGACCGGGCCAGGGTGATGGCGGGAGAGGTCGGTGCCCGGGCGTATCGCTCCCATACCGAGATGCTGGCAGCCGAGACCCTGGGTGCCGCCAGTGTATGCAGTGTGCCGGTTACCCATCGCGATATTGCGGTCGATCTGCTAAACGCGGGCGTTCATGTCTTGTGCGAGAAGCCCCTCGCGCTCACGGTGGCGGAGCTGCAGGAAATGCTGGGCGCAGCGCGAGCGGCGAACCGCCAGCTGGTGCCGGCTTTCAAGTTCCGCTTTCACGATGAAATAGAGAGCGCACGACAGCTGCTTGCCACGGGGAGCCTGGGGAAGATTCTCACGTTTCGCATGATGTTCGGTGGGAGGCTTGACATGGCCGGGACGTGGTACGTGCGACCCGAGATCTCAGGTGGCGGAGTCGTCATGGACAATGGACCCCACGCGATTGACCTAGTCCGTCACCTTCTGGGTGAAATCAGGGAGTTCACGGCCGAGGCAACCGAGAGTCAGGCATACGGGGTGGAGGATACCGGCAAGCTGATCCTTCGCTTGGAAGACGGCACATTGGGGACCGTGGATGTGAGCTGGGCAATGGCTGTGCCATCGCGCGCGTATCTGGAGATTTTCGGTGAGCATGGAACGCTCCTGGCCGACCTTGAGGGGGTGACCTACAAGTACCGGACCTGGAAGGACTGGAAGCGCCTGCCCAACCGCGCAGGTTTGGAAGAGGCCTTTGCCCGTCAGATTGGCCACTTTCTGGATGTTACCAGGGGGCAGGACCCCGTTGTGACCTCGGAGGACGGCATGAAGGCGCAGATTCTGATCAATGCAGCATGTGAGACCATCAGACGCCGCGCTAGAGTCCCCGAGGCCGCCCGCGTCTAGGCGGATTTCTCATCAATAGTATCGGCCGAGGGCACGTGGGGATGCTGAATCGCATTCTTTCTCGCTCAATGTGTGTCGCGACACCCACCGACCGGGCCATTCGGTGGATAATCAATCACCGGATCCCGGGAAGCGGTATAGCGGTGCATACGATGAGGCGGATTGCGTCTCAAGAAGTCACCGGATACCTGATTCCGACTCTCTATGCCTGCGGACAACAGACGCTGGCCAAGGATCTGGCGGCCTGGGAAGCGCAGGTCCAGCGGCCGGATGGAGCATTTTCGGCTCCGGATGAGGACCCGTACACGTTTGATACCGCTCAGGTGATACGTGGATTCTTGGCCGTGCTGGATGAGATGCCCCAGTTGGAGTCCAACGTTAGGCGTGCTTGCGAGTTTGTCGTTGATCAGATTTCAGACGAGGGCGCCGTCAGAACGCCTACATACGCCTCATGGCGAACGCGAGCAGGAGAAGTATTTTCGGAGTACACGAATCTCTACGTCCTTCCACCTCTAGTGGAAGCCGGCATCAGACTGCAAGAGTCGAAGTACGTTCATGCCGCACTACGAAGCCTGAGCTATTACAAGACCAAGCCCGACTTGGTGGAATTCAAGTCTTCATTCACTACACTTTCGCACATTTTCGGCTACATGCTGGAGGCCCTGGTTGACCTGGGAGAGGTCGATCTGGCGCGGCAAGGTCTTAGCCAGGCTGCTGCAGTTCAGAGAACCGACGGGGGAATTCCAGCCTACCCTGGCGCCGCGTGGGTCTGCTCCACCGGGGTGGCCCAGTTAGCGCTGGCATGGTACAAGGTTGGTGAAGTGGAAACCGCCGACCGTGCCATATCCTACTTGGAAAGCATTCAGAATCGTAGTGGGGGGTGGTTTGGAAGTTATGGTCGGGGCGCCGCGTACTTCCCGGACGCCGAAATCAGCTGGATGCCAAAGTTCTACCTCGACTGTTGGGTCTTGAGGAAGACCCTAGCGGCATGATCCTCGCACGCAGCAACCTCGCCCCTTCTGCCTGGAGTCGAATCCTGCTTGATGGGGCACGGTCGGAGGCAGTGGCAGCGGCCTTGGCGGCAGGACGTGTCATGCCGTGGGCCGACGTGCTTATCGACTCGTGCCGCGGTGTGCAAACCGTGCTTGATCTCGGTAGCGGCAGGGGCGAGCTATCTGCCGTCCTCGCTCTGAACGCCAAGAGCGTCACGCTTGTAGACTGGTCTGCAGAAAACCTCCGGTTTAGCAGGGAGTTGTTCAAGGCCCTCGACATAGAGGGCCGGTTCTGTCAAGCGGACGTGACAAAACCTTTGCCGTTCCGCACTTCCTCTTACGATGTGGTCTTTACGTGTGGTGTTCTCGAGTTTTTCTCAGATTCGCAGATTGAGGTTGTTCTGGAGGAGTCCTGGAGGGTCTGTAAGCGGAAGCTTATCGTGCTGGTCCCAAATGCGCTCTCTGTCGCCTACCGTCTCGGCAAGTGGTACATGGAGAGAACGGGCGCGTGGAATTGGAACGGCGAAGTGCCTTTCCGCAGTCTGAAGCCCTATTTCAAGCAGCTTGGTGCTATGCGCGTCGCTGAGCGTTCGATTGCTTCGAGGCATGCTCTCAAGTTCTTGACCATGCCCGTGGGGAAGCAGTTAGCACGGCTTCTGCAACGGGCACTCCCGTCCACGGTGGATTCCCGCCCAGCATTCTTGAGGCAGGGGTATCTCCTCGTTACGGTCGCGGAAAAACTCTGATCCAAGAACAAAAATGCGATTGTGTCGGATCACCCCCGGCCTTGACATTGTGATCACCGAGACATCTCAATCTTCACCTATCGATGCGTCTCAGGTCATCTCTCTGTTTCAAGGCTATCCAGGGCAAAAGGTTCGCGTAGGCCGCCGGCTGCTGCGATTGGCTGCCAACGGTGCAACGGCGACTCCGCTTGCGGCTGCTGCTCTGTGGTTGTGTAGGCGAGAGTTGGCTGAGACGATGCTGGCGTGCGACCCTGACCTGCTGGACCTGACCGGAGTTCGCTGGGGGTCCTATGCGCGACGCGCGCTCGAGCCACAGTTCCCGCATTGGTTCGATGAGACCACAACACACGGAACTTCGCCTAAGCCTGGCTGGCGGAGGTTTGACGAGTCCGCCAAGGTGAGCATCGTGCTCCCTGTGTACAATGTCCGTCGTTATCTCCAGCAATCCGTTGAAAGCTGCCTAACCCAGACCTATCGGAACATCGAGCTCCTTATGGTCGATGATGGCTCCACCGATGCTGCCGATACCGCTCTCCGCGCATACGAGGATTCCCGCGTTCGTATTCTTCGTCATGAGCGCAACCGAGGGGTCGCCGCGGCGCTGAACACGGGGTTCGAGGCGGCGACAGGTGACTTTCTCACGTGGACGTCGGACGACAACTACTATCATCCCAGCGCAATTGCAGAGATGGTGGGGTTTCTGCAGACATATCGGAACCTGGACTTCGTGTATGCCGAGATGCACATCATCGACGAGCGCCTCGCGGCCCTCCCATCGCGCTTGTGGCAGGTCAAACCACCACAGTGGCTGTGGGCCCGAGAGAGCAACGCCGTAGGTGCATGTTTCATATACCGGCGGCGTGTTTTTGAAGAGCTGGGGGGATATGACTCCACCGCGTTTCTGGTAGAGGATTATGAGTACTGGTTGCGGGTAGCCAGGCGCTTTCGGATGCAGAGGCTGTTTAGACCACTGTATTACTACCGCTATCATAGTGATGCTTTGACGGCTAGATATGATCGAAGCCAAGTGCTGGCGAAGCTTCGGCAGGTGAAGCGCCGGTACCGGGCACTGGCATGAGCGAGGGGCGGCCAGGGAAAGCCCGACCCAAGCGGGCAACGCCTCATTGAGGATCGCCTTCGTCGTCGATCGGTTCCCGGCACTGTCGGAGACGTTTATCCTCAATCAGATTACAGGTCTCCTCGACCGAGGTCACGAGGTCGATATCTTTGCGACGAAGCCTCACCCGGAGGACGCGGTCCACCCGGATGTGGAACGATACGGTCTGCTCCTCCGGACCAGGAATATCACGCTTCCTCATCACCTCCTCGTACGGGCGGTGAAGGCGGCAGGAATGCTCATTGCCTACGTACCGCGTCGTCCCGCACTCCTGCGCGCAATGAACGTCCGGCGTTATGGTCGAGCGGCGATCTCGCTCCGTGCGCTGTACTCCGCCCTGCCCTTCTTGACACGGTACGATATCGTGCACTGTCAGTATGGAACCAACGGAGAGGCTGTTGGCGCACTGCTGAAGGAGCTGGGTTTGCAGCGAAGACTTGTGACAACGTTTCACGGCTACGACACCCGATTGGCGGAGCGCGAGGGCATCAGGCCGTTCCGCAGGCTTCTAGGTCAGGGCGACTGTTTCATAGCCGTCTCCGGCTACAACCACCGGCAGATGCTCGCGCTGGGAATCGATCCCGCAAAGCTGGTTCTTCATCCTGTCGGCATCGACTGCCGTCTATTCGCATTTGTCAGTCGGACCCCAAAGGACGCGAAACGTGAGGGGGTCAATATTGCCACCGTCGCACGGCTCGTGCCGCAGAAGGGACTCCACTTTGGGATATCGGCCGTCTCGAGGCTACTGCAAGCGCAGCCGGACCTTCGCTTGCGCTATGACATTCTGGGCGGAGGACCGTTGCACGACGATCTTACGGCTTTGATCGGCCAGCTGGGGCTACGCGGCATCGTTCATCTCCACGGCCCTCAGCGCCAGGACGCCGTAATCGACGCATTGAGACGCAGCGATATCTTTCTGCTCCCAAGTACTGCCGAAGCGTTACCAGTGGCGTTAATGGAGGCCCAGGCACTGGGACTTCCAGCCGTCGCCAGCGCAGTGGGTAGTAGTAGCGACATCGTCCTGGACGGGAAGTCTGGATTTTTGACCCCCCCCGGGGATGTTGATGCGCTTACCGTAAAGCTACGTTTCCTGATTGAACAGCCGCAGTTGCAGCTTAGTCTGGGGCAGGCCGGCAGCCGTCACGTGCGGATGCATTTCGACATCGACGTACTGAACGACCGGCTCGTGCAGATTTACCGAAAGGTGCTGGACAGCTCCCCGCCCAACGCTGTGGGGGCGGCCTGATCGATTGAAGTGACCTTCTGGCATTGCCGCGCATGATCTCGGTAATTGTGTGTACCTGCAACAGGGCGAGCAGTCTTCAGGACACCCTGGACAGCTTAAGCCGCATGGTTGTTCCACCGAGCCTCGGATGGGAACTACTCGTTGTGGACAACAATTCACCTGATGGGACTCCTGAGGTCGTGCGTCGATTTGCCACGACGACGGGGCTTAACGTGCGATATCTGTTCGAGCCTTTGCCCGGTCTCTCGCAAGCCCGGAACCGGTCACTCAAATCGGCTGCTGGCGAAGTGCTGGCGTTCGTCGATGACGATGTCATCGTCGATCGGATGTGGCTGTCCAATCTTCATGCGGAGTTTGCATCGGACCGATCTGTCGCGGTGCTATTCGGCCAGACCCGAGCGTATGATACCCATCAACTTCGGCTGTCTCTGAAAGACAAACCGGAGAAGGAATACTACCGGTTCCCCTGCAGTCCTTGGGGGGGTGGTCACGGCAATAATATGAGCATCAGAGCCTCGATAGTAAGGCAGATCGGCTTCTTTGATTCTGAGTTGGGAGTTGGAACCCCCGCGGGGTCGGCTGAAGACATCGACTATGTCTACCGAGTGTTACGCGCACATCACACGGTTGTCTACGCGCCGGGTCCTCTTGTTTACCATCAGGACACCCGGACTTCTGCGGAAGGAATCAGAATCAAGATCAACTATGCACGCGGACGGGGCGCATTCTACGGCAAGTACCTACTGCGTGGGGACGTCTTCGCGGCGAGGCTCCTCCTGGCCGAGTTGAAGGGTCTTGGAGCTGCCTTGGTGTTTGGCTCACCGCGGCGGCGCGCCGCCGTCACAATGCGTGCGCTGATGCAAGGCGTATTTCTTCGGATACGGCAGGAACTCTCCGTGGCCTGGAAGCGGCCGCTACCCGCTAGCCTCTTACCCGGTAGGGGACGGTAGCATGCACATCGGCTACGTTTATGGATTCCCCAGCATGCCGCCGCGGAATGGTGGGACGGTGCACGTGTACAATCTGGTCCGGCAATTGCGTCGCCTCGGATGCACGATTCACACCATTGGTGACGAGACCAATCCTTCCTGTGTGACGTATCCCGCGACAACGGAAGGCTATCGGGCATTCATGAACGCCATCGACCTGCTCTACTTGCGGGTAGACGGGACCGCAGTCTCACGCCATGTGATCAAGCGACGCTGCACGGAGCTCTCTCACGCTAAGCCCACCGTTTGGGAGATTAATGCGCCGGCGGAGGAACGGCTCTGGGCGTTGCGGACAGGCGCGCCAGTTCGTGACGCTAAAAGACGACCGCTTCGGCTCGTGCGTGAGCCGTTGAGGTCGTTACGATTGCGATGGCGCGTCTTTCAAGAAGAGCACTGGAGAAGGAGCCAGGCGAGGGGTGTCGCAGCGGCGATCTGTGTGTCGGGCCAAATGGCCGTTTATGCGCGCCGGGATCTGCACATACGAACCTGCGCAGTAATTCCCAACGGTTCTGACCCTGAATTGTTCGCCGTCGCAGAGCCGATTGCGCTCGGCGGATATGAGCAGCACATCAAAGTCCTCTATGCAGGTGATTTTCGTTGGCCGTGGCAGGAGTTCGATCTGATTGACCAGATCGCTGCGCTTGCGCAGCGAGACGGACGCCGCATGGTGTTTATCGTGTTGAGTCACACTCCAATCCAAAGGGTTTACACGAGGGAGAATATACTGATCTTCACCGGCGTTCCGTATTTGGATGTGCCTCGGTACGTGGCTGCGGCGGATGTGTGCCTCTGCCTCTACGGAGACTTCTCCTGGTCGCGCTACGGTTTCTACCCCTCTTCGCTGAAGTTATTTGATTACATGGCAGCGGGCAAGCCGGTGATTGCCTCGCGACAAGGGCAACTCGCGGAAGTGATTGAAGGCGGGAAAGACGGGCTACTAACCGACCATAACTCCAACAACGTGTATCGGAACCTGCTGTGGTGCATCGAGCACCCTGAGGCGGCCCGACAACTCGGGAAGAGGGCCCAGGCCAAGGCACTCCGCGCGTACACCTGGGGTCATGCGGCCCAGTCCACTCTTGATGTGCTTCGGGCCGTTGTGGCCGGGTACTCACGCACTCCACCGAATCCGTCAGGTAGGTCCGCCGTGATGGCATTGAGTGGTGACTAGAGGGTCTTCACGATTCGTTTCCAGGTAGGTGCGAGTTGAGATCGGAGACTGCTAGCACAGCAACTCTGGTCAGGTCACAGATTCTTGTCGTCATTGCCTCGGGATTCGCACTGGTGTGGCTCGTGGCGACTGCTCCGCCCGTCTACGTGATCGGCACCGCCGCGATTCTCGTCCTAAGTCTGATATTCATCCAGCGACCGGACGTTGGATTGATGCTGTTACTGGTCGCACGCGCTTCTAGTGACGCAAGTCTTGGAACCTTCGCCAGCGCTCTTGTTGTCCAGCAGCAACGCATCACGACGTTACT
The DNA here is from genome assembly GCA_020027965.1 of Nitrospirota bacterium. GTDB lineage: Bacteria > Nitrospirota > Nitrospiria > Nitrospirales > Nitrospiraceae > JAHRHE01. The sequence continues at coordinate 418 of JAHRHE010000043.1, read as the reverse complement.
CAGCCCGAACACGGCGCTCATTCTCATCCTAATCATTGGTGGGGGCCTCTTTCTGATTAGCCGAGGACTGCCATTCCTCAGCCTGCCGGCAGGGCAGGTGTATACGGTACTCCTCCTGATCGGTCTGATAGGTGTCATGCGTTCTGATGACCTTTTCTTCAGTCTCAACGAGTGGCTGCCAGCACTAGGTTCTCTCGTCGTCTACGCTCTCGTGGCAAACTTGTTTCGCGCACCGAGTCGGATTCAGAGAGCTATCGATGTCCTTGCGGCCTCGTTCGTCCTGCCGGCGATGTTTGGCTTTTACCAGCTCGCGACCGACCAAGGCCGCTTTCTCTCGATCGGCGTCAGGCGCATTCACGGCACTTTTGTCCATCCAAATCCATACGGCGTCTACCTAATGATCATCTTCAGCGTGTTC
>JAHRHE010000252.1 GCA_020027965.1 Nitrospirota bacterium | reverse complement strand
AACCGACACACCGGCTTGGGCCTCATACTGCACAAGCTGTCGGTGCAACACGAAGGTCATGAGCTTCAAATGCTCAAGACTCATCCGGATGGTGGCGACGCGTTCTGCCTGAGGAGGGACCCCTGGAGCAGTTGGAACTGCGCTTGAGAGCGAAAAGTTGCAGGCGCACCCGTAGACTCCGAGGTTGATTTGAAATAGATCACAGTAGACGTCCACGGGCTCCGTCATGACGTTGTTCCTCCCTTTCGACAAGGATGCGATCGCGGAATCCGTCCGAAGCTCGCCCAGGATAGCATACTGCCGGTCAAGAAAAAGGTTCCTTTTGTTCCTTAAATTCGGTACTGCGCATGGACAGGGTGTATTTGGTCACTCCATCTTCGACGTATCGCAGGACTGTTGCCGAAAACCCCGTCGCATCGTCTGCGTGATGGTCACGAATTTCATAACGCTGAACGAATTGTTGCGCCTGCAACGTCGCCATCCGCGTGAAGCCCGAGCCAGGAAATCCCACGCGGTTATTGCCTTGTTCGAGACGCTCCTCAAGCGTACCAGGTCCATCAAGGTAGCTCTCTCCGGCAACCTGCTGTAGGGCGAAGTTTAGCCAAGTGCCGATATCACTTTGAGGCATGGGATTCTCCCTCTGTCGGCTTTAAGACTTTTGAAATGAATTCGCTCATATAGACGGTATTGTCTCCATATTTAGGACAAACGTGTCCGCCTAACCACCAGACCCCACTCATATTATTTCGTGCATCCCCGCTGCGGATATAACCGCGTCTGACAGCTAAGGCTTCATTTGTCTGGAGATCCAAAATAATCAACTCACCACCAACGATACCCAGTTCTCGATCGTGAGCGCGCTTGAGGCCTCGCCATGAAAACCCATAACGGCTTTTCAATTCCGAGACCTCTTCCGATTGGACAACATAGGGGACACGCTCACTGTGATTCCCTTTCATAAAGACGAAGTCTTTCTTTGAACTCTTCGGATCACCTCTGTAATAGCGCAAGTAAACCCCTCGCGCTGATGACTTGGAAGTGTTTGGTGATTCAAGGTACAGATACCTACCAAGTGGTGGCTGCACAAAGTAATCCTCTGGCTTAGAAGCAGCGAAATCAATATCCCCGTAGGGATCCTCTAATGCGTAAAGATGTCCCAGCTCATAGTCCGTGGCCTTTTTCCGTGGCCGCATTAGGTAAAGGCCTTCCACATTTTCGACCGTCTTGAAGATGAACTCTCCTGCCTCGGTCTTACAGAGAAGCTCGAAATACTCCTGCGACGTCATGCCTGACTTGTACCCGCTGTCGGCTGGCACCGGATTCGGAACCTTAATGGAATGCGCAAATCGACCCTCTTCCGTTGCCAAGGGATCAGCCGGCTTGAGCTTCAACCGATCGCAGGTAATATCCCCTGGCCGGGGTTTCTTCTTGGCGCATGATTCTGCGAACTTCTTCATCTGTTGCTCAAACCGCTCCGCCACCGTCTCGGCAAGACTGTCATACGGCGTCAGCAGCAGGCCGAGCGCGACCATCAGCAGAAATGACAACGATGTCTTCCTCATGGCGCTATCCTTTTTATCTCACACGTTGAGCCCATCGTTCCTACGTATTCTCCTTGGCAGCACTGCGCTGTCCCCGCAATCCCGCCAGCACCTGCCCGAGTTGCTGCTGCAGGCGCTGCGTGCAAGGAGCGTCAGGCCATGCAATCATACATCCCGTCACACGCTCAACATTCATGCCAGACCCTCATTCCAAGCTGGTAGAGGCTACTGCCAAGCGGAAGTCGTGTCAACCTTGCGAACTCCCACTCGCGCCAGGCTCGGACCGAACTCCTCCGGACGAGCGGGGACATTGTGCGTGGCGGACGGGCTGGCTGATTTCCGAACTGCCCGCGTCATCACGAAGGCTCGTGAAGCGTATCTCGTTTCGGAATTCAGACGCTTCACGAATGACGAGATACGAACGACGCAGGGTTGTATGCCCGCTGCACGAGCGACGAGGCCCCGCCTTTTGGGTTCATATCATCAATTGTCCAGCCATTGGGGCGATGGAGAGTGCGACATTGCGGGGCCGCCGTGCTGATGTGTCGGGTACCCGTTGCTCTCCAAAATGCAACGGGTGATGAAGAACGTGCGAGGCCCGACCGCTCATGCCTCGGGTACCCGTTGCTCCGCTCGATGCAACGGGTGTAACAGGCATGAGCGGATCGGAGACCCCCCCCCTTCCGAGTGGGGGATGGGGGGCGCCGCAGCCGTTCTTCCGATCGCTAGAGCAGCTAGGCGGGCACGCGCCGGAGCAGCTTCCATCGCCCTGATGGCGCCCCATCATGCCTCCTCTCGGAGCAGCACGATGGCAAACCTGCTCGAATACGTAGGCAACGTGCACATCTTCCTGGGTCCCTACCGAGGCAACCCCATCTCGCTCTACTTGCGCCGGAACGGCAACGTGTGCCAGATCGCTCCCAGAGTGTACCCCTGGAATGAGGTCGTTGGCGAAGGCGAGACTCCCAACCGCGCGGCAGCCGACTTCGAGGAAAAATGGAAGGCCAAGGGGTTGTCGCCCGAGATGTATACCGGGCCCCATTGGGAAGGCGGGGTCAAACCGGAGAAGCCAGCGCCACCCAAACCTGCTCCAGCCGAGGCCAAGCCGGCCGCAGCTCCCAAACCGGCCCAGGCAGCCTCTCCTCCTGAGGAACCCACCGTCGCCGCCACCCCTGCCGAACCAGTCCCCCCGAGCGGAGAGTCAAACTAGCTACGCGCGTTTGACGGCCAGCTTGCTCCGACGGATTCCGTAGGCGAAATACAGCGCGACACCGATCACCGTCCAGACGACGAACCGGATCCAGGTGATCGTCGGCAGGTAGTACATTAATCCAAGGCAGGACAGCATCCCGAGCACGGGAATCCACGGCATGAAGGGAATGCGGAACGGACGAGGATGGGTGGGATTGACCCAGCGGAGCACGAGGATCCCTGCGCAGACCAGGGCAAAGGCAAACAGGGTCCCGATGTTGGTCATGTCCGCCGCCTCCCCGATTGGCACGAAGGCGGCCAGCACCGCGATGCCGACTCCGGTGACCAGCGTCGCGTGGTGCGGAGTCCTGAAGCGGGGATGCACCTTCGAGAGCCAGGGTACGAGCAGCCCATCGCGGGACATCGCAAAAAACACCCGGATCTGCCCGATCATCATCACGATCAGCACGCTCGTGATGCCCGCCACCGCGCCGGTGGCGACGAGGGCCGCCCCCCAGTGGAAGCCGGCGACCCGGAGCGCCTCCGCGACCGGCGCATGCACGTCGATCTTGGTGTACGGGATGATGCCCGTCAGGACCGCCGCCACCAGGACATACAAGACCGTGCAGAGGCCCAGCGAGGCAATGATGCCGATCGGCACATCCCGCTGGGCGTTGCGCGCCTCCTCGGCCGTCGTGGACACCGCGTCGAAGCCGATGTAGGCGAAAAAGACGATCGCGGCAGCGGCGCCGACTCCCTCGAACCCATAGGGCATGAACGGGGTCCAGTTGGCCGGCTCCACCGACCCGACGCCCACGGCGATAAAGAACAGGACCACCGCGAGCTTGATCACGACGATCACCCCGGTCGTGCGTGCGCTTTCCTTGACGCCAAGGATCAGGATTCCTGTAATGATCAGCACGATGATCGCAGCCGGCAGGTTGGCGATTCCACCTTCAGCCGATCCCGGGGCATGGGTGGCCCAGACCGGTAGTTCGAGGCCCAGCGTCTTGAGGATGTTGTTGAAATAGCCGGACCAGCCGATTGACACCGCGACGCAGGCCACCCCATATTCGAGAATTAAATTCCAGCCGGTGATCCAGGCCAGGAACTCCCCGAGAGTCGCATAAGAATAGGTATAGGCGCTGCCGGCCACGGGAATCATCGCGGCAAACTCGGCATAGCAGAGGGCGGCAAAGGCACAGGTCACGCCTGCGAGGATGAACGAGAGCACGATCCCGGGCCCGGCGCCAGGCCGGTGCGCATCTCCCACCACCGCGGTCCCGATCAGCACGAAGATCCCCGTCCCGATGATCGCTCCGATCCCAAGAGCGGTGAGGTCCCAGACCGTCAGCGTCTTCTTGAGACGATGCTCGGGGTGTTCGCTGTCGGCTAGGATCTGTTTGATGGATTTGGTCCTGAACAGAGGACTGGACATTGGGCTAGTTCCTCGCCTGCCTACGGCCATGGGTTCTTATCGGTTGGCGGCGGCGGCGACTGTAGCGTCCAGACGGCCTCCCCTTCGACCAGGCTCAGGGCAGGCGGTCTGCGGTCTCCGGTCGACGGTCTCCGGTCAGCCTTCCACGGTCTCCCCTTCGACAAGGCTCAGGGCAGGCGGTCCACGGTCATCCGTCTCCCCTAGACTCCCTCACGACTCGCGGGCGGCCTTGAGGAAGGCGAGGAACAGTCTCCGCTGGACGTCGTCCCGATCGTACAGGAATTCCGGGTGCCACTGGACGCCGAGCAGGAACGGGTGTCGGGGCGACTCGATGGCTTCGATGATGCCGTCTGGGGCCACGCCGCTGGCGATCAGCGACGGGGCCAATCGCTTCACCGATTGATGGTG
>JAHRHE010000042.1 GCA_020027965.1 Nitrospirota bacterium | reverse complement strand
TCAAGCTGAAAGGCGGTCACCAAGATCCGATTGAAGGCTACATGAAGCACCACGCGGTCTGGAAGATTGTGGATGCGAACACTCAGGTCTTTGAACTGTACGGCTCCGGCAAGCACATGAAAGACATGAAGATGATGGAGATCACCTACACCCGGAAGCCATGATGAGGGAGGGCGGCCTCAGTGCCGCCCTCTTCTTGTTTTCCCGTCATGGCGACTGAGGACTGGAGGCTCGAATCGCGAATTTGATCCCTGTCCAAATCAACCAAGCCCCCTCTGGCGAGGCTCTTTACAGATGGCGGAACTATGCCTGACAGCTATTGGCGTGTGGCGCGTGTCTGGATCGTCTTTGGTATTGTCGCGACCATCCTTCCACTGACAAACCTTTATTGGACGGTGTTCAAGCCCGCCTAGTGACAGAGCTTCCGCTTCCGCCGAGCATTCGGCATCTGCCGAGATGTCGGCGGCACCGACTTCCGTCCAAGCCGGCAACTGTCTGACCATGGCTTAAGAATGTAATGTTTTCAATCTGTTATGAACGGCGGCTGAGCGATGCGGCGTGGAACAGCGCTTGCGATGTTAAGAGACCAAGAGGAACAGAGCCATGCTGAAAATCACCACTCAGTCGGATGTGGACGTAACAAAGATGATCCTTGAAGGCTGCCTGGTCGGGCCATGGGTGGAGGAACTGGATCGTTGCTGGCGCGGAGTTGAGGGCGCGCGGCAGGAGCGCGTGCTCGTTGATCTCACCGGCGTGACCTTCATCGCTCCTGAAGGCAAGGCGCTCTTGACCAAGATGTGGCAGCAAGGCGCAAAACTTCACGCAGTCGGCTGTCTCACCAGATGCATTGTCGAAGACATTACGAAAGCTGACCGCACGGGTCCATCTCGTTCTGGTCGGAAGGACAAACGGTAAGACGATCATGCCCTGGCTCGTTGTGTTCATGACGGTCATTGTTCCGTTTCTGTTGGTGGTGATTATGATCATGGATTCCTGGGCCGAACGCTGACGCTGAGTGCGGCATCATCCCACGCAGGACTCTAGCAAGACGTAGGATTAGGAAGGTCATCCGATGAAGAATAAATACCGTGCGTACGCAGTGATGGGCGCGACGGGCCACGTCGGGAAGGTCGTCGCCGAACGCCTCTTGCAAATCGGCGCTCAGGTCCGCGTGATCGGCCGAAGTGCTGAACGCCTGAGAAGTCTGGTGGATCAGGGAGCCATCGCGCACGTTGGCGCATTCGATGACGTGGAAGCCCTTACCAAAGCGTTCATGGGCGTCGTTGGGGCCTTCGTCATGATTCCTCCGGACTACAGTACTGGTGACTTCCTGGCCTTCCAGGATCGAGTTGGATCGGCCATTGCGCAGGCGCTTCGCACCACGGGGGTCCCGTTCGTCGTGAATCTCAGCAGCGTCGGCGCGCACCTCAACGGGAGGACGGGACCCATTCGCGGGTTGCGTCAACAAGAGGCGCGTCTCAATGAGATCAAGGATCTCAAAGTCCTCCATCTGCGACCCGGCTATTTCATGGAAACTCTCTTCTGGTCGATTCCCACCATTCAATCTTCGGGAATCAACGGTTCGCCGCTCACGGCGGATCTCCCGATTCCGATGGTGGCCACGAGAGACATCGGCGAAAAAGCCGGAGAATTTCTGGCCGAGTTACAGCTCCGGGGACAGACCGCCTTTGAGTTCTTCGGTCCCAGGCCGGTCACGATGCAGGAGGCCACGGCCGTTCTGGGGAAGGCCATCGGAAAGCCGGCGTTGAAGTATGTTCAATTCCCTTACGAAGAGGCGCGGAAGGCGATGTTGGCCGCCGGGATGAAGCCGGACGTGGTGGCGCTGCTGATAGAAATGGATCGAAGCTTGAATGAGAGGTATATTCGACCGGCCCAACCCATGGCGGGGGATCATCTCGGCAAGACGGGGATTGAGGACTTCGCCGAGGAATTTGCGGCGGCGTTCAGGGCGACGACGCGGAAGTGAACGGAGCTTATTGCAATAGGAGCGGGCGATGTGCCATTGTTCGATCAGGCATGACCCATGATCGCAGGGGAGGGATACACCACGATAAAGGAGGAAGCCATGGATCATCACATTCATCTCTCCATCGTATTGCCAGCTCTGATCGGCATGCTTCTCATCGTCCCGGCTGCCGCGAACGCGGCAACTGAGACGCAGGGCCCTCCACGGGGACATATGAAAGTCTCAGGCGTCGTCACGCAAGGGGCAGGGGCTCTCGCAGTAAAGACGCCCAATGGGAGTACCTTCCAGCTAAATCCCACTGTCTCTCGACGCCACGGCCATGAGCCTTTCAAGGAAGGTGATGAAGTCACAGTGCTGCTGGATGAAAATAATACGGTGATTGACATGCACCTGAAAGGCCAGGAGGGAACCCATCGTTTCGTGACGGGTAAATTGGTCTATGTCGGGAAGATGAAGAAAGAGATCAAGCTGGCGACCCCGGAAGGCGAGAAGGTCTTCCCGATGGAGCGGTTGGAGATTAAGACGGGAGGTATCGAGGAAGGCGCGTTGGTGACCGCGGAAGTGAACGAGGCCGGCACTGTAGTCGATCTTCACCGCGCCAAGAGCGACGGGGACACGCGTTAAAGGCATTGGATTCAACTAGGAGACACGTGATGGTTCAGGGTTCCCCAAGGCTGAGGTTGGTGGCGGGCCTGTTCGCATGTGCGGCGATGGCCGGCCTGCTGGGCTGCAAGCAAGAGGCGGCGTCCACTCCAGCCACCCCGCTCCCGGAGGTCCAGGTGGTGACGGTGACGGCCCAGACCGTGCCGGACGAACCGGAGTTCATCGGTCAAACCGAGTCCTCACGCCCGGTCGAGATCCGGTCACAGGTGACAGGGATCATCAAGGAGCGCTTCTTTCCTGAGGGCCGTGATGTGAAGAAAGGCACTCGTCTGTATCAGATTGATCCGGTCCCGTTCCAGGCGGCCTTGCTGAGTGCGAAGGCGAAGGTCGCGCAGGCCGAGGCGCGGCTGGTACAGGCCAGTCAAAATCTTGCTCGATTCAAGCCGCTCCTGGCTGAGCAAGCCGTCAGTCAAAAAGATGTCGATGATGCGGTCGCGGAGGAATTGGCCGCGAAGGCGGCGTTGGAGGCGGCGAAAGGGGATCTGGTCAAGGCGAAGTTCGACTTTGATAACACCCTCATCACGGCTCCCATCGACGGGCTGATCGAGCGGACCCGGGTCTACGAGGGGCGATTAGTGTCCGCCCAAACCGATCTGCTCACGATCATCCATCAGGTAGATCCCATGTACGTGACCGTCACCGCGCCGGAAAGCTTTCTGCTCAAACGGCAACGGGACATTGCCGCGAAGAAGATCCAACACCCGGGTGTCTATCGGTTACGTGGGATCATTATCTTCTTGGACGGGACGACGTATCCTCATGAAGGAATCTTTGATTTGCTCGACGTGAGCATGCGCACCGAGACGGGATCCAGGCCGGCGCGGGTTACCTTCCCGAATCCAGACCGGATGCTGGTTCCTGGACAGTTCGTGACGGTTCGTTTCAAAGGCACGGTCAAAACCGATGCGATCCTGGCTCCCCAACGAGCGGTGCAGCAGGGACCGAAGGGCCCCGTTCTGTATGTGGTTGGGGCCGACGACAAGGTCGAGGTCCGCGATGTCCAAGCCACCAGTTGGCAGGGCAACCAGTGGCTCATCGAGGAAGGGTTGCATGCGGGCGAACGGGTGGTGGTGGATGGCTTTCAACGCATCATGCCTGGGGTCCCCGTCAAACCAGTTCCCGCTACGGGAGTCGAGACCATCCCCGCGAGCCAGCCAACCGACGCCAAGAGGGAGCAGACGAAGTGAGTCCGCGCTTTTTCATCGATCGCCCCATCTTTGCGTCGGTCCTCTCCATCATCATTGTGGTGGTGGGTCTGGTGTCCTTGCAGGCCCTCCCCATTGCTCAGTTTCCGGAAATTACGCCGCCGGTGGTTCAAATCGAGGCTGACTATCCGGGCGCGAGCGCGGAGGTGGTGGCGGACTCGGTGGCTCGCCCCATCGAAGTGCAGCTTCCCGGCATCGACAACCTCCTCTACTACGACTCCACCAGCACCAACGACGGCCACATGACCATCCGGATCACGTTCGAGATCGGGACGGACGTCGATATTGCCCAGGTCCAGACCCAGAACCGCGAAAAGCTGGCGGAACCGCAGATCCCGGACGAGGTTATTCGTCAAGGCATCAGCGTGAAAAAAGTGTCGCCGGATCTTCTCGCAGTCATAGCCCTGAGTTCCACCGATCCCAGACATGACACGGTCTTTCTTTCCAACTATGCCATTCTCCGAGTGATCGACAATATCAAACGGCTCAGAGGCGTGGGGGACGCCTACGTGTTCGGGCAGCAGAACTACTCGATGCGGTTGATCCTGGACCCGATCCGGATGGCGCAACTGAGTCTCACGCCGACCGATATCGCCAACGTCGTCCGCGAGCAGAATCGAGACTTTCCGGCCGGCACGATCGGACGAGAGCCGGCACCCAAAGGCACTGAACTGACGATTCCGGTGATGACGCTGGGCCGCCTGACGGAAGTGAAGGACTTCGAGGACATGATCGTGAGGGCCCTCCCCAATGGCTCCATGATCCGTCTGAAAGATGTTGCCAAGGTTGAGCTGGGCGCCCAATCCTATACTCTTGAAGGACGGTGGAACGGCAAGCCGAATGTCTTTCTCTTGACCTTCCTCTCTCCCGGAGCCAACGCCCTCGATACCGTAAAACGGGTTCGCAAGGAGATGGGGGAGGTGGCCAAGAGTTTTCCTCCGGGCGTGTCCTGGGACATTCCCTATGACACGACCAGGTTCATCGAAGTGTCCATTGAGGAGGTCGTCAAGACCTTGGGCGCAGCGATGGTCTTGGTCATCCTGGTCGTCTATCTCTTTCTCCAAAGCTGGCGTACCACGCTGATTCCCGGCGTGGCGGTGCCGGTCTCCCTCATCGGCGCCTTCGCCGGCATGCAGGCCCTCGGGTTTTCCATCAACACACTGACCCTCTTCGGCATGATTCTGGCGATCGGACTGGTCGTCGATGACGCGATCATTGTGGTTGAGAACGTCGAGCGCCACATGAAGGAAGAATGTTGCTCATCCAAGGAAGCCGCCAAGAGGGCCATGGCCGAAGTCACCGGGCCCGTGATCGCTATCGTGCTCGTGCTCTGCGCCGTATTCGTGCCAGTGGGCTTCTTGGGCGGGATTACCGGCCAGCTCTACAAGCAATTTGCGATCACGATCGCCCTGTCTGTGACCATATCCGGGGTAGTCGCCCTCACGCTCAGTCCGGCCCTCTGCGCCCTGGTGCTGAAGCCGGGAGGCGAGGAGCAACGTAAAGGCTTCTTTACGCTCTTCAACAAGTTCTTCGATTGGACGAGAGACCGCTACACCGCCGTCGCCGGACTGGTCATCAAACGGGCGGCCCTCGCGCTGGCGGTGTTCGGCGTCATCGGCTTGCTCACTCTCGGTCTGTTCAGGGTGATCCCGTCCAGCTTCTTGCCGGATGAAGACCAGGGTTATTTCATCGCCATGTTCCAGCTTCCTGACGGAGCGTCCAAGCAGCGGACCGATGCCGTCCTGAGTAAGGTGGAGCGCTATTTCCTCTCGAACCCCGCGATCCATTCGACGGATGCGATGTCCGGCCTCAACTTCATTTTCAACACGCGGGGGCCCAATACGGCCACGATGTTTGTGCCGTTGCACCTCTGGGATGAACGGAAGGGACCGCACCAACATGTGACGGCCCTGATCGGAGCCGCCTATCAGCAATTCGCCAAGATTCCCGAGGCGCTTATCTTGGCCTTCAACGCTCCTTCCATTAGGGGACTCGGCGCCACGGGGGGCTTTTCCTTGCAACTGCAGGACCCCAGCGGAGGAGACTTCAAGAAGTTCGCAGCCGTCGCCCAGGAGTTCGTCGCCAAGGCCAGGCAGGATCCAGCCATCGGGGCAATCGGGACCAACTTCCGCGTGAGCTCTCCCCGGCTCTATGCCCACGTGAACCGCGAACGAGCGAAAGCGCTGGGGGTCCCGATTTCAGAGGTCTTCGACACCCTGCAGGCCTATTTCGGCAACCTCTACGTGAATGATTTCCTCAAATTTGGCCGTGTCTATCGGGTACAGACAGAAGCAGAGGCACAGTATCGATCCAAACCCGAGGATATCTCCAAGATTTACGTGCGCGCCCTGAACGGACAGGGACCATCCATGATTCCGCTCGACACCGTGGTCACAACGCAGTTCACCAGCGGGCCGGACCCGGTGACACATTTTAACGGATTCAACACGGCCTTGGTGCTGGGGGCGGCCGCTCCGGGGTACAGTTCCGGACAAGTGCTCGATGCTCTGGAACGGGTAGCCAAAGAAGTCTTGATCCCCCAGGGCTATGGTATCGACTGGAGCGGGATTTCCTACCAGGAGCGCATCGTCGGACGACAATCGGTGTATGCGTTCGCGTTCGGCCTCCTGATGGTGTTTCTTGTGCTGGCCGCTCAGTACGAAAGCTGGACCGTTCCTTTCGCCGTGATCCTGGCTGTGCCATTCGGCGTCTTTGGAGCCTTGTCCGCCGTGTGGGCCCGCGGCATGACCAACGACATCTATTTTCAGATTGGGCTGGTCACGCTGATCGGCCTCGCCGCCAAGAACGCGATCCTGATTGTAGAGTTTGCCAATCATCGCCACGCGGCCGGCATGTCGCCGGAGCAGGCGGCCATCGAAGCCGCCAGTCTTCGCTTCCGCCCGATCATCATGACGTCGATGGCCTTCATCCTTGGTGTGGTGCCGCTGGTCGTCGCCACCGGTGCCGGGGCTGCCAGCCGGCAATCCATCGGGACTGGCGTGTTCGGCGGCATGCTGGCGGCCACCTTCCTGGCTATTTTCTTCGTGCCGCTCTTTTTCGTCCTGGTCCGGAAGCTCAGCCGGCGTGGCGCCGACCAAACGGTCACAGACCTGAGCGCGGCGCCGGCTCAGAGGCTTGAGAAAGGAGAGGACTAACATGCGCCTGCTCGCGCTCGCCGTGTTCCCGGTACTGCTCATCTCCTGCGCGATGGGGCCGGACTACACTCGTCCTCCGGGCCCAGCTCAAGAGTCGTTTCGCATGGCCGCCGAAGAGAGAGAGCTGCAGTCCATCGCCAATATACCCTGGTGGGAGCTCTACCAGGATGTGGCGCTCCAGAAGCTGATCCGCATCGCGCTCGAGGAGAACAAGGACCTCAAGCGCGCTGTCGCGAGCATCGACGAATTTCAGGCGCGCCTCTTCATCGCGCGAATGGATTTCGCCCCCCAGCTCAGCGGGACTTGGAACTCGCCCGTCGCTCGACAGGGTGGAATTTCCTTCCCCGGCTTTCCCAACCCCTTTAACCATTATGGGCAGGGGTCTCTGTCGTGGGAGCTGGATATCTGGGGACGGATTCGCAGGGCGAATGAGGCGGCTCGCGCCGATCTCTTGGCCCGTGAGGAGAACCGGCGAGCCGTCATCCTGCAGCTCGTGGGCGGGGTGGCTCAGGCCTATTTCGATCTTCGCCAGTTCGACATGCAACTGGACATTGCCAAGCGCACCGTCCAAGCCTGGGAAGAATCGGTGAGAATCGCCCAGGCGAGGCTGCGGCAGGGGGTCATCAACAAGCTGGACGTCGATCAGTTCGAAGCGGAACGGGCGAACGCTGCGGCTCGCGCGGCAGAGATCAAGCGTCAGATGGTCCAGAAGGAGAATGAAATCGCCGTGTTGCTGGGGAGAACACCGGCTCAACTCTTCAGAGGAGAGGCACTCACCGAACAGGTGATGCCGCCGACCGTGCCGCCTGGCCTTCCGTCGGACTTGCTCCAGCGCCGCCCGGATATCGTGCAGGCAGAACGAGAGCTGGCTGCGGCAACCGCCAGGATCGGAGTTGCCCAGGCCGAGCGGTTTCCAAAACTGTCACTCACGGGCATCCTCGGCGCGGCGAGTCCGCAACTGTCAAGTCTTGTCTCGCCGCCAACAGATTTCGGAGTCCTCGGACCGTTTGTAACTGGCCCCATCCTGAACGCCCAAACCTTAGGATTCCAACAACGGGCGGCCGAAGCCCAAACCAGACAGGCCTTGGCGCAGTATGAGCAAGCGATCCTCGTCGCCTTCCGGGAAGTCGAGGACGCTCTCGTGGCGGTCCGTACCGCCCGCGAGCAGCGGGAGGCGCAGGTGCAACAGGTGGATGCCCTCAGATCTGCATTGCACCTCGCCAACTTGCGGTATAAAGGCGGGCTCGCTAACTATCTGGATGTACTCGTGGCTCAGCGGAATCTCTTCGAAGCCGAACTGGCGCTCACGTCCACCCGTCGGCTCTACCTGGTGTCGATCGTCCAGCTCTACAAGGCCTTGGGCGGGGGATGGTCTCCCAACGGGACCGCGCAGGACACGACCCCTGGGTCGTCAAAGGTAACCACCAAGGGTTGAGATCGTCAGGACGACACTCCGAGAGTCCACGTGCAGCTCTTCAGGATTTCACCAGATTCTGGCCGCCGTGCTTGGTAGGTTCTAATTCGAAGTGCAACAGTCTGAGCAACTGAGCTGGCTCCAAGGCCCGTTCTGTAGAGTCAGGTGCGCCACTCATTCATACCGAATGGAGGCCTTGTGATGCTCTTTCCTCATCTGACGCTCGACGAACGCTCCATGATTGGGCCGATGCGGGCCGTCGGGTTCTCTGTGCGGCAGAGTGCCGTGAACCTCGGGCGTGCCCCCAGCACCGTCAGCCGCGAACTCCACCGCAGCACGGATAACTCGAGTGGCTACGCCGGCTACTGGGCGCAACTCAAGACCCGCCTAGCCCCGACCCTCGCTCCTTATCGGGAGACTCAATTCAAAGCGCGGCCTTAGTAATAATGTATTTTACCTGATTTCTACCAGCTTGCTTCGCACGGAACAGCGCCTTCTGCGCCGCTTTCACCACCAGATCCGGCTTCACATTCTTCTCGTCCCGTTCGGCGACGCCGATGCTGACGGTCACCTTCAGCTCCTTCTTGGGGGAAGTCACCTCCGGGGTCGTCTCCGGCTTCACGACCGGACGGCCGGGGCCACGCAGCGCAAAGGACGAGCTCTCCACCGCCTTCCGTAGTGTTTCCAAATGCGGACGCGCCTCGTCGACCGATTTGCCCTTGAAGATGACCGCGAATTGTTCCTCCTCATAGCGGAAGGCCTCCCCGCCGCCGGAAACCTGCGCGATCTTCGCCGCGACCATCCGGAGCACTTCGTTGCCCGCCTGATACCCGTGCGACATATTGACGTCCTTGAAGTGATCGATGTCCACCATGGCGACGGCATACCGGCCGCGCAGGCTGTTCAAGGCCCCATTCAGGTAGAACCGCCCGCGCAGGCCGGTCAGCTCGTCGTAGTAGGTGGATTTATGGCCCGCCTCGAAGACCGCAATCATGAGGATCAGCGCGGCCGTCGCGAAATAATTGGTCGCGGCCCATCCGAGGAGGCCGCCGTGAAGCGCAATGAACACCGCCACGAGAGCCCAGACAAACCCGATCTCGATGGCATTCCGTTTCTCCAGCGGGTTCCGGAACAGAACGGCGCGGAGCAGGAGAAAGCTCAGCGCTACCCCGAACGCCAGGAGTCCTGGCTGGGGAACCGGGGTCCATTCGGAGTAGTGCGGGTCAAAGAGCGGGCTCTCCAGCGCGGCAGCGATCTCGGTTTGGTTGGTCAGGTAGAGCCAGGCGACAAAGGCCGTTTGCACAATCAGGAGACCCAGTCGTAGCAGCTCCCGGCGCAAGTCGAGACCGCGCTCAGTAATCAAGGAAAGGGCCAGCAAATTCAACGGGAGGAGAAATGCGACGGCGTTGAACAGAATCCGACCCGGACCTCCTGTCCCGACCTCGCCGGCTCCCACTTGCAGCATGGCCCAGTCGGCCAGGATCAAGACCACGACGGCAAAGATGATCCGGCTGCGCTCCAGATACCAGCCGAGCAAGACGCCCAAGCCGAAGATGATGTAGCAATAGGCGCCCACGAGCGGCAGCGCCCATTCGGGGAGCGCCCGCGGGCGCAGCAAGGCCACCGACGCGAGCACCAACAGACCGCCCGGCATGAGGAATGAATACAGCCATTTCAGGACGGGCACGACCTTGGCCACCGTCTCCTCCGACCAGGGGAGGATTCTGCCAGAATAGGCCCTGGAGAACCAGTGGTTTTTGTCGTTTTCACGGTCTCGCGGGCCCTGCCCCATTTCTCACCAGGAGCTGCACCGATGAGGCAAGTGCCCGCCAGGCGGTGCGGCTTCGCCTCAACGAGCCGGCAGCCTCGCGGTGTGACCCACGCAGGTGAGAATGAAGAGGGCTCGGGAGGCGAGGAGATGGTCGTCACATCGGAGGGAGTGAGCGGCCGTCGAGGGACACGGTGGTGTTCGCGGGGACCGAACGTGCATCCACGATCGTCTCGGCAACATTGCCTGCCGCATCACGGACAGGCGCGAACCGGACTCGGACATCCACGGTCGTGCGCGAGCCAAGGCCGAAGTGCTGAATCTGCGACGAGCCACTGACAAACCCGATGGCCGTGGTCACCTCCCGATAGCCGAGGAGATGAGCAGGCCGATCGGCGACCGACCCCGTTTCATGACTTCTTCCGCACCGGACGGTCGCCCCGGCTTCAGGGAGCGGGGGCGCCGGCGGGACGCTAGCGCCCGTCGATCCAGAGGGTCGTGTTCGCCTGCACCGAGGCTTGCTCGACCACCTTTTCGATCAGGTTGCCGGCCTGATCGCGCACGGCCAGGAACCGGGTCCGTACGTCCACCGCAGTACGCCCCCCGAGGCCGAAGTGCTGAATGGGGGACGGGCCGCTGACGAACCCGGTGGCCGTGGTCACTTCCCGATAGCCGAGGAGATGAGCGGGATCGCCCAGATGCCCCTCTTCGTAGACGTACACCTTGGCGCCCGGGGCCCCCGCCTGCCCTTGCGGGCCGGTCAATTTGACCCGGAGGCGGGTGGTGGACGGTGCGGTCACGGCGAGCTCGTTGACGTAGTACCGAAGGTAGGGGAAGTCGCGATCACTCCGGTTCAAGATGATGTCCAGATCGCCGTCCCCGTCGGCGTCAAAGGCCATGCCGCCACGTCCTTCCGAGATCAGACCCAGCGTCGCCGCCTGGTTCGACCCGAACGTTCCGTTGCCGTTGTTCAAGTAGACGCCCCCGGAGACGACGTCGAGGTCCCCGTCGTTGTCCAGGTCGGCAAAGAACATGTGCTCGGCGCCGCCGAATGTGGCGACCAGGGTGAACTGCCCACCGTTGTTCCGGTAGAGGTTCCCGACACCGTTCACCCGCACGTAGAGGTCCTGGTCCCCGTCGTTGTCAATGTCGCCGGCGGTCGCGCAGTTGACCTCCGTCCCCGCGCCCGGCAGACCCCGGGCAGCCGCGACGTTCACGAAATGCCCGTGCCCGTCGTTCTCCCACAGCCGGAGGCCGGAGCCGCTGTCCTCGTCGGATTCGAGCACGTCCACGTCGCCGTCGCTATCATAGTCCAGGCTGGTCGCGCCCTGGCTCCATCCGGTGTACCCGACCCCGGTCGTCTCCGGGCAGGTCGCACCTCCCTCCAGGCAGAAGGATTGCCCCGCCTGGTTGAAGTACACCGACCGATACGGGGAGGGAATCACGTGGGACCAGTTATACGGATTGTTCGGATCGAGCTGGATCTGGATCATCTGGAGCACGAAGAGGTCGGTGAAGCCGTCGTGGTTGAAATCTCCGGCCACTACGCCTCGCCGGCCGTAATCCAGCTGGCCCAGTGGCGGGAAGCCGCGCGCCGTGGAGACTCGGGTGAAGGTGCCGTTCCCGTTGTTTTCATACAACTCGTCCGTGGAGTGCCGATTCGGGCCCGACACCAGTACGTTCGAATCCGTGTCGGGCATGTACAAGTCGAGGTCCCCGTCGTTGTCGTAGTCAATCCAGGCCGAGCCGTGCAACTCCCGCGTGAAGCGACCGTAGATCGCCGCCCCCTGGACTCCGGCGCTGGCGGCCACGTCGGTGAACTGCCCGCTGCCGTTGTTCCGGAACAGCGCGTCATAGCCGGTGTCATCCGCCTGGCCGATCCCGTGACTCGTCATGAAGAGGTCTTCATCTCCGTCGTTGTCGTAATCGGCCACGAAGCTGCCGTGCCACCCGCCCCGGTCCGGATTGAGCACGAACCCCTTCGCCTGGGTCTGCTCGGTGAACCGCAAGGTAGCAGCGGCGTTCTGAATAGTAAAGGCCGCGCTGGTCACGGGGCTGTCGGGCAAGCCGGCTTTGAACCCCTTGGCCTTGACCGTGGCGCTGGCCGTCAGGGAAAAGGGTGCGCTGTAGAGCAGCGAGGTCGCCGTCGGGGTGCTGCCGTCGGTCGTGTACCGGATGGTCGCGCCCGAGGTGGTGGTCGCCAGGGTCACCGACACCTGGTCCATGAACGTCCCGCCATTGGGAGTGATCGTGGGGGTTGCGACCGTGGGAACGACCGTGAAGCTGGCGCTGGCCACGCCGCTGTCGGGCGAGCCAGCCTTGAACGCCCGCGCCTGGACCGTGGCACTGGCCGTCAGGGCAAAGGGCGCACTGTAGAGCGGCGAGGTCGCCGTCGGCGTGCTCCCGTTGGTCGTGTACCGGATGGTCGCCCCCGAGGTGGTGGTCGCCAGCGTCACCGTGACCGTATTGTTAAACGTGCCGCCGTTGGGGGTAATCGTGGGGGTGGCGACGGGCGGTGTGCCCACTGGGACGAACACGCTCAGGCTGTTGTTGGATTCGCTGGATTCGGAGATCTCTCCCCGGTCATCCACGATCATGAGCATCGTATGGCCGGGCGGCGTCGCGGAACGGATGGCGTACCAGGCCGGGCAGGTCCGTTGGAACACCTGGCCACCGCCCAACCCACTCACGATCCAATCACAGCAGTTGGTCCCATCCCGTTTCAACTGAACGTGGAAGGTCCCGGCCGACGTGCTACCCGCGTTCCGAACCCGAAAGGTGACGTCCACCGGGTCGTTCGGATTCGCCGGATTCGGAGACCACGTGAGAGAGTCTGCGACAAGATCCACGGCCGCCGACGCGATCGGAGGCTGAGCCAGGAACTGGATCACCACCGAGGCAGCGACGAAGAAAACCACGGCTTGAGAGCGCGCCCTGTTCATAGTCCCTCCCTCATCGTTAATCCTCCACCCGCGCGGGCGTGTGTAAAAAGCCAGCGAGGATACCATCTCACTGAGGTTTTGTGAATACCTATTTGGGAGGGGGTCCTCACCGAGCCTTTCTAAACCGAGGGAATGATCAAGAACTGAAAATAATGAATAGAAACAAGGAGCAACAGACACTGAGATACCTGGGATCCGGGGCCTCCCGAGAGGTCTACGGTGAATTAATCGGAGGGATGAGCCGGGCCGGAGTGGCCGTACGGATTCGACTCCACGGCCGGGCGGGGTCGCGTGTCGACCCACGGATGTGGAAATGAATTGTTGTCCGCGAGCAGACTGCGATCCCCATGCGCGCCGCCCTACGATCGCACCCGATTTCGGCCGTCCTCCTTCGCTCGATACAGGGCTCGGTCTGCCGCCTTGACCACCTCATCCGGACCCTCGTGGCGGGCATCCCGCTCCGCGACGCCGATGCTGACCGTGACCGAGACCACATTTCGCGGCGCGGTGCTTGCTTTCGGCTTGGCCGGCTTTTTCCGCGGGCGGTCGCGGCCGCGCAAAACAAAGCCCGAGGCCTCCACCGTGCCTCTGAGTTGCTCCAGATGGGGCAAGGCTTCCTTCACCGTTTTCCCCGAAAAGATGACCGAGAATTCCTCGCCGCCGTAGCGAAAGGCCTCGCCGCCGCCGGAGACCTGGCCAAGCTTCGCCGCCACCATGCGCAAGCATTGATCCCCCACCCGATGCCCGTACGAATCATTGAACTGCTTAAAATGATCCAGGTCCACCATCGCCACCGCATACCGGCTGCCCAGCTTCAGCAGGGCCTCGTTCATCGCGCGCCGCCCCGGCAACCCGGTCAGCTCATCATGGTATGCCATGCGGTAGGAGGTCTGGATCAACGACACGACTAGAATAAGTGCGGCCGTGCTGAAGAAGGTCGTGGCCACCCAGCCCGTACGCGCGCCGTGGACCGCCAGGAATGCAGCAACCAGGGCCCACAGAAACCCGCTTTCGAGGGCATTCCGGTAGACCATGAAGCGGGCTGCCTGGAGCGCCAATGCAGCCCCGAAGGCCAGCAGGGCCGGTTGAGCGAGAGGAGTCCATGCCGGCCACGGCGAAGTGATGAAGTTGTACCAGAGCACTGCCGCCAGGTTGCGCTGGCCGGGCCGGCACAGCAACGCAATGAGGAGGGCCTGCGCCAGGATCGGCAGGACCCGCACCAGGCCTCTAAGGTTCAACAGGCCGCGTTCCCGGATCATCGCGTAGGCCACAAGATTCAGCGGAAGCAGCAGCGCCACTGCGTGGAACACGATTCGACCGACGTCCCCTCCTGGGGTCTGGCCGGCGCCGAACTGGAGCAAAACCCGGTCGGCTATGGCAAGGATCAGGATGGCAAAGACGACGCGACTGCAATTGAAAAACCAGCCGAGGAAGAGGCCGAGCGCCGCGATAGTATAGGGAAGGGTAGGGAGGAACGGCGCCATCGAGTCCGGCAAAGTCCGCGGGCGAAGGGCCAGCGCGGCCGCGAACAAGATGACACCACCCGGGAGGAGGAGCGCGAGGAAGCGTTTCACGCAACTGATTGTCGCAGACTCGCCCCAATTTCCAAAGCGCTTTTCGTGGAACAGCACTCGGTGCGAACAGCCCGATCTGGTGTCGACCTTTTCAATCCGGAATCTGGGTCAACCAGACCGTAATCTCTCCACATCTGCGCTGAAGAATCCGGCTGTCCCTTATTGTGGAGGAGTCCAACGTGATAGGATGGGGCCGCTGATCCTGGAGATGAAGCCAATGCGGCTTGTGCGACCTACCCTCGCAACTCTTTGCCTCACGCTATGGATCGGAGGATGCGCTAGCGGCCCCCAGCCCGGCGTGGCCGGCCCGTATCAGACCTGGGATGACGTCATCGCCCGGTGGATCGGCAAGAACAAAACAGACCTGTACTACGAACTCGGGCCGCCGAATCTACACCCGAAAGAATTGGAGGATGGCACCACGGAAATGGCCTGGGACATGACGATCGACCGCATGCCGGGCCAGGCCGACGAGTACCATCTTCTCCCCCTCTACGGGCAGAACGTGAACTGCCGGCTGGTGTTCTTCGCCAATTCCGACGATGTCATCATCAAGGGACGACGCGATGGATGCGATTAGTCACAACGTCTTCAGGAACTCGATGAGCGCCTGACGGTCCTCCGCCGGAAGTTTCAGGAATCGATTCCGCGAGCGCGCTGCCTCCCCACCATGATAGAGGATCGCCTGCTCGGGGCTGTTGGCTCGCCCATCATGCAACAAGAGATTCTTGTGAAATCGCAATCCCCAGAGCGGCGGCGTTCGATACTCCGAGGGTTTCGCAACTCCCAAAGCAATCCCGTCATTTAACGAGGGCCCCAGGTCGTGCAAGAGAAAGTCTGAATACGGCGCGATCTCCTGCCCTAGGAGCGCAGAGACCGCGACCGTGGCCTCATCCCCCAACCTGGTGAACGGAGTCGAGCGGCTCCGGAATGCCGGCACGTGGCATTTCGCGCAGTCCAACTCGCCGAACAGTCGCTCCCCTCGCGCGACCTGCGCGTCACCGATCAAGCTCGTGTCGCGCGGCGGCGGAGCCAGCTGCGCCACGAAGTCTACAATCTTCCGGATCGCGTCGACCGAGAGGTTCGGTTCCGGAATGTGCTTCTTCCCAAAGGCCGGCAGCTCGAGATTGCCGGGCTCCCGGTCGAATCCCTGGAGCGGCGAGGTCAGGCCCATTTCCTGCCGGAGCGCATCCGCGACAAACTCAAACAGACTGCCGACGTGCGACTGAGACCCGAAGCGCAGGAGATGGCCATCTCGCATCGCAGGACGACCTCGAATTCCGTCGCCATCCCGGTCATCCGGGTCAGCACGGGCGAGAATGGCTTCTTCGGGAATGGCTTCCACCAGGCCGAGCCCAAGCAGCGCCGGTGGGCGTCGCTTGGAGAGGAGCGCGTTGGCGGGGAGCGTCTCGGCCGGCCCTCCAGCGATGGACCGGTCGTGAAAGAGCTTTCCCGCCGGTCCCTGATCGTTCTCGGTGTACCGAATGTTCCCGCGATACCCGGGCCCATGCCCGCCGATGGTCGGAATGTGGTGGCAGGCGGCGCAGGCCCGCGCGTTGAAGGCCGGCCCCAGGCCTTCCCGTGGCGCGAACGGCAATTCGAAGAGCTTCCGTCCCTCCTCGAATCGAGCCTGCTCGTCTGTGGCTAGGCCCGCTAGAGGAACGGGCGGTTCCCGATCCTCTTTGGCCTGAATGGCTGTGTGCCCCAAGCGGGTCATGACCACCAGGACAGCCAAGGTCATCACCAGAAGCAGAGACAGGCGGCCATATGTCTGAATCATACCCCCTCCTCCGATGCCCGATTGAGCCCCCCGATAGGCTCCCGGACACTACGGTGTCCGGGTTCAATTCGCAGCTTCGGCACCACCACATCCCCTTCCGCTCAGCATGACCAGCTTCCTTATGTCGCCATACCCTGCGACGTGGTCTATCTGGCAGGATCATTTTTGGGCTGCCTTTGGGCTTGACGGGCCTTCTCCTGGATCTCTCTCCATTGTTTCAACTGGGCTGGGGTGAGCACGGCGTTAATGTGGCGGCCGGCTGCCAAATCCGCATAGGTGATACCCGCACGAATTGCTGCTTCCCGGTTCACCGCCTCCTTAATTTTCTCAAGCTCCGCTTCCTTCTTGATGAGTTCCTCGAGGTCAGCATGAGCAAGGGTGAGCTTGGCTTGCTCAATCTGCAACTGTTTACTGAGGTCCAGGAGCAATTGGCGGATCTTCTGCTCCTGCTCATCCGTCAGTTTCAACTCCTTCTTGTAATCGAAGATCGTGGTCTTCTGGTCGGTGGATGGCTGGGTGGTCTGGGCATAGCCCTGCGTCGAAAGGAGCATGCCGATCAGCAGGACTCCGGCCAGCGCTGCAGTCTTGAACATGTTCATAGGGCTCCTTTATGAGGATGGAGTGTGAAGAGCAAGTCGGAACGCCTGATGGCTCTGGGTGCGAGTGTACTGGGACTGTGCCGGGACTGCAATAGCGATGGCTCGCTACGTTTACCTACCCGGCTGATCCGCGGTGGGAAGTGGCGCAGCTTCGGGCCGATCGTTCGGGGTAATCACGATCGCGATCCGGCGGTTCTTGTTTCGTCCTGCTGCCGTGGCGTTGTTTGCCACTGGGCGTGTGTCCGCACGTCCGACCGGCGAGAGGATTGCCGGATCGATTCCACCCTCTTCAACGAGAATGCGAACGGCGTTGGCGGCTCGAGCCTTGGCCAACTCCCAGTTGGATGCATACAGCGAGCGAAGCTTGGGACCGATCGGCACGTTGTCGGTGTGCCCTTCAATCTGAATCCGCATATTGGCCACGCTCTTGAGGATCTCGCTCACTTGGATGAGGAGTTCGCGGCCGGTCAGACTGAGGTCACCTTGGCCGGATTTGAACTTGATCTGCGCGACCGATGGCGCGACCGAGCTATTCAGCCGTGTCGGGTCAACCTGTGGCGTGCTGACAGGCTGAGTCTCAACCTTCCTGGTAGCTTGCTCCGACACCGAGCTGACGATGGACGCCTCCGGTGCACTGCCTCCAAAGACCGAGACGTCCGAAGGCTCCGGCAGGCTGCTCAGTGGCGGAGATTCCGATCCGCCGGTTGGTTGCTCCGGGACCGTACGCCCGATCGTTCCCTGCTGAGCACCGTCTCCAGAGATCGAGACGTCCGAAGGCTCCGGGAGGCTGGTGAGAGGTGGAGATTCTGGTTCGATGGCGAGTTGCTCCGGCACCATGCCGGTGATTGTAGCCTGCCGTACACCACCTCCCGAAATCGTCACATCCGACGGTGCCAGCAGGCTCGTGGGTGAATAGACCGACGTCAGCCTCGGTATCGTGACGGATCGCGAGGGTTCTTGATGGTAGGTCGGCACGATGACATCAGGATTCAGATAAACAACCGTGCCTCTCGTCAACAGGCTCAGCGGAATTCCGTTTGTTGGGTTTATAGGTGTCGTTACGCAGGCACCGTTGAAGGACACGCAGCCCGGCGGGACGTTCAAGAGGTTGAGGGTATTACTCGGCACCACGGTTCCGGTCAAGACACCTGAGAACCCGCCAATCTCCGTCGTGGCGGCCACTCCCAGCGCGCCGGGATTGACGTTCACCGTGATCGGCATTGCGCCAGTCCCGACGACGCCCCCTAAAGCCCGAAGCGTTGAGTTGGCTCCGGCGGTCACATGCGTGGCCGCGCCCCCAGCGCTCAGGATTGAGCCCCCTTGCGCAGTGACGTTTACGGGCCCACCGGTGCTCAGCGCGCCCAGGATGACGTCAGTTCCGGCGGTATAGTTGACCGCGCCCGTCCCGCTCATGGTGGAAGCGGTCGGAGCCATCGTAATCGCCCCAACTGTCGTCGTGGCGTTGATGGTGCCAGCACCGGCGACTGTCAAATTGACGGTTTGATTGAGAGAGTTGCCGGCGCTGAGCGTCACGTTTCCGGCAGTCACTGAGACTGGTGCAGAGGCCAGTGTGATGGAATTCCCCGTCAACGAGAGGTTGCCACCAACGGTCGCACCATTCAACGTGAGCGCGCCGTTGGCAGTCACAGTCAAGGTGCCGGACACGGTCGAGGCGCCCAGGATCAAGGCGTTCGCGTCTACCAACGCCACATTGTTCCCACTGGTGATGGCGACGGTGCTGAAGGCGTTGGCCGGATTATTCAACGTGATGTCATTGGCCGCCCCGGCGGCCAGGGTCGTCGTGCCCGTGACACTGAGCGCCCCGCTCTGGGTGAGGGCGCCATTCGTGGTCACGGTCAGGCTCCCTGAGATCGTCGAGGCACCCAGGATCAGGGCGTTGGCATCAGTGAGCGCCACGTTGTTGCCACTGGTGACTGCGACCGTGCTGAAGGTGTTCGCCGGATTGGTCAGTGTAATGTCATTTGCGGCGCCCGCGGTCAGCGTGGTCGTGCCGGTCACCGCGAGCGCCCCACTCTGCGTCAGCGCCGCATTGGTCGTGACGGTGAAGGTGCCAGAGATCGTCGACGCGCCCAGGATCAGCGCGTTGGCATCGGTGAGCGCCACGTTGTTTCCGCTCGTGATGCCGACCGTGCTGAAGGTGTTGGCCGGATTGGTCAACGTGATGTCATTGCCCGCGCCCGCCGCCAGCGTCGTGGTCCCGGTCACGGCGAGGGCGCCACTTTGGGTCAGGGCACCATTGGTGGTCACGTTCAAGGTCCCGGAGACGGTCGAGGCGCCGAGGATCAGCGCATTGGCATCCCGCAGCGTCACGTTGTTCCCGCTGGTCACGGCCACCGTGCTGAAGGTATTGGTGGCGGTATCGAGCGTGATGTCATTGGCCGCCCCGGCCGTGAGGGTGGTCGTGCCAGCCACGCTCAGGGCTCCGCTCTGTGTGAGCGCGCCACTGGTGGTCACAGTCAACGTGCCAGAGATCGTCGACGCGCCCAGGATCAGGGCGTTGGTGTCCACCAAGGTCACGTTGTTCCCGCTGGTCACGGCCACCGTGCTGAAGGTATTGGTGGCGGTATCGAGCGTGATGTTGTTGGCCGCCCCGGCCGCCAGCGTCGTCGTGCCGGCGACGCTCAGGGCGCCACTCTGCGTCAGGGCTCCGTTGGTCGTGACGGTGAGGGTCCCGGACACCGTCGAGGCGCCCAGGATCAGAGCGTTGGCATCCACCAACGAAACGTTGTTGCCGCTGGTGACGGCCAGCGTGGCGAAGTTATTGGTCGGAGTTGTGAGCGTAATGTTGTTGCCCGCGCCCGCCGCCAGCGTCGTGGTCCCGGTCACGGCGAGGGCGCCACTTTGGGTCAGGGCGCCATTCGCAGTCACGTTCAGGGTTCCCGCCACGGTGGAGGCGCCCAGGTCCAGCGCATTGGTGTCGATTAAGGTCACATTATTCCCGCTCGTGATGGCCACCGTGCTGAAGGTATTGGTGGCGGTATCGAGCGTGATATTGTTGGCGGCTCCCGCGGTCAGGGTCGTGGTCCCCGTCACCACGAGCGCCCCACTATCGGTGATGGAGCCGTTGGCGGTCACGGACAGGGTGCCGGAGATGGTGGAAGCCCCCAAGTCGATCGCGTTGGTATCCACCAGCGTCACGTTATTGCCAGAGAGCACCGCGACAGTACTGAAGGTGTTGCCGGCGTTATTCAGCGTAATATTGTTGCCCGCGCCCGCCGTGAGCGTCGTCGTCCCCGCCGCCGTGACCGCCCCCGTCTGCGTGATCGGCCCATTGGCCGTGATCGTGAGCGCGCCGGTGGAGGTCGCCCCGGCA
>JAHRHE010000004.1 GCA_020027965.1 Nitrospirota bacterium | reverse complement strand
CAACCTCAAGTTGCAGCCCACCTATGTGGACGCCCACATGCATATGGGCTTCCTCCTCTACCGCCTGAAACGGTATCCGGAGGCGATCTCGCACCTCACCGAGGCCGTCAGCCTGAACCCGAAGCAATCGGATGCACATCTCCTGCTGGGACTGACCTATCTGCAAACAGAGCAGTACATCCTCGCGTCGCAGGCGTTCGAGGAAGGTATCCGCCATCATCCGGCAAATCCCGACCTCCATTTCAACCTGGGGACGGCGTACGACAAGCTGAACCGGTTCGACGATGTGGTCAGGGCGATGGAAACGGCCCTTCGTTTGGATCCCAAGCATGCCGACGCCCTCAATTATCTGGGCTATACCTATGCGGAGCGCGGCATCAAGATCGAAGAGGCGGTGTCACTGACCAAGCAGGCGGTCTCGCTGAAGCCCAACAACGGGTATTACGTGGACAGTCTCGGCTGGGCCTTCTTCAAGATGGGCTTGCTCGATGAAGCGCTGGTGGAGATCACGAGAGCCACGTCGCTGGTGAGAGATGACCCGGTCATTTTCGAGCATCTGGGCGAGATTTACCTCAAGCAGAACCGCATTCAGGACGCCAGGGAAGCCTGGCTCCACTCGCTCGAGCTGGATCCGACAAACGATAAACTGATCGAGCGGTTTCGGAGCCGAGGCTTCGGGGACCCTACGATGGAGGAGCGTGTCAGGCAGGCCAGGTCGCGGGTGTCAGAGCACTCATCGCCTCCGCAGACGATGCCGTAGTGACCAGCATCATTCTGCTGTGCGACCAGCGGGCCGGAACCTCCTCGACTTCGGTGAGCACAGGGCCACCAAGGCTGTCCCCACTCTCCGGTAGGTACTCACTCAGGGACCTGCTCACTGCAATGAACGTTTGCATCCATTCTCGTCCGGACAATTGCCGGACTATCGAGTAGGTCTCCGATGACGCCATTGACAACTGCACCGCACTCGGAACGGCAAGCACTCGAGGCTCGATCGATGGCTCCGACAGGGCTCACCATTGTGGCGCTTTGTAGTATCATCCTCGCGTTCTACAGCCGGCTGTGGCTCCCTGATCTCGTTCTCATCAAACGCGACGCTTTTCGGTTCTTTCTCCCGCTCAAGCAGTACATGACCGAGAGAATGTTGGGCGGTGAGCTCCCGCAATGGTTCCCATACGAAGCCATGGGTCGCCCGTTCATTGGGGTTCCCGTGACCGGGGTGTTTCACCCGTTCACAGCGCTCTACCTTTGCCTCCCGCCTCATGAGGCCTATCGCGTCTCGACCCTCCTATCCTGCCTGCTGGCGGCCTTGGGTGCCTTCGCGCTTGGCCGCATGCTGGGGTATTCTCGCGCCGGGGCCATGCTGTCGGGTATCGGTTTCGCTTGTTCTGGCTACGTGGTGTCGCTGACAGAGAACATCGTGTATCTGTACTCGATCTGCCTGCTGCCGTTCTTTTGCGCCGCCCTGGAACAGGCTCTGGTGAAAGGCTCGGCGTGGGTGGTCCTGCCCGCGGTAGTGTGGGCGTCGGTTATTCTCAACGGCGATGTGCAGACGGGCTACTATTATGGGTTTATTGCCCTCACGTGGACGCTCGCACGTGCTCCGGGCTTCTCCCGCGAAAGAAGCTTGCGGCTGATGGCGACCGGCTTTCTGGCAGTCTTGCTGGCAGGGGTGCAGCTGGGACCGGCTGCGGCCGTGTTCTCGAGTAGCGAACGCACACAGCCCGCCCTGTTTCATGACCACGCCCTGTACTGGTCAACCCACCCACTGAGGCTGCTGACTCTGGTGGCCGCTCCGGTCGACAGGGAGGGGGACTCGGAGAGGCTGCGGCAGCTCTTGTTTGGCGACCGACCGAACTTTGAGTTGCGGGCTGGGCTGTGGGCGGAGAGTCTCTACTTAGGGATACCCGTGGTCGGTCTGGCGTTGCTGATGCTTTGGAAACGGCGAGATCTGCGCGTCTTCGCCTTACTCGGAAGCTTGGCGCTCCTTCTGTCGCTCGGGCGGTTCGGGGGACTTTATCAGCTGTTCTACCACGTCGTCCCTCTCTGGTCAGCGTTCCGATATCCTGAAAAGCTCATGGGGGTAGTCACGTTCGCCGTTGCCATGCTCGCAGGGGCGGGTTGCGACGCGTTGCGGCAAGGCCAGGTGCGCCAGTTCCCTTGGCTGGTGGTGAGTGGGGCCTGCCTCGCTGGATGGCTCACCCTTCAGAACCAAGTCCTGAGCGCCTGGACGGCAGCGGTCTTTCAAGTACCGGTGGGCCTGGCCCGGGACGTCGCCGGATCGGCGGCACTCGCCCTCCTGTTCAGTGCGGCGACGGCGGCAGCCGTAGCGATCGTCGTCGCTGGGGTCCAGAGGAGGTGGCTTCGGCAGGAGCTGCTCATTGTGGCGTTGTTCGCCCTCGTGACCCTTGACCTCTCGCGGGCCAATTGGGAGGCGTACCACACTGGGCCTGTCGAAGCCGCCACGTTCACGCCCGGACTGGCCGAGGCGCTCAAACGGCACGCCGGCGCGCCGGGGCCAGGACATTTCCGAATGACGTCGTTTACCGATATTGATCCGGTTTCCCGTGAACCCCTTGACCGGTGGCTTGACACGCTCGGGATCGGATCATTGATGGTCAGGCAGGCGCTCGACGTGGAGCACAATGCCCAGTTTCACATTGAATCCAGCAGCGGCTATCTGCCCGGCTATAACCCGGCCTTCGCGTCCCTGTGGGGAAAGAAGTTGGGCCTCGAAGGTATTGCGCGTTTTAACGTGGCCTATATGATTGGGCGGACTTCTCACTTCCAGAGCCACCGGTTCGCGAAGGCGGTTGTGGCTCTCGTCGAGGCCTACGATCTCGCCCTGGTCAAGAACCCTGTGCCGGTAAAGCCGCGGGCGTATATTTCATTGCGACCAGAGCGAGCTGCCTCACAGGTCGCTATTGCGGCGCTGCTGGCGAGGCCAGATTTCTTGAGCGGGGAGGTGGATCTGATCGAGGCGCCGGAAGCAACCTTACCAGGCCCAGCCAAAAACGGATCGGCCACGATTGAGCGCTATGCTCCTGAAGAGGTGCTGGTGCGTGTCTCGAACCCTGAGCCGGCCGTGCTAATCCTCCTCGACGCCTTCGACGCTGGCTGGCGGGCCACGCTTGAGACAGGGGTGGAAGTTCCCATCATGCGGGCCAACGCCTTGGTGAGGGCCGTGATGGTGCCGGCCGGTGCTCACCGTGTGACCTTTACCTATTGGACTCCTCTGCTGACAGCAGGGGCTTTGGCCTCAGTTGTTGGCACGCTTCTATGCGCTGGGCTGATGATCCATGCAGGCTGGTCCGGGCGAGCAATCCTGGGGGTCCCATCCTCGTTGAGGGCCACGAAAATTGAGGGACATTCCGAGGCGCCCGCACGTGAACGACATCAAAGACGGCTTGCAGACGCCTGACATGAATGACGTGGGCCCGTAACGCGCGCGTGCGGGCAGCCACCGCCTGCCGCTGACTCCGTTCAATGATCTGTTCAGTTTCCCGCCGAAGCCTCTGATCCTCTGTCCCTCTCGACGGTGAACCGTGAACCGCAGTTCGAGTTGTGTATATCCTGGCGTTGATGGTCAAATCTCGGCACTTGCGACCAGAAAGCGGAATCGTGTCACCTGTCCTCGCGGAAGCCTTTGTCCTAATATCACCATAATTGTTTGTTTTTATTAGTAATATTGACTAACTTTGCCACCGGGTGTGCCTGGCATGGAACCTGCTCAATGAATTTGGCGATCGCCGGGAAATCTGGAGTTCAGGTGCCTTCACTCACAGCCAGGCCCGCTGGGCCGAACCACATAAGAGGAGGAAAGGACATGGTTACATCAACGCAGAGTCAAAAGGGGTTCACCTTGATCGAGTTGATGATCGTGGTGGCCATCATCGGGATCTTGGCCGCCATCGCGATCCCCAACTTCCTACGCTATCAGGCGAAGTCTCGCCAGGCTGAGGCCAGAACCAATTTGGCCGGCATGTTCGTGGCCGAGACCGCCTTCTTCGGCGAGCAGTCTCGCTACAGCAGCACCGCGGAGATCGGGTTCGCGCTGGCCGGCACATCCAACCGCTACTGGTACCGCACCCAGCTGACGAACACTTCAGGTACCCCGGGAGCCCTCGTGGTGATTTCTAGCCCTGTCATCACGACAGATCCGACCGATAACCCCATTGCTGCGGCTTCCAGCAGCACTGGATTCAGCGCGAACGCCCACTCCAACCTGGATAACGATGCGACCATCGACCGGTGGAGTGTAAATGACGTGAAGGCGGGTCTGGCAGCGCCAGTCGCGACCTTCGATGACGTGACGCAGTAGACCTGAAAGGGTTCGGCCGGGGAGGGATCTATGCCCTCCCCGGCCCGAGCTGAGCGCGACTTTCTAGCACACCGGTATTGGGTGCGCCAAGGGTTCCCCGAACTGTGACACCGGGTAGATGTGACGTCGACTACGCGCTAACGATGCACTGGGGTTCAGCCAGCCTATCCGCTCCAGTATTCTCACCGACCTCCGGTTCGGGCAAGGCCGACGCACTCACCAACAGTCTGACACTGCGACCCTGAACGGTGGACAACCGGACTGGATCCCGAACCTGGAGCCCAGCCGTTGGCTGTGGACAACTCGATCTAAACGTAGCGAACCAGTCAATTGAGTGAGAATAAACTCCTGGCATGCGCGGCTTCTTCAGCGGATCTCCATCGCCTGATACCTCCCTTCCCCTGCACCTCGAAGGCCCCCGATCCACATCACGAGTCTCGCTGCTGCTCGCAAGCGGATTGTTAGTCTTCTCGCCTTTGTGGGACGGCGGTACGACGCATCTGGCGGTCATGATCATCCGGCTGATAATCCTTCTGTTCTTCGCCGTCTCTCTCTGGACGGGAATCAAGAATGGGGTCTTGAGATGTCCTGTCTTCCCACCTGCCCTGCCGATCTTGGCCTACCTGGGGTTAGGTGCGGTCGCAACGGTGTTCTCGCCCTATATCCATCAGAGCCTTCAGTGGCTGATCGTGCTGCTTAGCTATGCGGTATTGCTCTATTTACTTGTGTCTTTCATCTCTGAATGGGATCATATACGCATCCTGCTCGCGGTCCTCGTCGGCATGGGAGTGGGCGAGGCCGGACTGGCGATGGTCCAGGCGGGATGGTTGTCCGCACCCAGGCCTAGCGGGAGCTTTTTTAACCCGAATTTCCTATCCGAGTATCTGGCCGCCGTCTGGTCCGTCCTGTTGGGCTATCTCTGCTGTACCTGGCGAGGCATCCCCCGGGCGCAGCGGTGCCGGCGCCTGCTGGTGCCAGCCCTGGCGGGGGCGGCCCTTGCTCTCCTGCTGACGGCGATCGTGTGGACAGGGTCTCGCGGGGGACTGCTGGCGTTGGCGACCGGCACGGCCGTGGTGGTTGGCGTGCGATTCGGGCGCAAGGCGCTAGCCGTCCTGCTCCTGCTGTTCCTGGTGGGCCTGCTGTTCCCGACCCCGCTTCGCGACCGGTTCCTGGCGGAGCATGTGGCGAACCCGTTGGGCTATGCGCGCTTGCAGATCTGGCAAAGTTCCGTTCACGCGATGGCGGAGCATCCGCTCGGGGTCGGGCTTGGGCTATACCAGTACGTGTACCCGCGGTATGCGCTTCCGATCGAGGGGCAGATTACCCGGTACGGAAAAGTAGCACAGACGGCGCACAGCGAATATCTGCAGATGGGAGTCGAGCTGGGCGTGGCCGGCATCGGTATTTTCAGTTGGGGGGTCTTCCTGGTGGCGAGAGAAGCCGTCTCAGTGCTGCGGCAGCGTCTTCGACGATGGCAGCGTGGTGTGGCGGTCGGGGTGAGCGGATCGGCGGCGGGAATCCTCGCGCATGCCGCCGCGGACTCCAACCTCCATGAGCCAGCTTTGGCGATTGTGCTGACGCTGTGTGTGGGGATTCTCATCGCGGTACGGCGACTGTCCGGGCATTCTCGTGATGCGGTTTGCATCGTGCCGGTGCGATCAAGGCTGCTCTGGGGGTCTTGTGGGGTACTCGTGATCGGACTGCTGGCGGTCGGTGTCAGCAGGCTGGGAATGGCTTGGATGGCTTTTGAAGCGGGCTCGGAGGCGTCGGCGCGCCAAGACTACAATCGGGCCATTGGTAATTACCAAGTCGCGCTTGTTCTGGATCCCGGCAAAGCGCTGTATCACAGCGCAATGGCTGCCGCGCACTTCCAGATATTTCAGCGGACGCGGGAGGGCGCCGCAGCACAGGCTGCCCTGACTGAATTACAATCGGCCATTGTGCTCAATCCGCTGGACGGCAGGCTGCCAGGGCTGCTCGGCCATCTCTATGTGACGTTCTCCCAGGCGATCACTCCGTCGGTTGACTCGCCGGAAACGGCGAGGGAGCGGCAGAGAGCTTGGCTTCGATCCGCACGCGCGGCCTACGAGCGCGCAACCGAGTTGGAGCCGTTCGCCGCGTCTTCTCAGTTCGAGCTGGCGCGCGTCTACCTGGCACTGGGCGAACGCGAGCTGGCGCAGGCCCGTGTGCGACGAGCGATCGACATCGAGCCGAATTACCTTCCCGGGAGGGAGTGGCTGGCCAGGCTGTACCTCCAATCGCAGCAATTTGCAGCGGCGAATCGCGAATATCATGAAATCCTTGATCGCCAGAGGCGTTATGCGAAGTGGATCAAAGATTCAACGGAGGAGAGTTTCCTGAAGGCGGATGCGGCGTCGCTGGCGGCTGCATTGGAAGAGGCGAGGGCTCGTACATGATCCTCTGCGCAAGGAGGGCGCGTGTGCCCGTTGGGTTTCTCACGGCCGCTCTCGTGTTCGCCATCGGTGGAGCGATGATCGCCGTGCTGCTCGAAGTGGACCGTCAACGGCCGGCGGCTGTTCGGGCCGCCGAACTGTCGTATCTGCCGAAGGGTGAATATCTCAAGGTCGCCGTGCTGGGCTATCGCCAATTGGCCGCCGACCTCATCTGGATCAAAGCACTCCAATATTTTGGCGTGCGAACACAGACTGCCGCAGGGTATCGGTGGGCGTACCATGCGGTGGATGTCCTGACGGATTTGGATCCCAAGTTTGCCTTTGCCTACCAGGTGGCGGGCACCATCTTGAGCGTAGCTGCGGGACAAATTCAGGAGAGTGTCGCGATCCTGACCAAGGGCGTACGTCATAACCCGGAAGTCTGGGAACTCTCCTTCTTCCTGGGGTATGACTATTTCTTCGAGCTCCATGATCCTGTGGCCGCGGCGAAATACTTCCGGCTTGCCTCGATGCTGCCAGGCTCCCCCGAGTACTTGCCGAAACTGGCCGCACGCATGACAGTCGAGGCCGGTGATCCCGATGCCGCGTTGGAGTTCCTGCAGAGGCTTTACCAGCAGGTGCAGGACGAACGTCTGCGCGAGGGGCTGGCACACCGTATGAAAGAAGTGATCGCGGAACGGGACATCCAGTTTCTGGAAGAGGCCGTCCGGCGTTACAAGGCTCGATACAAAACACTACCGAGAAGGCTTGAAGACCTCGTCACACGCGGGATCATTCTACGCATTCCGGAGGAACCGCTCGGCGGCGTCTACGAATTGCGTGGTCCCGAGGGCACCGTTGCAAGCACGACACTGCGGGAACGGCTGAAGGTGTACCGGCACTGAGAGACCAATGGACGCGATTCACATCCACGAGTTAACGAAGCGATTCTGGTCCGGTTGGCCGGGCAGGCCCTCGGTGACCGCGTTGGACGGCCTGTCGCTGTCGGTGAGCCGAGGGGAGATCTATGGGTTCCTCGGCCCCAACGGGTCCGGGAAGACCACGACCTTGAAGATTCTGATGGGGCTGATTCGTGCGACCAGCGGAACGGCCGAGCTCTTCGGCCAGCCGGCGGGTGACGTACAGGTTCGCCGCCGGATCGGGTTTCTCCCCGAGTCGCCCTATTTTTACGATTACCTCACCGGAGAAGAGTTCCTGTCCTTCTACGGGCAGTTGGCCGGCCTGCAGCGGACCGAACTGGGCAGGCGCGTCACCGACCTGCTGGAGCAGGTGGGCTTGTCGGACGCGCGGAGGCGTCAACTCAGGCAATTTTCCAAGGGCATGTTGCAGCGGGTGGGCCTGGCGCAGGCGCTGATTCACGATCCCGAGCTGATCATTCTTGATGAGCCGATGTCCGGACTGGATCCGCTCGGGCGCAAACAGATCCGCGACTTGATCCTCAGCCTGCGCGACCAGGGCAAGACCGTGTTCTTCAGCACGCACATCATTCCCGACGTGGAGATGATCTGCGATCGGGTCGGCATCATCGTCAAGGGGCGGCTGTTGGCTTCTGGGCGAGTGGATGAACTGGTCAGTCACGGCCACACCCAGTCTGTGGAGGTGGTCTGTGAGGGGATCCCAGCCGAGCGCGTACGGACCATCGCGGAGCCGGCTACCCGCGTGCTGCAGCAGGGGCGGCGCGCCCTGCTGGTCTTGCCGGGCCACGAGAGGCTGGAGGAGATCCTGGCAGCGATTCGGGCCCAGGGGGGCACGCTCGTATCCGTGACACCGCAAAAAGGCTCGCTCGAAGAACTCTTTCTCCAACAGACGCACGACCAGGCAGACGGCCGGCCGGCCAGGGAGGCATGACCGTGTGGTGCATCCTCGTGATCGCGTTCAATACGTTCCGGGAGAACCTTCGGGATAGGATTCTCTACAACCTCCTGTTCTTTGCTCTTCTTCTGATCGGCGTGTCCGTGTTGTTGGGCGACCTCACGATCGCGGAACAGAAGAAAATCGTGACCGACATGGGGCTCGGGGCCATCAACCTGGTGGGGGTGATCATCGCCGTCTTCGTGGGGATTGGCCTGGTCAGTAAAGAGATCGAGCGGCGGACCGTCTACACGATCATGGCTCGTCCGATCAGCCGGCCCCAGTTCATCCTGGGCAAGTATCTGGGTCTGGCGCTGACCCTCACGGTGAATGCCGTGATCATGCTGGGTGTCTTCCTGGCGACACTCTGGATGGACCAGGCCCCGATTCATGGCGCTCTGTTCCAGGCGATCCAACTGATCTACGTCGAGTGGTTGGTGGTGACGGCCCTGGCGCTGTTCTTCTCCACCTTCAGCTCGTCCACCCTGAGCGCGATCATGACGCTCTCCTTCTACGTCATCGGCCATCTAACAGAGGATTTCAAAGGGATCGCGCAGAAAAGTCACAGTGAGGCCGTGAAGGCGGTCATGAACGGCCTCTATTATCTTTGCCCCAATCTGGAGGTGCTGAACGTGAAAGGCCAGGCGGCGATGGGGCAAGCGGTACTTCCCTCCTATCAGGCCCTGGCGTCGTTGTACGGACTCCTGTACGCGGCCCTCCTGATCACGGCCGCCTGCGTCGTGTTCCAGCGACGGGACTTTTAGGGGGAATTGAGTCATTGCATCATTGACCCAGTGGAAGACTGGCCTAGTAACCAAATGAATCAATCGCCAATGAGGCAATCGTCAATTCTTCAGAGGAATAATGACTCGGTCGCACGGAGTACCCAGTATGTCGCTGCTGGATAAGATCAAGAACAGATTGGCTGTGGTTGGCGTGGTGGGACTCGGCTATGTCGGACTGCCGCTGGCTGTGCTGCAGGCCAAGACGGGCTATAGGGTACTCGGCTTCGATCAGGTTGTGGAGAAGGTGGAGCGAGTGAACACCGGGTCCAGTTATGTCTTGGATGTCGAGGAGACGGCCCTCCGGGAGGTCGTCCGGGCCGGCCGCCTCTCCGCCACGACCGACTTCGGGAAGCTCAGGGGATGCGACGTGATCTTGATTTGCGTGCCCACACCGCTGACCCGGAACAAGGAGCCGGACATCAGCGCCATCGTGTCGGTAAGCCAGCAAGTCGCCGCGCACGCGCATCCGGATCTGCTCGTGGTTCTGGAGAGCACGACCTATCCGGGCACCACCGACGACGTGATGCTTCCGATCTTGACCGCAACGGGACTCAAGGTCGGGGACAACCTCTTCGTGGCGTTCTCCCCGGAGCGGGTGGATCCAGGGAACCGGTCGTTCAAGACCCACAACACGTTCAAGTTGGTCGGAGGGGTCACGCCGGCCTGCCTGAAGATCGCCCAGACCTTTTACGAGCAGTCGGTCGTGAAGATTTTTCCGGTCTCGTCGCCGAGGGTCGCGGAGATGACCAAGGTGTTCGAGAACGTGTTCCGGTCGGTCAATATTGCCTTGGTCAACGAGCTGGCCATTCTCTGTGACCGGATGAACCTGAACGTCTACGAGGTGATCGACGCGGCTGCGACCAAGAACTTCGGGTTCATGCCGTTCTACCCCGGGCCTGGCGTGGGCGGGCACTGCATCCCGCTTGACCCCTATTATCTCGCCTGGAAATCCAAAGAGTATGATCTCCATACTCGGTTCATTGAACTGGCTGGCGAGATCAACGAGGGCATGCCGTACTACGTCGTCGCCAAGTTGCAGCGGCTGCTGAACAGGCGGGGCCGATGCCTCAACGGAGCCTCGATCCTGGTTTTGGGCGTGACCTACAAGGCCGATGTGGCGGACCCGAGGGAGACCCCGGCGGTCAAGGTCATGGAGTTGCTCAAACGTGAAGGGGCCCACCTGACGTACGTAGATCCATTCGCGCCGACCCTGGAGCTCGAGGGGCGCAGCTTCGAGGCGGTGCCGCTGACCGGCGCCCTGGTGGCGCGGAGTGACTGCGCGCTGATCCTGACGGCGCATTCGGCCTTCGATTATGACCTCATCGTTCGTCATGCCCCCTTGGTCTTCGATACCCGTCACGGCACCCGGAACGTCAAGGGCCTGAGAGAGAATGTGGTGTATTTGTAGGGAGGCTCGTGCAAACGACGCGCACGCATCGCAAATCGGTCGGACCGGATCAACGCAGAGCGTTTCAGCGTCTGCAGGAGGCGCACTTTGCCCACGCCGATGCGGCCAAGTTTATCTGGCAGACGAAGGACGCGTACCTGTCACGGACCGAGCGGCTGCTCCTCAAGCACGTGTCGGTCCATGGGAGCGACCGCCTGCTGGAGATCGGGTGCGGCGAGGGCGGCAATCTCGAACTCATTGACCGTGTCCCTGCCGGCGCAGTGGGGGTGGACTTCTCTCGGGCGAAGGTGAGCTGGGCGAACCGCCATCTTGCCGGTGCACGGTTTGTGTGCGCGGATGCCGGATGCCTTCCCTTTCCGGACGAGACGTTTGATCTCATCCTGTGCCGGGATGTCCTGCACCATGTGCCTGACAAGTCGGGGGTGGTCAACGAAATGGTCCGGGTCTGCCGTACTCCTGGCCGGATGGTCATCATTGAACCCAACGGCCGGAGTCCGATCATGTGGCTGCTGGGGATCCTGGTCCCTGCGGAACGAGACCTGCTCCGGAACTCCCTCGGCCGGCTTCAGCCACTCCTGGAACGGCCGCAGGTCGAGCACCGGGATGTGGTCTGGGCCCAACCATTCCCGCTTGGCAGAATCTTGTTCCATTACCGATGGGGGCTCCCGGGTCTTTCGGCGAGCTGGGGGCGGGCGGTGCTCGGCATCGAGCGGCTGATCGGCAGGATGATCCCGTCAGACCGGTGGGGCTACATCATCCTGACTGCGGTGAAGCGTCTGACCGGTCCTGGCATGGCGGCTGAACGTCTCTAGGAGGCGAGGCGGATGCGATTCCTTCAGGACCCAGTGCCCAGCCCGACTGAGCAGATGGATCGGTCCGACCACGAGCAGGATGCTGCCCTCGCGACCGGCGGGAGGGCCAGAGTGCCTGACGGTCGGATCGTTGGAAATACCGCCGAGCGACAGGCCCTGTTCGATGCGTTGGCGCCAGAGCGAGACCGCATCAAGGCGCGACATTGGTATTACAATGCCCTGCTCAGCAGGTTGCTCCAGTTCATAGTTCCCCCGGGGCGGCGCGTGCTGGAAGTGGGGTGCGGGACCGGGGATCTCCTGGAGGCGGTCCAGCCAGCGTTCGGCGTCGGGCTGGATCTGAGCGGAAGGATGCTGCGGATCGCACGGAGGAAGTTTCCCCACCTCCGGTTCGTGCAAGGCGACGCGCACCGTCCGTCCCTGAGCGGGACGTTTGATTACATCATCTTGTCCGATTTGGTCGGCGACCTGGAGGACGTGCAGGAGGTCTTCACACGGCTGAAGTCCCTGGCTGGCCCCGAGACCCGCCTGATCATCACGTACTACAACTACCTCTGGGAGCCGATCCTCAGGTTGGCGGAACGCCTGGGGCTCAAATCCTCCCAGAACGTGCAGAACTGGTTGCCGGTCGATGATATCGAGGGGTTTCTCTCGCTGGCCGGCTTCGCGACGATCCGGAAGGGGTACCGACACCTGCTGCCGGTCTACGTGCCGGGGGTGTCCTGGTTCTGCAACCAGGTGCTGGCGCATCTGCCTGGTCTTCGCAGGGTGTGTCTAACGCAGTATCTCATCGCGAGGGCCGGCCGCGAGCGTACGCCCCGTCGCGAGTACCGGTGCTCGGTCATCGTGCCTTGCCAGAACGAAGCCGGAAACATCGCGGAGATCGTCAGGCGGACGCCGACCCTCGGCGCAGGGACGGAGCTCATCTTCGTGGACGGCAACTCGACCGATGGCACGGTGGCGGTCATTCAGGAGACCATCGCCCGGCATCAGGGGCCGCACACCATCCGGCTGATCCACCAAGGAGAGGGCATCGGGAAAGGTGACGCCGTTCGGAAAGGCTTCGACGCAGCGACCGGAGAGGTCCTCATGATCCTGGATGCGGACGTGACCGTGGATCCCGAGACGCTGCCCAAGTTCTACAATGCGATTGCCGACGGCCACGGGGAGTTCGTGAACGGGAGCCGTCTGGTGTACCCGATGCAAAGCCAGGCCATGCGCTGGCTCAACCTGCTCGGCAACAAGTTCTTCAGCATGGTCTTCACGTGGCTGCTGGAGCAGCGTCTCCGGGATACCCTGTGTGGGACGAAGGTCCTGCTGAAGCGCGACTACGAGAAAATCAAGGCCGGCCGGCACTACTTTGGCGACTTCGATCCTTTCGGGGACTTTGATTTGTTGTTCGGGGCCGCCAAACAGAACATGAAGATCGTGGAAGTGCCGATTCGGTATCGAGATCGGACGTATGGGGAAACCAAGATCCAGCGATTCCGGCACGGCTTCCTGCTGCTCCGGATGTGCTGGGTTGCCTATAAGCGGTTCAGGATGTACTGACGCATGGACCTGACAAGACGACAGCGAAGAGAGCTGGGCGCCATTATCGCACTGTCGGCGGTGCTCGCGGTGACTGCGGTGGGCATGGGCCGATTTGACCTCGTGTCCGGACCACGGGCCTTCGGCAAATATGACAAAACCTATTCCCAGTTGCTCGTGAAGGAGAGTGCTGAGGAGCGGATTGAAGGCAACTGGGACGCCACGGCGAAGGGACTCCGCTTACAGCCGGGCCGATCCGGGACCCTCACGGTCAAGATCCCACGCGAGCGCGAGGGTGGGCTGGCGGTACTTCTCTCTGGTCAGACCGGTCCCGGGCTTCAGGCGGTCGTGCTCGTGTCCGCCGACGGCCGAACCTTTCGAGTGGCGGTGCGGTCCATCTCTCTGGATGGTCGGCGTATCGATCTGACGCCGGCGGTCAACCCTAGCGGCGAGGTCTGGATCAGAATTCGTGCGACCTTGGAGGCGAATGCGGAAGGGGAGCCCCTGATTCTTTCACGGATGCGGGTCGTGGCTTTGCAGCCACCGCTCAGATTGCCCAACGTGCCGATTGCACTGCTCCTGATTCTCACACCCGTCCTTGCGTACGTGACCCGGGCCGCAATCCGGCCAACAGGGGCTGCGGCTTACAGTCTGGCGGTGCTGTTTGGGCTGGCGATCCTAGTTGAAGGACTGCACGCGTCGTTCACCGCCGTCGAGTCTCCCCGGTGGTGGG
Organism: Nitrospirota bacterium; assembly: GCA_020027965.1. Lineage (GTDB taxonomy): Bacteria > Nitrospirota > Nitrospiria > Nitrospirales > Nitrospiraceae > JAHRHE01. Next base: position 98,268 of record JAHRHE010000004.1, on the reverse strand, counting down.
AGCTGGTGATCGCGAGCCAAGCGCGCGCGATCTACTTCCTCCCGCCCTATGTCACGTTGCTGATTCTTCTGGGCTGGCAGACCCGGATCGCAAGCAACTCCTCCGCCCAGACACAGCTCTGGTCATGCTTCGCGCTCGGGGGAATTCTCGCTTGGGGTGGGAGCTGCCGGCTGGGAGCCCTGATCGAGCTGGCCCCTGTGGAGCCGAGCGGTGATGCGCTGCACTATATGCTCCTGGCCCAGGCGATGCGCTCACCCTATGACACCGGCTTCCGGGAGCCGTTTTGGACCTGGATGATCAAGATGTGGTTCTGGTTGGTTGGAGAGTCGGGGCTGCACCTGAGGCTGTTGACGGTGGGACTGTCCCTGCTCGTCCTCCTGGCGGGGTACAAGCTGTTTCGGGATTACACCGACCGACCCCTGGTGGGCATTCTTGTCGCGGGGCTGCTTGCCGTCAATCCGTATCTCATCCGCTTGAGTGTGCAGGGACTTCGCGAGGAGGCGTACATGCTCGCAGTCCTCTGCGTGGTCTATGGGGTCGTGGTTGCGGATCGACGGTGGTCTGTGAAGGGGCAGGCGATTGGGTTGGCGTGTTCTGGGGCTGCCGTGCAGCTCTTACGATTCAGTAGCTACGTGTTTCTGATCCCTCTGCTCCTGATTTGGGCTTGGCGACAGGGGCCGGGAAAGTGGAAGATCGTCATCCTGCCGTTGGCCATGATCGTCGCGGTCTCGGTCCCACACCTGGTGCACAATGCCCGTGAGTTCGGGGACCCGATGTACAGTGTCAACATCCATTTTCTCTATGCCAGGAATTACGAGTTCATGATCGTGAAACAAACGGGGTGTCAAGGATGTCCAACACGGTTTGAGGATTGCTGCACTGGTCCGGCGCTGAGCGCGAAGGAGTACCTGTTCGGCATGCACACCCCGGAAGAGCTCCTAGAAAGAACGGTTCGCGGCTATCTCGACCTCTACTTGAGACCAACGGAGCTGTTCGAAATCCAAAGCGGTACGCGGTCGCCCATGGGGTTCACATTTTACTTGCTCGGGCTAGGTCTGGTGCTGCTTGGGTCGTACCGGGGGGTGCTCGTGGTGATCCTGCTCCTGGCCAACGTGGTCCCCTTCGCGCTGTCGCTCGGGATCGACCCGCGGCTCGGCGTGCAGACCATCCCCTTCGTGACCTTCATCCTCGCCTACGGGCTCTGGTGGTCATTCGACCGGGTTGTCCACTTCCGGACGTGGATTGGTGCGCCAGTCATGGCGTGGCGACGACCGAGGATCCTCTCTCGGCTCGGCGCTGAGTTGATGGATCAACGGTTTAGACTTCGGTGACACATGGATCTGACCAAGCGACAGCAATGGGAGCTCCCGCTGGTCTTGGCACTCTCTGCCCTGGTGGCTGGGATAGCCGTGAGTGCAGGCCGCTTCGACCTCCCGTCCGGAACTCAGACCACTGTCCTCTATGAAAGGGGATACGCTCAGCCAAACGACGGTCTGGGCAGTGAAGACCGACTCGAAGGCGACTGGGTGATAACCCCGGAGGGACTGCGTCTCCGATCAGGACAATCCGGGAGCCTCACGATCAGACTTCAGGACACCCACGCAGGTCGGCCGCAGCTTTCGCTTTACGGCCAGAGGGGGGCGGCGGCTCATTGGAGCCTGTCGGGGTCCGGGGACGGTCGAGTATTTCGCGAACTGGCTCGAAGCTTCTATTGGGATGGGACGCAGATCAACCTCACCGATGCAGCGGGCCACCCTGAGACGGTCTGGCTGAGAGTCTCCGTCACCGTGGACCCAAGCGTCACGCCGGCAGATTCGGCAGTGCTGTCCAGGTTGCGCGTGGTGACCCAGGGGCCGCGGCTCCTCATCCCCAACCTGCCCATCGCCTCGCTCATCCTCCTGACTCCTCTGCTGGCGTACCTGACTCGGGCGAACGTACGGCCAACGGGAGCGCTGCCCTACAGCCTGGCGGTTCTCTGTGGGCTCGCGATTCTGGCTGAAGCGATCGTTCGGACACGAATGAGCGACCCTTCCCTGCGGTGGTGGGAACGGGTGCTTGCGGGAACAGAGAACGGTTGCTATTTCCTGGTTCCTTATGCCGTGCTGTTGGGTCTTTTTGCGTGGCATGCCCGACTGGGTCGGGGCTCGTTTCACCCAGAGTCGGGGCGGCTGTGGTCACAGTTCGCGCTCGTGGGAATTCTCGCCTGGGGTGGAAGTAGTCGTCTGGGCGCGCTGGCCGAGGTAGGGGCAGCTCGAGTTGACCCCGATGCGGTCAAGTACATGCAATTAGCCGCGAAGATGAGTTCGCCGTATGACACCGAAGCATGGGAGCCCCTCTGGATCTGGGTAATCAAGGGATGGTTCTGGTTGACCGGCGATTCGTACCTGCATCTGCGTCTGCTGACGGTGGGACTCTCCCTACTCGTGGTGGTGATCGCCTACAAACTCTTCCGAGACTACACCGGCCGAAGACTGGTGGGCCTCCTCGTTGCTGCGCTGCTCGCTCTCAATCCGTACTTGATCAGCCTGAGCGTGCGGGGGCTTCGCGAGGAGGCCTACCTCATCGCGACCCTGTGCCTGGTCTACGTCGCCGTGGTGCCGCACCGGAAGTGGTCTCTGAAGGGGCAGGCGATCGGGTTGGCACTCTCGGGAGCGGCCGCGCAGCTCTTGCGGTTCAATAGTTACGTCTTCGTGATCCCGCTCCTCCTGCTCTGGGCCTGGAAACAGGGCGGTGGGCGCTGGAAGGCTGTGGCAGTTCCGCTGGCCTTCCTCGCCGCGGTATCGGTCCCTCACCTGATGCACAACGCTCGTGAGTATGGCGATCCCATGTACAGCGTGAATATCCATTTCGCCTGGGCCAGGAATTTTGAGTTTGTGACGCTCAAGCAGCAAGGCTGCGATGGGTGCCCCAGTCAGGAGCAGATGAAGGCCAACTTCTTGGCAGGACGTCCTCTGGGGGGCTACGAGTATGTCTTCGGCATGCACAGCCTTGCCGAGGTGGTCGGGACTACGCTCCGCGGCTATCGGGACATGTATCTCTGGCCCACGCCGCTGTTCGAGATTCAGACCGGAACGCGGTCGAGTCTCGGCTATGGCCTCTACCTGCTTGGGCTCGGGCTGGTCCTGTTCGGATCTTACCGGGAAGTGCTGGTGGTGATTGTGCTGCTGGCCAACGGGGTCCCTTTCGCGATGGCGCTGGGGATCGATCCGCGGCTCGGAGTCCAGACAGCGCCGTTCGTGACCTTCATCCTGGCCTTTGCGGTGTGGTGGGTGTGCGAACGGGCCACGTGCCTCTGGAAGTCACCGATCGTGCAGTCGTGGGCGCTACGGGTCCGAGACGGTGATGCCCTTCGGGTGTCGCGGAGTTCCGCGATGCGGCAGTGAGTTCGCGACGTGGCCGGGTTTGACGGGGTGAGGGGGGATTCTCCCTGTAAGCACGGTCCTAAGGTGGACAGGCAAATGAGGTTCTATTCATGACAACACAGGACGCAGGGCCGGTTCGGGTTGCGGTCGTGGGCGCGGGGGAATGGGGAAAGAATCATGTACGGACCTTCTCCCAACTTCGCGGGGCGCATCTGGTTTCTGTCTGCGATCTGGCTGAGGCCCGGCTGGCGAACGTCCGAGCCCAGTATCCGGGGGTCGGCACGACGACTCGCTACGACGAGGTAGTGCAGGATGGTTCGGTGGAGGCCGTGGTCATTGCCTCCTTCGCTTCCCAGCATTTTACCCAGGCTCGACAGGCGCTGCACGCCAAGAAGCATGTTCTCGTGGAAAAGCCTATGACCCTCGACGCGACCGAGGCCGAGGAATTGGTCCACCTGGCCGCCAGCGTCGGCCGGTGTCTCATGGTGGGCCACCTGCTTCTCTATCACCCTGCGGTGGTCAAGATGAGGCAGCTCGTGGAGACTGAGGAAATCGGCGAGCTGTTTTACCTGTATAGTCAGCGCCTGAATCTCGGCCAGGTCCGGAAGGATGAGAATGCCCTATGGAGCTTCGGCCCGCACGATGTGGCGGTCGCGCTGCACCTCTTTGGGTCCGAACCACTAGTGGTGACGGCCAAGGGTGAAGCCTTTCTCCAGAAGGGGATCGTGGACGTGGTGTTTGTCACCCTGCATTTTGCACGGCGCAAAATGGCACACATTCATCTTAGCTGGCTGGATCCGCATAAGATCCGGCGAACGACCCTGGTGGGGAGCCGAAAGATGGTCGTCTTCGATGACATGGAGCCCACCGATAAAATTCGAATCTATGACAAGGGGGTGGATATCCGGCGCCACACCATGTCGTATGAAGACTATCTCCATGTACGGTTCGGGGACATCCTAATTCCTCACATCGGATCGGAGGAGCCGCTCCGGCTGGAGTGCCAGCATTTTCTTGACTGCGTGCGTCCCGGAGCCACACCGCGGAGTGACGGCGTGCACGGCCTCCAGGTGATTCGGGTCTTGGCGGCGGCCCAAAAGTCATTACAACTGGACGGGGTCCCAGTTTCGGTAAAGGGATAACGATGGATCGCGACGCTCACTTCTGGGCTCACGAGACAGCCTGTGTGGATGATCCCTCCGGAGTCGGAGAGGGGACCAGGATCTGGCATTTCTCGCATGTCATGAAGGGCGCCCTTGTCGGGAAGAACTGTTCGATCGGCCAGAACGTGTACATCGGGGCGGGGGCTGTCATTGGCAACGGCGTCAAGATTCAGAACAATGTCTCGGTCTATGATCGCGTGACGCTGGAGGATGGCGTGTTCTGCGGGCCGTCCATGGTCTTCACGAACGTCATCAACCCGCGCAGCCACATTTCGCGCAAGCACGAGTTTCGCCCGACACTTGTTCGCCAAGGGGCGACGATCGGGGCCAATGCTACCATCCTCTGCGGAGTGACCATCGGTCGCTATGGTTTCATCGGTGCCGGATCGGTCGTAACCCGAGATGTCACCGACTACGCGCTCGTTTACGGGAACCCGGGCCAGCAGCGCGGCTGGATGTGCCGCTGCGGCGTCAAATTGGATCTCCCTGTCCGGGCCGGACGGGGGCGGGTGTCCTGTCAGGCGTGTGGAACCGAATACCGCGGTCGTGGCTCCGCGGTCGAGGAGGTGCAAACAGGATGAAGCTCCTGACGGTCGTTGGCGCGCGCCCACAGTTCATCAAGGCGGCCGTGGTTTCGCGCGCGATTGCGGGCTTCAATGAGCGCCGACACGTCGACGGTCGGATCCAGGAGGTACTGGTTCATACCGGCCAGCACTACGAGGACGGCATGTCGGCCGTGTTCTTTCGCGAATTGGGCATTCCCGCCCCGGCGTACCACCTGGGGGTCGGGTCCGGCCCACACGGCCAGCAGACCGGGCGGATGCTCGATGGCCTCGAACGAGTGATGCAGCAAGCAGGGCCGGACTGCGTGCTGGTCTACGGTGACACCAACTCCACCTTGGCCGGAGGTCTTGCGGCCAGCAAACTGCAGATTCCGATAGCTCACGTTGAGGCCGGGCTTCGCAGCTACAATCGGGCGATGCCTGAAGAAATCAATCGAATCATCGTGGATCATCTCTCGACCCTGCTGTTCTGTCCGACGACTCGCAGCGTTAAGAACTTGAGCTGCGAAGGCATCACGAAGGGCGTTCATCTGGTGGGCGACGTCATGTACGACTCACTCCTCCACAATCAGGAGCGAGCCGGTCAGAAGGACGGGATCCTGAAGAGCCTGGGTGTGCGACCTGGCCAGTACGCCCTGGCTACGATCCATCGCGCTCAAACCACTGACCACCCAGAGACCTTGCGAAACATCCTTGTCGCACTCGGATACCTGGGGCTCCCTGTCCTGGTGCCACTGCACCCGCGCACGAAAGCGGCACTCCGGACAGCCGGAGTGGACCGGCCATCCGGTGAGGTTCGCCTGGTCTCCCCGGTCTCCTATCACGAGATGCTGGCGCTGGAGCGTCATGCCCGGCTGATCTTGACGGACTCCGGCGGCGTGCAGAAGGAAGCCTTCCTGCTGCGTGTTCCGTGCGTCACGCTTCGGAATGAAACCGAGTGGGAGGAAACTGTAGAGGCTGGATGGAACCGGTTGGCCGGCACCGATCCGGATCGGATCGTAACGGCGGCCCGCGCGAGTTTGGCCGAAGGTCCGACCGACCCAGGACACCCGTACGGTGATGGCCATGCCGCTGAGGCGATCCTGGAGGTGCTGGCTGGCGTCTAGGGGAAGCAATTCTCCTATCCGACGCCCTCGGACCCGTACCCAGCGCTCGGAGACATGCGGTCTCCGCGAACGTAGCCCAAGGATTTGGTGACGAGTCCGCGCGGAGCCGGGAGGAGCGTGCCTGCTGGCTCGCGGTCGTGCCGCCTGCCGGTGGCCGGGGAGAGATGAAAAACCGATGTGCGGGATAACCGGCTTATTCAGTCCGCAGGGCGTGTCGCCCTATCGCTCCGCTCTGATCGCGGCGCACGATCTGGTTCAGCATCGCGGGCCAGATGGCGACGGGTTTGTGCTGCTGGACACGCGAACCGGGCTCATACGTGAGACCAAGGGGGCCGAACTGCCGGACAGGGCAGCGATGGCACCCTTCACCCTGGCCCTGGGCCATCACCGTCTCGCAATTGTGGACCTGTCCGCGCTCGGCCATCAGCCGATGACAAACGAGGACCACACCATCTGGATCACCTACAATGGTGAAGTCTACAACTACCTCGAGTTGCGAGCCGAGCTCCAAGCACTGGGGCATGTTTTCCGGTCGGGATCGGATACCGAGGTGGTGCTGCGGGCCTATGCGACGTGGGGTGAAGGTTGCGTGGACCGCTTTAACGGCATGTGGGCCTTTGCGATTGCAGACTTCAAGAGAGAACAGCTCTTCTGTTCACGAGACCGATTCGGCGTCAAACCATTTCACTACTATCATGACGGCACGCACTTCATCTTTGGCTCCGAGATCAAACAATTGCTGACCTTTCCGGATGTGCAGAAGAGGGTGAACGAGCGTGCCGTCTATGAATTTCTCGTTTACGCGGCTGTTGAAGGCGGCGACGAGACATTTTTTGCTGGGATCTCCAAGCTGCTCCCCGGCCATAATCTGACGGTCGATCTGAAAACCTCAGCGATGAAGGTGACGTGCTATTATCACCCGAAACTGGTTATTAACGATCGTATCTCTCTGGCGGGGGCCGGTGAGACGTTCCATAGGATCTTCGTCGACAGCGTGCGCCTGCGTCTGCGGAGTGACGTAGAGGTGGGCAGCTGTCTTTCCGGAGGGCTCGACAGCTCATCCATCGTCTGCGTTGCGCAACAACTTCTGAAGGAGCGGGGCAACAACGAGCTCCAGCACACGTTCAGTTCCCACTTCGTCGAGGAGGAAGCGAACGAAGTGGCCTACATGCAGGAGGTCATCCGAGCAATCGGAGTGCAGGCCCACCTGGTTCACCCGAGCCCCGAAGAGCTGTTGCGGGATCTGGAGCGCCTCGTCTGGCACCAGGAGGAGCCTTTTGGCTCGACCAGCATCTTCGCGCAATGGGCTGTCTTTAAACAGGTGGGGAAGGACGGCGTGAAGGTGATGCTGGATGGGCAGGGCGCTGATGAGCAACTCGCCGGGTACATCGGCTTGTCGCAAGACTGGTTTCAGGAGCTCCGCGCAAAGGGGGCATGGGCCAGGCTGGCCTGGGAAATGTGGCGGCGCGCTCAGCTACATGAACAACCGTGGCTGTCCATGGCGCCCGGTGGCATGAGAGCGATGCTCCGTCGGCTTGGTTGCTCGCCCGGGGACGCGGCCTCTGCGCCGGCGATTGACTGGATCTCACCCTCGCTGGCAAGACGCTACGAGGGGCACAGCTACTATCAGGCGAACCTGGAGAAGACCCCATTCGGAAAAAAGGAAAAGCTGAACAATGCGCTCTTTCAACTCACCTTTTTCAACAATCTGCCGGGTCTGCTTAAGTATGAGGATCGCAACTCGATGGCCTTCTCGGTTGAGAGTCGGCTTCCGTTCCTGGACTATCGGCTGGTGGAGTTCCTCTTCAGCTTGCCCTCGGATATGAAGATCAGACATGGGTATACCAAATGGGTTCTTCGGCAGGGCATGCGCGGCGTGCTTCCCGAAAAGATTCGCTGGCGGGTCAGTAAGCTCGGCTTCGCCACCCCTGAACGCGCCTGGCGACGCACCGTTCTTCGCCCTCTGATCGAGCAGGCTCTCAAGGGAGAAAGGCTCCGTGCTTTCCTGGACCGCGAGAGAGCGCTGAGCTATCTCAACCGCATCGAACAGTTAAATCTTCAGGATTCTGCGCCCTGGCGATGGGTTAGTCTCGACAAATGGTTAGCAGTCTATGGCCTTGCGTGACGCACGCCCAGAGTCTGCCAACTTTGACTGCGTGGTCATGCTGACGTGGTCGAATTGGCACACCGAAATGCGGGGCAACCGCTATCATTTTGCAACGCGGTTCGCCCGCCTTTGTCCGGTCTATTTCGTTCAGCCTGACCTCCGCAAGGGAACCCTGCAAGGCGAAGCCATCCCCGGCCACCCGAACCTGACGGTTCTTCACATCCCTTCGCTGGAGGACAATATATTGAGTACTCCTTTGTCACGGTTTCTGGACGCAGCCGGTCATCAGCGGCCGTTGCTATGGTGCTACAACTACAGTTTTGCTCCCTTCTACTGCACCTATCGTCCGGCCCTTCGTGCGTATCACGCGTCCGAAGATTATTTTCGGATGGTCGGGCCCAAGATTCCTGCATTGAGCCAAGTCGTGGCGGCCTCTGATTTGGTTATTTGCGTATCGGAGGGCGTCCGTCAGAGTCTAGAAAGCAGGCTCGGCGTTCTGCCACATGCCCATGTAATCACAAATGGATGCGATTACGCCTTCTTTGCGCAAGCCGCAGAACCTCACGAGGCCATTCGCGGCCTTCCGCAGCCACGAGCGCTCTACCAGGGAAATGTCTCCAAGAAGGTGGACTTCGACCTTCTCTTATACACCACAGGTGCGTTGCAAGACGTGACCTTTGTGTTCGCGGGTGCGAGCACCTTCGACTCTGGGGTGGACGAATCGAACCAAAGAAAGTGGAACGCGCTTTTGGCACGCCCAAACGTCCAGTACCTCGGCCAACTTCCACCACAGGAGTTGCCAGCCCTGATGTCTGGGTGCGACGTGGGGCTGATTCCTTTTGTGCAGGAGGACTGGATCGTGAAGCCGGGCTTCCCCCTGAAAACCTTTGAGTATCTAGCCGCGGGCCTGCCAGTGGTGTCAACACCGCTCGACAATCTGCAGTCGTTTAGGTCCCTGGTTTGCTTCGCGTCCACGCCGGACCAGTTTGTCGAGGGTATCCGAGAGGCTGTGATGGGGGCTGATTCGGGCGTGGTAGAACGGAGACGTTTGGCCGCGAAGGGCCAGAGCTACGACAGGAAATTTGCGCAGGTTGAGGCATTGCTTGCGCACCCTAGTCTCGCCGTGCAGCGAGAAGGGGTCCCGAAGCGTTCGACGCTCGGCAGGGTCGTCTACCATCTCACAACGGCTGAGCCATCGCTCTACGCGGGATTCGCGTTGAGCTCGGCAGGGTCAGGGAAGGCTGGTGATGAGACGATCATTGGATTGGAAGTCAGACCGGAACCAGACCGTTGCCAACCAGTGATCGAGCATTCCAACGCCTCTACCATTATCCGCCGTCCACTCGTCTCAGTTCCCTGGCACAGCTACTTCGCCTACGCACGGGAGATGATGGCTTGCAGCCGAAGTGGATTAGGAATACTGCTCGGGCTGCTGATTACCGCGATGGCTGGTGTGAGTCTATCAGTCAGTGGATTTTTCAGAGCCGCGCGTCTGTTGCCTCTGTCCGTTCGACGTCTGGTCAAACGGGTGTTGTCCTCAGGAAAGCGTGTGCAGCATGGCGGTTTCCCAAGTGCTGAGAACCCCGTGTCTTGGGAGCGACGGAGGTTGGGCGTTGGGGATCTCATCCAGATGACGCACACGCTTGTGCATGCTGTCGAGGAGGCTATGGTGACGCCACATGTCGTGCGGAGCTTGAGCCCTACCGCCTTGCTTGCAGGAGTGGTGTGTAAGCGGAGATTCGGCTGCCATCTGATCTATGACCCGCGAACGTGGGCAGAAAGCTCTCGACGCGAGTTGGCTCAGGTGCCGCGCTGGGTGCTGCGCGGCCTCGAAGGGTCCCTGATCAAACGAGCCGACCTAGTGGTCAGCGCTGGTGTCAGTAGTAGGACCGGCGATCAGAACTCGAGGGAGGCGTATGACGAGACCTAGATGGCCGGGTATGCGGAATCAGCGAACGGCCAGGGAGCTGTATGGAGACCCTATGCGTGGGATCACTTGCAGGTTCCGTCCGCTCGACATAGCACCCTGCCGCAGCGACTTGGCTGGCCTCAGGCTTGGTGCACCATGATGCGGAGGAGTTCCGGCAGTGCCCCGGTCGCTCAATCGGTTCCGGGACCTCGGCTTGAGAGGCGCTTGGCACGAGAGGCAGAACGAGTGGGAAACCGGATTTTGATGCTAGTGCCGCACGAGCCGGAACTGGATCCCCGAATCCAATGGGTTGCCCAATTGTGCCGCCGCATTGGTCGAACGGAGATTATCGGAGCCGTCTCCCCTTTGGAGACTTCGACGGAGCGAGAACGACCCGAGCAAGAATATGACGGCACGCTCTTGACCGATCGGGTCAAGTCGTACGAGTACGCCTCGGCGACTGCCAAAGGCCTTGCCAGGCTGTTGAGCTTTCTCTATATGACCGGCTTCGTTCAGCGGTATTTCTGGCGCGAGAGAGAACGGGGTGATCCCGTGAGGTATCCGAAGCTCCATGCGCTTACCAGCCGGAAATCGTCATGCTGTTCAAACGGCCTGGGGGCCATGCTCCGAAGCTGGATTCGGGGCAGCGTGGCGGGCCGGGCATGGCAAGCGATTGATCACACAATCGGCTCGGTGTTCCGTTTTTTATCAGTCTGGTCGGTCCACAACGTCCTGAGCAGCGCCTTGTATCGCCGCGCGCGTGCCCTGAGCGTCATTCCGCGGCTGCTCATCTGCCACGACGTTTTGGCCCTGGTGGCAGGGGCCCGGATCAAGCAGATGTATGGATGTCCACTGCTGTACGACGCCCACGAGCTTTGGCCGGAGGCTGACCTGCTGGCGAAAGGGTGGGAGCGGCGGGTGATGACCTGGGTGGAGGGGAGATCGATCCGGCACGCAGATGTGGTTGTCACCGTGACGCCACAATTAGCCAGGCATCTGGAGGAGCGCTACGGGATTGCTGGAGTGGTCTGCGCTCCGAATGCCGCACCCACTGGGAAGTCCGAACTAGGGCTCGTTCAGAAGCCGGTCAGCCTGCCGTTGAAATTCTTGTACCAGGGCCAATTGGCCTTGCGTCGAGGATTGGAGGAGCTCTTGCAGGCATGGGAGGGTCTCGTGACCGACAGCGCTGTGCTGTACCTGCGCTGCCCTGCCAATGACTTTTTGTCCTACCTGAGAAATCAGTATCGCCACCTCCTGGATGAACAACGGGTTGTTGTGCTTCCAGCCGTGCGGGAGGCGGAACTGGTGATGGCAGCGAGTTTTGCCGACGTTGGAATCATCCCGTATGTGGGTCCCAACTTGAATCATGTGTACTGTTGCCCCAACAAGTTGTCGCAGTACATGCAGGCAGGCTTGGCAGTTCTCAGCAACCGCCTCTCGTTTGTTTCGGAGGTCATAAGCAGGTACCAATGCGGCCTCATCTATGATGCGGAAAAGCCTGAGACGGTCGCTCACGCCGTGCGGTTCTGGATCAACCATCCCGATGAATTGCAGGCGATGAAGGCCCGAGCGAGCTTGAACGCACGCCGAGAGTTCAATTGGGAATGCCAATCACAAGAATACCAACGGGCGGTCGCCATCTTATTCGAAAAAGGTGTGGAAAGACCACAAGCAGCGGCGGGTAAGTAGAGGTGTTAGAGGCGGGTGACGGACCGGAGAGATCCAGCCATGGCGCGTGCTGATGTGAGTTCTGAGGGCAGGCTGCCTACACAGAAGCGGATCCTGGTTCTGTATTGGCATCCTGGGCCCGGCGCATTGGGGCAGGCCGTTCATCGGCATTTGCATGCGCTGGACGGGTGTGAGACTCGGAATCAGATCCTCTACTATAACGCAGTGAATGGTGCGCCGGATTGGCTGCGGCACCTACATTTTGATGTGATCGTCTTCCATGCCACGCTGCTCTGCCTCAGGTGGAGCCGCCTGTTTTACGTTTGGAAATGGAGGCTCCGCTGGCTGAATGACGTTGAGTGCGTGAAGATGGCGATCCCCCAGGATGAGTACGACCGTTCGGAGATCTTGGACGAATGGCTATTCGAGCTGGGCGTGACCGTCATCTTTAGTGCCTTCGACGATGCGAATCGAACAATTCTCTATCCGATCATGCATGGCAAGGCGAAGTTTCACAAGTGTCTGAGTGGTTATATTGATGACGCCGATGCCAAGGCGGTCCAGAACCGGTTGGTTCCGCTCCAAGGACGGTCCATGGACATTTTGTACAGAACCAGCCGCGAGGCGTATTGGTTGGGCAGTCATGGTCAGCTCAAGCATCACGTTGCGAAAGTGGTCGCGACGCACGCACAGGCACGGGGGTTCAAGGTAGATATCGAAACGAAGGTAGAGGACACGATTGTGGGACCGGCGTGGCTGGATTTCCTTGCGTCCGGTCGGGCCGTGATCGGCTGTGAAAGCGGCTCTAGCGTGCTCGATCGTCGAGGAGAACTGAGGGCGAAAATCCGCTTCCTTCTTCTGGCGGATCCGCTCTTGTCCTTTGAGCAAGTCATCAAAGAGATGCCAGAGGGGTGGGATCGCTATGAGTTTTTCTCCATCGCACCAAGCCACCTTGAAGCCGTGGTGACCAAGACCTGTCAGGTCTTGGTCGAAGGGCGCTATGACGGCGTGCTGCAGCCCATGAGGCATTACATTCCACTGAGGCCTGATTTCGCGAACCTGGACGAGGTGATGGATCATCTGAAAGATCCTTCTTTGTTGCAGGGCATTGCGGAGCGTGCCCACAAGGATATAGTCGAAAGTGGACTCTACACCTATCGCAGGTTCGCTCAAGAGATTGAGCGTGCGATGGAGTTGGAGCTCGGTGAAGGATCGCTACGTGATCGGAAAGCCGGTCGTGCATTCGGAAGGGCGGTGTGGGGGGCGGCATACCTGGGCGCACGCCTATCTGAATGGGTCAGGGGCATCCAGTACAGGATCGCGGTGCGGATCGCACAGGCATCGGGTTACTGGTGGATGATCCGGCATCCCTTGGTGGCTCTGGCGAAGGCGAAAATTGCGCTGCAGCTCGTTTTAGGCAGTCCGGCGTTACGAGCGATCTTCAGACGGTACTGGAAAGACGACGAGTTAAGAACACATGTACGGATCTCTACGCTGCTCGGTGATCTGATGATGCTGGGCATCCTGCAGCAGATTGCGGGCGGGCGGGTTGATCGTATCCCAGCCCTGCGGGTCGATCCGGAGTTCAAAGAAGGTCAGGGTGTGTTGATGCTTCGAGCCGTGCCGGCAGAAGGGCAGTCGGCACGGACACCGGCGCGCGCCGGGGATTTGGGCATCATGCGCTTCTTCCTCCGTCAGGACTGCACCCCGGACAAGATTCTGTGGGATCATTCGGCTGTGAGCAATGAAGTCCTGTATCCGGTATTGGGCGCGCGCCGGGTGTGTTTTTCGTTCGGTCCGACCGGTCGGTACGAGTTTACGGCGCTTGTGGCCACCGCCAGGAGATTCCCGGAAGAAGTCGCGATGGCACTTCAGGCCGTAGCCGGAGGTGCGAAGGATGAGCGGGAAGGGAGCAGCCTGTCAGAAAGCGCCGGGTCGGGGTCAGCCTGATGGCCGAGGGGACGCGACCACTATCTCGGGTTGTGCAAGAGATCGAGTGTGGACCAGGCGCGGGGAAGATCAGCGCATGCATCCAGCAACTCTAAGGCCTTCTATTCCCATTGATACGAAGGGAACCATGATGGAGGGGAGGTCGTCGGTGTCGCACTATTCGCCCTTGGAGAAGATGGTCATTCGTGTTGCTATGCGATGTTCTAACCGCGGAAACCTGAGAACCTCTATTCAGGATCAAGCTGAATCCTATGGGTCCAGCGACGGCGGGCGGTGGGGGTAGTCCCGATGCGGATCTTGGTCCTCTCCTGGCACAAGGACGCTGAGCGGATGCCTCTCTCGGTTCGGCAGCACCTCGCTGTGCTGGAGGCGAGCGGGAACAGGCACCAGGTGCTCTCCTGGAACATGTCCTATGGGACGCCACCCTGGCAGCGGGCCTTCTGCCGGTATCTGGACGCCGTCGTCCTCCATACCACCCTGCTATGCTGTCGATGGTTTGAGCCAGAGTACTTCGGAAGAATGAGGGCGGCTCTCACATGGGTGAAAAATCTACACTGCACGAAGATCGCGCTGCCTCAGGACGACTACGACCACAGCGAGGTTCTGGATGAATGGCTCTCGGAGTTGGGAATCACAAGTATCTTCACCATTGTTGATGAACAGCATCGAGAGTTGCTCTATCCAAGAATGTCCCAGAAGGCGAGGTTCCATGGATGTTTCACAGGATACATCGACGAACAGACTGCAGCTCGTCAGGCGACGAAGATGTTGCCGATGGCCGAGCGACCGTATGACATCGTCTATCGGGCATCCCGGTTGCCGTACTGGTTTGGCAGACAGGGGCAGTTGAAGCATCGGATTGCTGATGTGTTTGGAGAGCGCGCGAAAGCCCACGGATTGACCTGTGACATCTCGACGCGCGCGGAAGATGCCATCATGGGCACGAGGTGGCTGGATTTTTTGGCCTCGGGAAGAACCGTGATCGGATGCGAGAGTGGCTCCAGCGCGCTGGATCGCCGTGGTGAGCTCAGAGCCAGGATCCAATCGTTGTCGAGCGCTCACCCCAACGCTTCGTTCGAAGAGATCAGTGAAAAGATGCCGGACGGCTGGGACTCTCATGAAATCGTTATGCTGGGCCCGCGGCACCTTGAAGCGGTGATCACCAAGACCTGCCAGGTGCTCGTGGAAGGCCACTACAGCGGGGTGCTGCGCCCGTACGAGCACTACATCCCGCTGAGACGAGACTTTTCGAACGTGGATGAGGTCCTCGAGCAGGTCCGTGACACGGACCTGCTCAGGAGAGTTGCTGAACGTGCGTACTGTGACATCTTCCTGAGCGGCCGCTACACGCTGGCCCGATTCGCCGAGCAGATCGAATCGGCGATCATCGTCGATCGTGCAAGTCGGTCGCTACCGGCGCAGTGCCCATCCGGCATGGCGGCGGGGAGCTTCTGGTGGGTTGGGACGGCGGCAGCCAGGCTGTCCGAAGATGAACGACAGGTCGCTCGCGGGTTCTTCCGTCGGCCGCACGTATACCTGCTGAAGGCTGGAATCGCCTTGAAACTGCTCTTCTCGAGCCGCCTGCTTAGGTCGATCGTGCTGGGACAGCTCCTCCAGCGACAGCGACCAAAGGGGCTCCGCCTGTCCGGACTGGTGCTGGACTTGTTCCTTCTGCGTCTGCTCCAGGAGTTGCGAGCCGGCAGACTTCAGGAGCCTCGGACCGGCGCCATTACGGTGCGGTTCCTCGGCAAACAGGGTGTGCTGCTGTTCAGGAGCGAGCCCATCGGATCGGGCGCAGCCAACGGCAAAAGCGCCAGCGAGGCGGGTGGAGTCACTGCAGATGATCTGGACAGTGGCTCGACGAGGATCGTCTGGGATCACTCGGCGGTCGGTGCCGAGATTCTGTACCCGCTCTGCTGGTCCAAGCGAATCGCGTTCTTCGTTGGCGCCCACGGCATCCACGAGTTCCAGGCCCTTGGGATGCTCGTACAGCCGCTCGCGCACGAAATCTACCAGGAGTGCGTGCTCGGAGAGGATTCTCCGATGCGGACCGGGACAGGGGCGACCCCCCTTGGTCGGCTCGATGGTTGTCGGCGGCGCGGGTCCGCCCGCGAACGGATGCTTCAGAAGGTAAAGCGAGAGGGCGACTGACATGTGTGAGATCGCGGACATTCTTGCCTTTCAGGATCAATTGAGATACATGGTGCCATGTTTTCGTTTCTAACAAATTCCTTCGTATCGGCATTCCAATATCGGGAGATCCTCTTTCGCACGACTTCGGCAGAACTTCGCCAAAAGTACGCCGGATCGGTACTGGGTCTCTTGTGGGTATTGCTGTCGCCCCTTATCTTGTTGGCCATCTATTCGCTAGTCTACCTGGTTATATTCCGAATCCAGCCGGCTTCCTTGAGTCGCTTTGAATACGTTCTTTACATCCTCAGCGGCCTTGTTCCTTGTCTTGCCTTTTGCGAAGCCCTGAGTTGTGGGTCGTCGTCTCTTACCTTGAACCGGGCGATTTTGCTTAACACGGTGTACCCTTCAGAACTTGTGCCCCTGCGGTCAGTGCTGGCTACTCAGGCGTCGGCCGTGGTAGGACTTGCGCTGGTACTAGTTTTCTCGATCGCGTTGGGCAAGCTCACGTGGACCGCATTATTTGTGCCCTTTGTTTGGCTCTTCCAGCTCATGTTCGTGATGGGGCTCGTCTGGGTGCTTTCGCTTGCCAGCCTTGTGCTCCGCGATATTCAACAGATGCTGATGTTCGTGACCATGGTACTCCTGATTGTCAGTCCAATTGCCTACACGAATGAGATGGTTCCGGCGTCAATGAGAGCGTTGGTCTTTATGAACCCCCTTTCTTATTTTGTCATCGGTTTTCATGAGGTCATTGTGTTCGGTCGCCCACCGTCGGCGGTTATTCTGACCTGCATTATGGGGTTTGGTCTCATCAGCTGTAGTGCCGGATTCTGGGTGTTTCAGCGTGCAAAAAGGGTAATGTTGGACTATGCGTGATCCAGTTGCCATCTCCTTGACCAACGTGTCGAAGGCATACCGTTTGTACGGTAGTATGTCCGTAAAAGTACTCGATGTGCTGGGCTTAGGGAAGCTGGCCTTCTGGGGCGGCCGAGATGGGAGATATTACCAAGCGCTGCAGAATATCACTCTGGAGGTCAAGCGTGGGGAACGCTTGGGCATCGTCGGGCGGAACGGGGCGGGAAAGACCACGCTCCTCAAGCTCATGACCGGTAATTTTTCACCCACGAGTGGAGTCGTTCAAGTGAACGGCAAGGTCCAGGCCCTGATGACAGTCGGTCTTGGCTTCCATCCCGAGTTCACCGGTCATGACAACATCCGTTACTCTCTCGTTTATAACGGATTGTCGTGCAAAGAGCTTGAAGATGCCATTGAGGATGTCGTGGAGTTCGTCGAGTTGGGCGAGTTTCTCAACCAACCGCTGAAAACCTACTCAATGGGAATGCAGGCGCGCTTGATGTTCGCTGCGGCTACAGCGATCAAACCAGACATCCTGATTGTAGACGAGGTCTTGGGGGCTGGTGATGCATACTTTAGCGCGAAGTCGGCTCATCGCATGGAGAAGTTGGCCTCGTCTGGCTGTACCTTGCTGTTGGTATCTCATTCGACACCACAAATCCTACAGTTCTGCAATCGTGCTGTCTGGCTGGAAAAGGGAGAGATTGTGTTCGACGGCCATCCTCTTCACGTGGTCAAGGCCTACGAGGAATTCAACCAGCGGCTCAGCTGCGAGAGTGAGCAGTTGCATCACGAGCAGAATGCACAGAGGGTCGGATCGAATGCGGCTGGCAAGGCGCGGCTTCTGGAGGAAAAGAAGTGGTTGCAGCAGAGAGTGCTGGATCAGGTACTGGCCGGAGTTCGACAGCAGGACCAAGCTGAAGAGACCTCCATGGGACCGGTTTCAATCGGCGGCATCTCTCGGTGGAGCGGTGGCGGGTCCGGTCTAAAGATTGAGCGAGTCCGGTTATTGGACGAAGCGGGAACGGAGAAGCGCCAGTTTCGGACTGGGCAGCCGATGGATATCGAGATTCAGATCATTGCCGAGGAGGCCGGGAAGTATCCCTGCTACTTCTGTATCGTGATATTCTCCGAACGCGGGCAATGGCTGGCACGTGATTGCAGCGAGCGATTTGAGTTCAGTCTGCCGGCAGGTGGAAGAAGACGAGCTCGACTCCATTTCGACAAGCTTCTACTTGGAAATGGCACGTACTTGTTTTCCGCGGCAATATATCACGCGTTAGACCTCAAGCACTTGGGTTCAGCCAAGTTTTATGACCTCCTCTCGCGAAGCTTTGAGATCAGGGTCACGAACGAGTACCCGGACGACGAGTCGGTATTCAAACTGCCGTCTGCGTGGATTGCAATCGAGGAAATGAGCTCCAGCGAGGCCTCACGCCCGTTGTGAGGGATGCACTCCATGCTGGATCACGATTCGTATACTCAATGAACACAAATATGGGCACGGTGATTTGTCCGAACTGCTCGGTTGTTCTCCGTGATGGCAATGCCGAAGCGTGCTTTTCGTGCGGCTGGGCGATGGAGTTCTGGGAAGGGATTCCAGTCTTTTTATCGTCCAAAGATCGGTCTAATCCCCTATTCAAGATCTACTCCGACAACTACCACGCTATTGCGCGAGACGATATTTCTGAAAGTATACAGCCTGAGCGGTATTTGGAAAACCAGGCAAAAAAACTTGTCAGCTATATCCAGAATCTGAGCGACCTTGCCATATGCGAAATCGGGACCGGCAAAGGATATGTGATCAAGAGTCTCCTCGAGAAGGGAGCAACAAGGATCCATGCTGTGGATATCGCCCTGCCTTATCTCCGTCAGCTCAAACAGGATTCACGTGTCACTCCGCTGATCGCCAATGTTGAGAACCTCCCATTTCAGAATGCCTTTGATCTTGTGGTCTGCACGGACGTGCTTGAGCATGTCCTGAACGTGGGTTCATTCCTGTTTTGTGTGAATCGTGCATTGAAGACAGGAGGAACTGCGTACATCCGTGTGCCGTATCTGGAGAGCCTGATGAGCTATTCGCCGCACGGAGGTTGCAAGTATCAATTCGTTCATCTGCGTAGCTTCAACAAGGGCCTTCTGAAATCTATAATGAAGAGTGGTGGTTTCGCGGTAGAACGCTTCGAGTTTGATGGGTATTGGGCGGACAAGCCTCAGCCGTGGTGGACGGTAACCAAACTCACCCGCTGGCTGCATCAACGCATCCTGGGTTCACTGATGCGCGGCATCAACCATCCTTTCGATGTCGCGTTATGGCCAAACCAGTGGGCCAGGCTGTTGATGCGACCTATTGAAGTTACCGTGGTCGCGCGCAAGAGGTGCGATTTCGTGTAAATCGCTTACAGAGCAGGGAGCGAATCCAGGTAGGAAGTACGAACGTTGAAGCAACTTCTTGGGCGTCCGTAACCCATGATTAAGCATCTGTATTTTTTTGGAGACTCAATTTGTGTTGGCCAAGGCGTCTCAATTCATCGAGGTTGGGTAACGCGAATCTCAGAACGGGTCAGTCTTAAGTACAATAAGCCCGACTCCCAAATCATAGTTATTAATGCGGCTGTAAACGGAAGCACAACAAGGCAAGCCCTCGAGCGAATGCCGTATGAAGTTCAATCGCATAGCCCAGATGTGTTATTAATCCAGTTCGGTATGAATGACTGCAATATTTGGGAAACTGACAAAGGGCACCCACGGGTTAGTCCGAAGGCGTTCGCAGCTAACCTCGAAGAGATAATCGCACGAGCCAGAATATTTGGTGCACAGCGAGTCATACTTAACACGAATCATCCGACTGGTCTTGACCAGGACTTGATGCCAAACGCTAAGGTTACTTATCAGGAGCAAAATGAACAGTACAACCAAATAATCTGTAAGATTGCCAAGGCTTTTGGAGACTACGTGGTCATAAACGATATTGAAAGTGCTTTTCGAGAGACTACTGCCGGAGACAGAAAGCGCCTGCTCACATTTCTGTTGTCAGATCTTTTGCATCTCAGTGAAGCAGGGCACGATCTGTATTTTAGTATAGTGTGGCCTGCCATAGATAAGGTCTTAAGCGAGTTACCATGATACGAATTCTTTATCTGGGGCAGAAGCCAATAGGTGAACGATGTTTTCATGTCCTGCTGGAGTCGGATTATTCCAACTTGCGAGTAACTGGCGTTGTGACGAATGCCAGTGCCAAAGTATGGTGGTCCACGAACGACATTTATAGCCTATGCAACAAGCGTGGGATTCCAGTCATCGACAATGCCAAACGTCATGAGTCCGACATTATGCAGCTCATCCGCAAGTACAAAATTAATGCACTCCTCTCAGTTCAACACAACTGGATCCTGCCAGATGAAATGTTGAAGCTGGTCGGCGAACATGCTTACAATCTGCATCTCGCCAAACTTCCGAATTACAGCGGATACAACGCATTTAATCACGCATTATTGAATGATGATAAGGTCTATAGTGTGACATTGCATCGAATGGTCAGCAAGGTCGATGCCGGAGACGTAGCGTTTGAGGAGACTTTTCCGATTGATCCTGACGAGACAGCGTATTCTTTATATACAAAGGCAAATGAAGCTGGTGTTAAGCTGTTTGGGGCATTGATTAAGGCATTGGGAGAAGGCGTAACCTTACCACGTCAAGCCATTACAGGGGAGGGACGGTTTTATGCTCGGGATGCTCTGAACCTCCATCGGGAGATAAAGGATGTATCAAATATAGAGGATGTTACAAGAAAAGCACGTGCATTTTACTTCCCTCCTTTCGAACCGGCCTATTTTACGGTCCTTGGTCGTAAATATTATGTCACGCCCAATTGTGGTGCGTTCTAAAGTAAGCGTGGGAAACCATACATGTTGTGCGGCTTGTGGTGGCCGCGGCCGGCGCATGCCCCCCACTGATTTCGCTACCTTACCGGAAATGGTGTTTAGTGAATCACAAGCCTAAGACTCTGATCGTTTTCTTTCATGCGCGCCACTGGCTCCCGCTGCGGGCAACCAACGAAGCCCATCTTCTATGTTGGAAACGGTACTCGAAACACCGGGTCATATACATTAATGTGGGTTTCGGCGTGCCGTGGTACCTGCTACGCCACTTGCAGATTGACGGGGTGGTATTCGACACGATCTTCCTGTCCATGCACTGGTCGCCGGAATATTTTCGAAAGCACGCTGAACCATGTACTCTTCTCAAGAAACTCGCATGCGTCAAAATAGCTTTGCCACAAGATGAATTCATTAACATGGATGTAGTGGTAGCGTTTCTGAAAGACGTAGGTATAACAGATGTTCTTACCTTGAGCGAGCAGGCCGACTGGGAGAAAATATACGGAATGCTAGACCTTGCTAGGGTAAACGTTCGCACAATATTGCCAGGGTATGTAGATGAAACGCGCCGTACGTGGAGGAGCAAAGGCGGTGAAATGACTCGCAGTATCGATATTGGTTACCGAGCTGCGAACAATCCGTATTGGCTTGGCGAACATGGTATGCGGAAAGTTCAAATCGCGCAGATTGTTGGTGAAGCGGCTCGCAAGCGGGGCCTGAAAATTGATATCAACAATCCGGCGTCGGTTGACTTCCTGGTTGGCGATAAGTGGTTCGAGTTTCTGTCTCGATGCCGTGCTGTGCTGGGCGTCGAAGGCGGCGCGAGCGTTTTGGATAAAAACGGATCGGTAAAGAGACGAGTCGAAGAATATCTACTGCGGCACCCCGACGCCACCTTTAAGCAAACACGTGATCAATGTTTCCCGAATCAAGATCACAGGATGAACTATAGAATGCTCACGCCTCGCCACTTCGAAGCCTGCATCACGCGAACATGTCAGATTTTGCTCGAAGGAAGCTACAACGGTGTGTTTCAGCCGTGGCGGCATTACATTCCTCTCAAGAACGACTATTCCAATCTGGACGAAGTGTTCGAGGCATTAGCGGATGACAACTTAGTCGATCGCATTGCTGACCAGGCGTATGAAGATATCGTAGCTTCCGGGAAGTGGAGCTATCGGACTTTCGTGAGAGAGGTCGAGGAAACCATCATCGATCCAGCGGAACCTGTTCAGCCATCCTTGTCCCTAGCGGGTCGGCTGGCGTATTTCCTGTTACGGCTCCGCGACCGCGTGCTTTGGCACTACGCGCATTTTGAGGCTTCAAGATCTGGAAAGTCATTTTTCCGCATTATGAACCAATGGCGCTACACGCCGATCCGATTCCTCTCACGAGTAAAGTGGATGATTTTGTAATGGGAGTAACCCTTTAGCTCCATGAAGGTGCTTGTCGTCTCCCATATGTTTCCACGAGAATCCGATGATTGGGACGGAATCTTTGTTCATGAGCAGGTGGTGGCTTTGCGTGAACTGGGCATCGATGCGCGGGTTATTGTCGGGAACCCGGAGGGCTTTGCGGTAAGATTCGGCGTCAATGGCTTGCGGCACTTATGCTCCTCACGAAATGCCGGAGTATTGCCTAAGTGGCAGGAATTGAATCGTGTGCCAGTCATGTACTTCATGTATTCAGCGCCTTACGCTGGGTTCTGGGGACGTTTGGGCGCAGCCTGTTATCTCCGCGAGGTCAGGCAATTAGCGGACTCGATAAGACAATCGTTTCCCTATGACGTGGTCCATGCACATACCGCTTGGCTCGATGGAACTGCGGGCGTATGGTTGGCGAGGCACAGCGGCGTGCCGATGGTGCTAACGGAGCATACCGGCCCGTTTTCGGCCCTGACGGCGGGGCCATGCATGAAATGGGTGACGCAACGTGCGATTAACCAAGCGGATGTGGTGATCGCGGTGAGCGAAGCACTGAAGCGAGACATCCTTCGGCACGTCAAGGTTAAGTGGCCGGACAAGATAGAAGTCGTCGGCAACGGCATGCGTCCAGACTTATTCTACCCGACGGAAGAACAGCCCCCGGAGGACGGCACGATCAGAGCACTGTGGGTTGGAGGGTTCCATGCGGTCAAGCGGCTGACTAGACTCCTCGAGGCCTTTTCCTCAGCTTTGCAGCACGACCCTCGTTTGCGCTTGTCCATGGTCGGTATGGGACCTCTTGAAGGGGAGGTACGCGAATATGTTCGGTCGCAACACCTAGAGAGGGTAGTCTCATTTTACCCGACGGCGCCTAGGCACCAGATAGCTTCGTACCTCAGGCGGCATCATTTTCTGGTTGTATCCAGCGAGCTCGAAACGTTTTCAATCATCGTGATCGAGGCGCTAGCTTGTGGGCGTCCGGTCCTGAGCACCCGCTGTGGCGGTCCTGAGGAAACAATCCGTGACGAGAGTATTGGCGAGTTGGTG
The DNA here is from genome assembly GCA_020027965.1 of Nitrospirota bacterium. Lineage (GTDB taxonomy): Bacteria > Nitrospirota > Nitrospiria > Nitrospirales > Nitrospiraceae > JAHRHE01. Next base: position 75,100 of record JAHRHE010000004.1, on the reverse strand, counting down.
GAGAATTCCAGAGAAGGACTCACTCAGGGATTTCTCAGTATCGTGAGTCGGCTCGGAGAATTTGATCCACAACGCCTCTCTGCCTACGCAAGGGACAATTATGGCGTGGATGTGATTGCGAGTCGGATCGCCAGGATCTACATGAAGTTATGTGCGGGGACGGTGGAGCATGACGGTCTACCCAGTAGGGCTTCTCAGATCAGCCTATAGGTATATGAAGCGGTACTGGTATCTCTACCAAGGGGCTGCTTTGCAGCGCCTTCTGCCACTGTTTGCCCCAATCGTGCGGGTCATGGCCGAGAGCGGTTTCGGGACTGATGCCTGTCTTGGTCTAGGCTGCCTACCGGTAAAAGTGCATTATTACTCGCCTGTTCCTGATATTGGGGATCTGAAATCTCGTCGCGTTTGGGCGCGGCGAAGCGACATGTCGGGAATCTCATTCAACGAGGCCAACCAGGTAAAGCTACTACTGGAGCTGGGACGAGACTTCGGGCACGAATGCCGGTGGCCACATACTGCGACAGATGACCCAACCCTGTTCTTCACCGACAATTCGGGGTTCAGTTACGGCTGCGCAGCAGCGACACACAGCTTGCTGCGGAGGATTAAACCGCAGCGCGTGATCGAGATCGGGTCTGGCAGCTCGTCGCGAGTCATTGCGGGCGCATTGCGGGCGAATGCACGCAGTGGCGGGCCCACTGTTCAATACACGGTGATCGATCCGTTCCCTGCACCTGAGCTTGACAAAGTGCCGGGTGTAGCTCGTCTGTTGAAGCAAGAAGTCGAACGGACTGACGTGGCTCTGTTTTCAGAGTTACGAGCAAACGACGTGTTATTTGTCGACTCTGGTCACACCGTTCGGATTGGCGGAGATGTCAACTTTCTGATTCTCGATGTCTTGCCGGTGTTGGCGCCAGGCGTGGTTGTACATTTCCATGATATCCCTCTGCCGTATGAATATGCGGAGGTCTATTACACCAACCCTCGATTTCGGATGTTCTGGACCGAGTCGTACTTGTTGCAGGCATTCCTCTGCTATAATGCCACCTACGAAATTCTCCTGGCTATGAATTACCTTATGCTGGACCGTCTGGAGGCATTTCGCACGGCTTTCTCATTTTATGACCCCGCAATCCATCGTTATCCCAGCCATAGCTTTTGGATACGGCGAGTCTCCTAGAGTCTTCTTCTGCATGATCCTCATCCGATTGTCATTAACGTCTGGTGGTAGGGTGATATCGGCTCGTTCCCGGGGATGGCCGAAATAGGGTAACGTGATGATTGGCTTGGTGGAGTGGGCAGCGAGAGCGCGGAGACCTCGAGTGCCTTTCTCGAGATTCCCGACACTGCCGGTCAGGACCGCGGGACGCGGAGTTGGAGGCGCCGATGTGTTGCGAGCAGCGAGACCTTGCGAGGAGTCTCTGTCTACGTAATGGTGCTTGCCACGATTGGCGGGCAGCAAAGCAATCTGCGCTTTGATCTAATGGATTTGAGTGGTATCTTTGTGGCAGGTGATGTCGACGTCTTGGACAGCAAAAGAGGGTGGGACTCCGATTCTGGAGGTGCAGACCAGTGTCTCTAAATCCTCGCCGGATTGAGGACATCCGGAAGTTTTGGGAATCACACCCTGTCGCGGCTTCGGCGATCCCGCACCCCCTCGGGACGCCAGAGTACTTCCAGTGCTATGACCGCCTTCGGGAAGCCAACGAGAGCGTAGCGTTTTCCTATCGGCTCCACGAGTATCGGGAGTTTTCTAGCAGGAGGGTGCTGGATATCGGGTGCGGCAACGGCTACGTGCTGAGCAAGTATGCGCTGGAGGGGGCTCAGGTGTATGGCGTGGACATCACCCAGACTGCCCTCGACCTCTGCTCACGACGTTTTGTTTTACTCGGGTCGGACGGCAGTCTCTGCCAGGGCAACGCCGAGGAATTACCCTTCAAAGAAGCGATGTTCGACTGTGTCTGCTCCATGGGGGTCCTACACCATACCCCCTCACCGGCGAGGGCCGTGGAAGAGATTTTTCGGGTCCTCAAGCCGCAGGGACGGTTCATTGTCATGATGTACCATCGCAACTCAGCACTCTTTCGCTTCACGTTTTCAGTGAGAAGTGCGTTGACGGGCAAGCCCACCAGCGAGTTGGTGGACGAGGTCGATGGGCCGGGCAATCCCAAGGGAGACGTCTATTCCAAGGGTGAGCTACGACGCTTATTGAATCGATTTGGTGACCTCCAGTTGTTTGTCGGTCTGTTGCAGAGAGAGATGCTCTGGTCCAAGGTGGGCTCTGTACTTCCGGATTGGTTACTTCGCATGGGCGAGCCTCACGTGGGCTGGTTCCTCTATGCCAAATGCATCAAACCATGAGCGGTGCGTGCGGGCCCGCTGACTAGGTCGGTCTCGGCACTGGAGCACGGGTAGGCCAATATGTGCGGTATCGCAGGCATCCTGAATCTGTCGTCCGACAAAATCCCCGACCTCGGCCGGAGCTTGAGCGCTATGAACGCCTTGCAACGCCATCGAGGCCCGGACGGCGAGGGAATCTGGCAGCACCCTCGCGGCATGGTCGGGTTTGCTCACCGTCGCCTCAGCATCATCGATCTGGCGACTGGTCAGCAGCCCATGCGCGATGCGGGGGGGAACTTGGTCACGTACAACGGGGAGATCTACAATTACCCGGAGCTGCGCGAAGAACTCGGAATTGAAGCCTTCAGAACTCGCTCCGATACGGAGGTGATTCTGCAGGCCTACAGAAAGTGGGGGCAAGACTGCGTCAATCATTTCCGAGGCATGTTTGCCTTCGCCTTGTGGGATGAAGCGACACACACCCTCTTCTGCGCGCGTGACCGCTTCGGCATCAAACCCTTTTACTACACGGTTGTAGATGGGGTGTTCTATTTCGCTTCCGAAACCAAGGCGCTGCTCCCCTTCGTCCCAGTCATAGAAACCGACCTTGAAGCCTTCAAGGAATATGTGACCTTCCAGTTCTGCCTGGCTGGGCGAACCCTGTTCAAGGGTATCTCGGAACTGCTGCCCGGCCATGTCCTCACCGCGCGAGGAGACGCGATCGAGAAAAGACGCTACTGGGAAGTCTACTACCACCTCGACTTCCATCACACGGGAAAATATTTCGACGAGAAGATTCGGGCACTGCTCGAAGACTCTGTCGCGTCCCACCTGCGCAGCGATGTTCCGGTGGGCGCCTACGTCAGCGGCGGTCTCGACTCGAGCATCGTGGCGTCCCTGGCCTCGCGGCAGCATGGCGAGGGCTTCGATGCATTTACAGGAACATTCGCCCTCGGGGAAGTATACGACGAGCGCCGCTACGCGCGGGAGCTGGCCAGGTCCTGTGGGTTCACGCTGCATGAGGTGGAGATCACCGCGTCCGATTTCGTCGAACAGATCCGGAACGTGATCTACCATCTGGACTTCCCTGTAGCTGGACCCGGCGCGTTCCCCCAATACATGGTTGCGCAACTGGCGAGCAGACACCGAAAGGTCCTACTGGGAGGCCAGGGCGGCGATGAGATTTTCGGAGGCTATGCTCGGTATCTGATTGCTTATTTCGAACAGTGTATTAAAGCCGCCATTGACGGCACGATGCACACAGGCAATTTCGTCGTCACCTACGAGTCGATCATCCCGAATCTTCAATCGCTGCGACAGTACAAACCGCTCCTACAGGAGTTCTGGCGGAAAGGGCTCTTCGATGACCTGGATCAGCGCTACTTCAGGCTCATCAATCGTGCCCGGGATCTGGGAGATGAGATCAATTGGTCCGCCATCCAGAAATACTCCCCGTACGAGGAGTTTCTGAATATTTTCCGCGGAAAGAATGTGCAGAAGGAATCGTACTTCGACAGCATGACCCACTTTGACTTCAAGACGCTGCTGCCGGCGCTGCTCCACGTGGAAGATCGGGTCAGCATGGCCCACGGGTTGGAGTCCCGGGTCCCATTTTTGGATCACCCGCTCATCGAGTTGGTCGCCACGATTCCTTCCAATATCAAGTTCATGAATGGCAGGATGAAGCATGCGCTGAAGAATGCCATGGGCGGGATCTTGCCGGAGTCGATCGCCACGCGTACGGACAAGATGGGGTTTCCGGTTCCTCTTCACGAATGGGTCACTCAGCCGGGGGTGGTGCGGGAATTCGTCAGAGACAGTCTCTCGTCACAGAAGGCGCTTGAGAGGGATCTGGTGGATAACCGGAAGGTGATAGAGGGTCTCGGGCGCGAGGCGAAATTTGGGCGGAAGATCTGGGGATTGCTCTGTCTGGAACTCTGGCAGCAGACCTTCCATGACCGTGCCGCGTCGTTCAAGCAGCTCAGCATCCTGGAGGCATTGCGATGAAGGTGCTCATTACCGGTGGTGCCGGGTTTATCGGCTCACACCTGGCCGATCGTCTGTTGGCTCGGGGCGATCAGGTGCTGGTGATTGATAACTACGCGACGGCACGACGCGACAGTCTGAGGCCACAGGCAGGTCTCACCGTCTTCGAGGGGACGATTGCGGAGACCGCCCTCGTGTCTCGCCTGTTCGCTGAGTTTAGGCCGTCGCACGTGATCCATGCGGCCGCATCCTACAAAGACCCGATAAATTGGACCGAGGATAGCCTGACCAACGTGGTGGGGACGGCCAACGTCGTGCAGGCGTCTGAGCGAGCAGGGGTGGCGCGTCTGATCTATTTTCAGACCGCCCTCTGCTACGGCCTCCGTCCGCTTGAGCAGCCGATTACCCTGGACCATCCCATCCGTCCCGAGGCCAGTAGCTACGCGATCAGCAAGACGGCCGGCGAGCACTATGTGAGGCTGAGCGGCTTGGACTACCTTTCCTTCCGGCTCGCTAACGCCTACGGTCCCAGGAACCTTAGTGGGCCGCTCCCCACCTTCTATCAGCGCCTGACGAACAACAAACCGTGCTTCGTGATGGACACGAGGCGGGATTTCATCTTCATCGATGATCTTGTAGAGGTCGTGATCCGGGCCCTCGATGGACAGGGCGAGAAAGGTGTGTATCACGTCTCGTCGGGAGCGGATTATGCCATCAAAGACCTCTTCTACGCCACGATCAAGGCGCTCGCCTTGAGCCCGGCGCCGGAGGTGGAAGAGCGGCCCAGAAATCAGGATGATGCCTACACGATTCTGCTCGATCCCACCAAGACACAGGAAGCCTTCAGGTGGAAGCCCCGCACCGGCCTGGAGCAGGGCGTGGCGAAAGCGATTGAGTGGTATAAGCGGTTTGGAATCGGCCAGACCTACACCCACCTCAAACCGGTTGAAGGAAAGGCCTGATGGGGGGATCTCGCGGGGAAGATGGCGATGACAAGAACACAGAATCCTCATGAGCTCAGCGTCTTGGTCGTGGGCGGAGCCGGGTTTGTCGGCAGCAACCTGGTGAAGGCTCTGCTGGGGCAGTCCTACGGCCGGATTGTGGTCGTTGATAACCTGCTTTCGTCCGAACGGGTAAACGTTTCAGGCGACTCGCGCGTCAAGTTGATCGAAGGATCCATCGCTGATGATGGCATCCTGCGACAATTGTCCGATGAGTTCCACTATGTGTTTCACCTGGCGACGTATCACGGCAACCAGAGTTCCATCGCCAATCCGCTGGAGGATCACGACCACAATCTCATCACGACGCTCAAACTGTATGAACACATGAAGGATTTCAAGCAAGTGAAGAGGGTGGTGTATGCCGCATCCGGATGCACGCTGGCTCGCCCGACCTTCGATCAGGTCGAAGCGACTCGCGAGGACGGTCCGGTGCCGTTAGAGCTGGACAGTCCTTACCAGATTTCGAAAGTGGTGGGCGAGTTCTATTCTGTCTACTACCACCGGCAACGCCGCTTGCCGACCGTGCGGGCGCGGTTTCAGAACGTTTATGGCCCAGGGGAGATCCTGGGGGCGGGACGCTGGCGGGGAACGCCGGCGACGGTCTGGCGTAACGTCACGCCGACCTTCATCTACCGCGCACTCAAGCGACTCCCGTTGAAGCTAGAGCAGGGAGGGAGGGCAAGCCGGGATTTCATCTATGTGGAGGATATTGTTCGCGGGCTGCTGCTCTGCGCAACGGAGGGACAACCGGGAGAAGTGTACAATCTGGCCAGCGGTGTGGAGACCTCCATCCTTGAGCTGGCGACACTCATTAACACGATGACCGGGAACCATACTCCGCTGGAATATCTGCCGGAGCGAAAGTGGGACCACTCTGGCAGGCGGTTTGGCAGTACAGATAAGGCCAAACGGTGTCTTGGTTTCGAGGCCTGCATGGGCCTGCAGGAGGGACTACGGCGGACCATTGAATGGACGCGGGAGCACCTGCCCGTGATCGACTCGTGTATCCGAAAGCACGCTGCCTACATGCGGGCTTCGTAGTGAGCCGGCGCATCCTGAGGCATGGAAGTCGTCGTTGGCCGCCGCACCTATCGGTGACGTCGTGAATGCCGTCACTCGGCGGAGTGAAAGAACCGAGCGGATCCGGTGTGTCATCTTCTATGCGAAGAGCCTGTCCCACTGGAGGCGTGTTCTCGCGGATACGTTGGTAGGCGCGCTTCGGTTGAGGCCGGAGAATGTGCCGTCTCGGTGGCACCGGTACCGTCATGTCCGGTTTTTATTCGAGGAGGAATTCCGAGTCGCATCCTATGTGGTTGATTGGCAAGACGCGTTTGCTGAGGCTCCCTCGCTGGAAGCTGAGTTGTGTAATGTCAACAACCTGCTCGAATATCGAGCTGGTCTACGGAAGCTGAGGGACTATCCACTCAGCATCGTTCTGCATTCCGTCGCATGGGACGAGATGGCCTTATTGCGCCGTGCAGCCGGATACTTTCAGGACCGGCGCGGGAAGTTGATGGTGTTCTTTGGCAATGAATACAACTGTATGCCGGAGAAGATCGGGTTCGCCCGTGAGGCAAGAGCCGATTACATTGCCAGCCAACTGCCGGCTTCGGCGGCCGCGTGGCTGTATGCAGACTGCTGTCACTCAAAGATAGTGCAGGCTCCTCAGGCGCTGAACCCCAAGATCTACCAGCCCAGGGCTGGCCCGCGCCCCGTTGACATCGGCTTTCGCGGAGACCTGTATTCGTTCGGCGACATGGAGCGAACCGAGATCCTTCGGTACTTTGCGGATCGGGCGGAGGCGTGGGGGTTGGTGCAGGATGTCCAATTCGTCAGATTGCCGCGCGAGGAGTGGAGCAGGTTTCTAGCCGGATGCAAAGGCACCGTGGGGGCCGAGTCGGGCACGTATTATCTGGAGCGCGACGATCACACCGAGGAAGCCGTGAAGCGCTATCTGCGTCGCCACCCGGGGGCCGGCTTCTCGGAAGTGTACGACCTTTTCTTCAGGCACTATCCCAACCCGGTTTCGGGGAAGGCGATATCGTCGCGGCACTTCGAGCCGATCGGGACGAAGACTTGTCAGATGCTCCTGGAGGGGCACTACAACGGAATCCTGAAGCCGGACGAGCATTACATCAGCATTAAGAAAAACTTTGCGAATATTGACGACGCGGTTCGGAGATTCAAGGATGAGGAATATCGGCGGGCGATGGTTGAAAGGGCCTATGAATACGTCATGGAAAGCCATACGTACCGGCATCGGGTCGAAGGCCTGCTCAAAACCGTCGTAGACGATGGCCTGCCATCACAGTGAGTGACCCGGAACGCACTGGAGCACCGCGAGCAGATCGATGGCGCAAGAGCATGAGCCGAGACCACAGCAGGAGCGAGCCAGCATGAAGCCCAGACGAGCCTTGATCACTGGCATCACGGGACAGGACGGATCGTACCTGGCCGAACTCCTGCTGGCGAAAGGCTACGAGGTGTACGGGGTCATCCGGCGGGCCAGCACCTTCAATACAGATCGGATCGAACACCTCTACGCGGACCCCCATGAACCCGGCGCCCAACTGCGTCTGATTTACGGGGACCTGGCGGACGGGAGCTCCTTGAACAAGATCATCCGCACCGTTGAGCCGGACGAGATCTACAACCTCGGTGCGCAGAGTCACGTTCGTGTCAGCTTTGACATCCCGGAATACACCGCGGAGGTCACCGGCTTAGGCGCCGTTCGGTTGCTGGAGGCAATCCGAGAGACCGGCATATCGCCGCGGTTCTATCAAGCCTCCAGCAGCGAGTTGTTCGGCAACACCCCTGAAGTCCCACAGAACGAACGGACCAAGTTTCAGCCCCGCAGCCCCTATGGCGCGGCGAAGGCCTACGCCTACTACATGACGGTCAACTATCGGGAGGCCTACAGGCTGTACGCCTGCAACGGGATTCTGTTCAACCATGAGTCTCCCCGGCGTGGCGAAACCTTCGTGACCAGGAAGATCACGCGCGCGGTCGCCAATATCAAATACGGCCGGCAGCGCGAGCTCTTTCTCGGGAACCTGGATGCCCGGCGTGACTGGGGATACGCCGGGGACTACGTCGAAGCGATGTGGCTGATGATGCAGCAGGACCAACCAGAAGACTATGTCATTGCCACGGGCGAAACCCACTCGGTCCGGGAGTTCCTGGAAGAGGCGTTCGGCCATGTGGGGCTGGACGCGCAAGAGTATGTTCGGCTCGATCCCCGCTATCTGCGCCCCACCGAGGTGGATCTCCTGCTGGGAGACGCCAGGAAAGCCCGTGAGCGCCTGGGATGGAAGCCGCGGGTCACGTTTTCCCAGCTTGTGAAAATGATGGTGGATGCCGATATGGCCAGTGTGAAACAGCAGATCGAAGGGACCGGGAAAAAGCCAGGCCGATAACGAGATTTCCGATGGGATACTGGGATACGCGGCGAGTACTTGTCACAGGCGGAGCCGGCTTCCTTGGCGGGGCGGTGGTGGAAAAACTGCGGGCACGGGGCTGCCGCGAGGTGATCGTCCCGAGGAGCCGCGAGTACAACCTCGTGGAGGGCGAGGCCGTCCGCCGCCTTTACCGGGAGGCACACCCGGACCTCGTGATTCACCTGGCAGCCCGGGTCGGGGGCATCGGCGCCAACCGCGACAACCCGGCGCGTTTTCTCTACGAGAACTTGATGATGGGTGTGCAGGTCATCGACGAGGCGTACCGGGCCGGTGTCCAGAAGTGTGTGGCCATCGGGACGGTCTGCGCGTATCCAAAGTTCACCGCGGTGCCGTTCAACGAACAGGCCCTCTGGGACGGCTACCCCGAAGAGACCAACGCCCCCTACGGGCTGGCCAAGAAGATGTTGCTGGTGCAGTGTCAGGCGTACCGGCTGCAGTACGGATTCAACGCGATTTATCTGCTGCCGGCCAACCTGTACGGACCATGGGATAGCTTCGACCTTCACGTATCCCATGTCATCCCCGCGGTCATCCGTAAGTGCGTGGAGGCGGTCAGAGAAGGCCGGCGGCGGGTCGACATGTGGGGCACCGGCAGCGCAACACGCGAGTTCTTGTACGTGGACGACGCGGCCGAAGGCATTCTGCTGGCGGCAGAACGCTACAACAAACCAGCCCCGGTGAACCTCGGTACCGGCGCGGAGATCTCGATTGCGGAACTCGTGCGGATGATCGCGAACCTGTCCGGCTTTTCGGGTGAGATCCACTGGGATGCCTCGAAGCCGGACGGTCAGCCGAGACGCTGTCTCGACGTAAGCCGGGCCGAGAAGGAGTTTGGGTTCCGGGCTTCAGTCTCGTTGGACGAAGGCCTGCGGCGAACTGTGGAATGGTATCGGCAACAAGGAGGCTGACGGTTCACACGTGTCGAACACCTCAGTGCATCTCATCTGTCCAACATGTCGCGCGCCACTGTCCGAGAGAGCCGGCGCGTATCACTGTGTACCCTGCGGAAACCCGTATCCCGTCTTGGGAGGAATCGTTCGGATGCTCCCAAGGTTGAGTCGAACGGAGCAGCAGATACGGGGCGCCTTCGACTACGAACACCGACGATACCGGGCAGCCCAGTACCTCCGCATTTCTCCAGCCCTCATCGATGCCTGGCTCGATGACGTGCAGTTGCCCAAGGAGTACTTCAAGGGACTGACCGTTTTAGACGTCGGGTGTGGCTCCGGCCGGTGGACCTATGCGTTGGCGTCGCTCGGCGCGAAGGTTGTGGCGGTCGATTTCAGCGACGCGGCTGTGGAGGAGACCCGGGAAGCGACTCGCGAACTGGGCGAGGTTCAGGTGATTCAGGCGAGCCTATTCCATCTTCCGTTGAGTCCAGAACAATTTGACTTTGTAGTCAGCTGGGGCGTGCTGGACCACACGGCGGATACCGCGCGCGCGTTTCGAACCATTGCGCCGCTCGTTCGTCCGGGCGGCATGCTGTACATCATGGTCTACGAGAGACGAAACCCATTGAAAGTGATGGGTACCGAACTGCTCCGGTTCGTCATGCGGCGGCTCTCGCCAGAACTCCGGTACCGCCTGTGCGGTCGGCTGGTGATCAGGAACCGTTTCCTGTTTCACCTTCTGCGTGGAATCGTCACGTCTGTGCCGGCGCGAGACCTTTCCGAGAAGTTGGATCACCAAACGGCGCAGTTCGGCCTCTATGACTGGTACGCTCCACGGTACAACCATCTCCATTCGTTGGAAGAGGTGCGTCGGTGGTTTGCAGGGGCTGGGTACGACGAGGTGTGTGCGACCAGTCCCATCAAGTTTACTCGTCCTCTCGATGTCTTCAGGTTCGGTGAGTGCGGAGGGTCGATCAAGGTTCGAGGCAGGCGGGGTCAGACGACGGTTCGCAAAGGAGTAGTGTGTGCTCAGCCGTAGGGTAAAGCCTCCTGCAGCGCAAGCGTGCCGCGGTGCAGGGTTCCCGTTGATGTTCCAAGCGGGAGCGTGGAATGAATCGAGTGCTTCCCAGCCTGAACGGCTGGGCAGGGGACTGACTGCAGCCGCGGAGCCCCGCGGCGTCAGCGGCACGGAGCGACCGATCAAGGTGTGCTTCATCTCGCCGCTCGGCTACGGTCTGTACCGGCCAGGGAGCGGCTATCCCTTCGGAGGCGCTGAGGCGCAGTTCTTCCTGCTCTCGCGCGAGCTGTCGGTGGACGAGTCATTCCAAGCGTCGGTGCTCACGACGGTCAAGGAGGGGCCTGGAGAGGAACGACAGGGGGCACTGACCGTCGTCAAGCGGCAAGGCCTGGACCGCCTCGGACCGCGAGCCGGCCGAACCTGGTGGGATCCGCTCGGGGCCGCGCCCCGTTATGCGGCGGCCTTCTGGGCGATGTACGGCATCCTGCGCGCCATTGACGCGGATGTGTACCTGCATGCCGGGGCCGGCGTCGAGGTAGGGGCGTATGCGCTGATCTGTCGCCTGTTGCGTCGTCGGTTCGTGTTCGTCGTGGTGTCCGACGCTGATCTCTCCAAGCCGTCCACTCAGGTGAGGGGTTCCCTGCGGTGGCTCTATCCGATCGGCCTGCGCCTAGCTGATGGGGTGGTCTGTCAAACCAGAGAGCATCAGAATTGGCTGCGGGAGCGGTATGGAATCGAGGGTAGGCTGATCCGCACCGGGCACCCAACCGTGAAGCGCACAGGCGAGCAGAGGACCACCGTTCTATGGGTAGGCCGAACGCATCCGCTGAAGCAGCCACAGATGTTTCTGGATCTGGTCGAGCGTCTCCCGAATGAGCGATGCGTGATGGTGGTCATGCGTCACCCCGAGTACCAGGATCTGATGACCACGATCCAGGAGCGGGCCGGAACGCTGGTGAATCTTACGGTGTATGAGGATGTTCCATTGAGCGACATGGACCAGCACTTTGAGCGGGCCAAGCTGTTCATCAACACCTCGACGTACGAGGGATTTCCCAACACCTTCGTGCAGGCAGCCGTGCACGGGACGCCGATTCTCTCATGGATGGTCGACCCGGACGGGGTGCTAAGGCAACACGGAATTGGAATCTGCGCGGCCGGCTCGTTTGGACGGCTGGTGGCAGCGGCCGGGCAGATCTGCAGCTCTGAGGAACTGCGAGCGAAGCTGGGGGATCGTGGACATGAGTATGCGACCACGCACCATGATCTGAGCCGCTCTGCGAGCGAGTTAAAGGCCTTGGTTCGGGGTCTCGTTGGACAACGACCCAGAGTTGGAGAGTGAGCGGAGATCAGAGGGGACGTGCCGTGAAGCGGCTACGGTTATGCTTTGTAGGCCCCGCAGACTCGGTTTCACTCCGGCGCTGGGTCGAGTGGTTTGCCGAGAGAGGGCATGAGGCTACGGTGATCACCGTCGAGCCGGCGGAAGGTCCGGTTCTGGCTTTCCGACAAGTCGAGGTTGGTAGGCCGGCAGAACCGCGCAAGCTGGCCCGGCTCCTGTCCGCTGCTCGGATGGCGCTTACGGTGCGCCGTCTGAATCCGGATGTGGTGCATGTCCATTATCTGCGAGGACTGGCTTGGGGCCTGCCGCTCGCCGGTGGCCATCCCTGTGTGGTGACACCTTGGGGCAGCGATGTGCTGGAGGAGCAGGGTGCCTTCAAGGAGCCGTACAGCAGGACGCTGACGCGGACCGTACTGGGTCTGGCCGATCTGGTGACCGTCCATTCCGCGTACTTGGAGACACGAGTCCGCGAGGTGCTCCCTCAGGTGAAGCGGATGGCCCGCATCGGCTGGGGGGTGGACCTAAGGTTATTCAGGCCTGGCCTGGATGTCCGCTCGCTGCGGGAGCGTTGGGACATTGGTGAAGGTAGCCGAGTGATCTTCAGCCCACGTTTGGCACAGCCATGTTACCACCTCGATCGGATCGTCAAAGCTCTGCCGGCGGTGTGCGAGAAGGTTCCTAACGCGGTGCTCGCGGTGGCCGAAGCGCATGCTGACCCCGACTATGTTACCGGGCTGCGCAGGCTTGCCTCCGACCTGGGTTTGGCGGATCGGGTCAGGTTTCTCGGGACAATTCCGCATTCGCAGATGCCGCTCTGGCTCAACCTTGCCGATGCCGTGGTCATGGTGCCGCGGTCGGACGGGATGCCCAACACGCTGCTGGAGGCCATGGCCTGTGGGACCGTGCCGATTCTGAACCGGCTGCCCCAGTATGCCGAGATCATTAGCCACGGGATGAACGGATTCCTTGTTGATCCGGACGATGGCGATCTCGCAGGGGCCGTGATCGGCGTGTTGCGCGATGCTGGCCTGCGGCGGGATGTCGCGATGAGAAACCGGACCAGGGTGAGGGAAGTCGGCGACCAGCAGCGCGAGATGTCGAAGATGGAAACCTTGTATTGGAACCTGGCAGGGGTCTGCCCGCAAGACTAGGCGACGGGCTCAGGCGGCACCGATGGAGAAGGGCCAACGCGCCGCGAAGCGTGGGTATGAGAACACGTGTATTACCAGGATAAACTCGAAACCTTGTTGATCACGGTCCAAGGTAGGTCTAAGCGGCATCCGCGGGCGGTGGGCGGTGAAGATCCGATCGGGTGCGACGGGGACATGGCGGAAGAGGGGTAACCGATCCGACGATGTGCGGGATAGCGGGAATCATACAAGGTGACGATCGACCGGTGGACGTCCGGCTGCTCGAAGCCATGACCAGGGCGCTCGCGCATCGCGGGCCTGATGGGGAGGGCTACGTGCTGCTGGCGCTTGGCCACCGGGAAAAGCCGCTCGCGGTGGCCGGGAAGCTGAGCGACTGTCGCGTGAGCGGCCAGTATGCCGCAGGATTGGGGCATCGGCGGCTGGCGATCGTGGACCTGACACCGCTCGGGCATCAGCCGATGGGGACCGAGGATGGGCATTACTGGATCACGTACAACGGGGAGGTGTACAACGCCCCGGAGCTGCGCCGGGAGCTGACGGCGCTGGGGCACCGGTTTCGCTCTTCGTCCGACACGGAGGTGGCGCTGGAAGCCTTCCGCCGGTGGGGCCCGGCCTGTCTGGACCGTCTGAACGGGATGTTCGCGTTCGCAGTCTGGGACGATCGGAGTCACACGCTCTTTTGTGCTCGAGACCGGTTTGGGATCAAGCCGTTTTATTATCGTCGAGATGCGCGGCGGTTTCTCTTCGCCTCCGAGATCAAGGCACTGCTCATGGATCCCTTCTTTGCCAGAGTTCCAAACCAGGCGGCCGTGCTGGATTACTTGACGCGGTCCCGCCAGGACCATACGACCGACACCTTCTTTGAAGGAATCCACCAATTGGCTCCCGGTGAGTGTTTGACGGTTCGAGGCGGAAGAGCCGAGGGGCCGATCTGTATCGCGCACGAACGGTGGTGGCAGGTTCCCGAAGGGACTAACGCAGTCAGCGCCGACGAAGGCGCCGCCCGAACGCGTGAGCTTATTGAGGACAGTGTACGGCTGGAGCTGCGGGCGGATGTTCCTGTCGGAAGCTGTCTCAGCGGCGGCCTGGACTCCTCCACGATCGTCTGTCTGATGTGCCGCCTTCTGGCCGGTCAACCAGGTGGCGAAGCCTTGCCCGGGGCCGGGCGCGGCCATCGGCCGCAGACGTTCTCCTCGTGCCACGCTGACCCGCGCTATGACGAGCGGGCCTACATCCGGGCCGTCCTGGCCCGGACGGGAGCCGACAACCACGAGGTGTTTCCTGATCCGGTGCGCCTGTTCGACGCGCTCCCGGAGATCCTGTGGCATCAGGAGGAACCGTTCGCCGGTACGAGCGTCCTCGCCCAGTGGGAGGTGATGCGGGCTGCGGGGCGAGCGGGTATGAAAGTCTTGCTGGACGGGCAGGGGGCGGATGAGGTGCTCCTCGGCTATCCAGGTTACATCGGGTCCCGCCTGACGGATTGCATCAGGAGAGGACAGTGGATCTCAGCGGCGCGGGAGTGGGCGGCCTGGCGCCGTGTGCACGGCGGGCTCCAGGCCACGGCGCTGGCTGGCCTCGCCAGGGGTTTGTTGCCGGGAGGCCCGGTGCGATGGCTTCGCTCGCGTGTCCTGGGTGAGGCCGAGTGGCTGGATCCGGGCTTTGCCGGCCAGTATCGTAGACCGATGTCGTCTGATGACAGGCCATCCCTGGAGGGCCACACGGTGCTCGGCGCACACGTCGTCCGTGGGCTGACCCAGGACCTCCCTGCACTCCTTCATTACGAAGACCGCAACGCGATGGCTTTCTCAGTGGAAGCTCGACTGCCGTTTCTGGACCACCGCCTCGTTGAGTGGCTCGTGCGTCTTCCGCCAGAGCTGAAGCTCAGGGAGGGGATGACGAAGATGGTGCTGCGTGAAGCAATGATCGGCGTGTTGCCAGAAGGAATTCGGCTGCGGCATGACAAAATGGGGTTTGTCACGCCCCAGGACCAGTGGCTGCGGGGCGTGCTTCGTCCACGCATCGAGGCCCTGCTTGGCTCTGAGCGCATGCGCGCGCGTCCCTACTGGCGCGCACCTGCGCTCACAGAACTCTACCGCGGCTATTGCGGGGGACGGAGCGCGATGGGTCCGGCGGTCTGGCGGTGGATCAACCTGGAATGTTGGCTGCGGAGGTTCATTGATTAATCGACTGCATCACGCGCCGCACGTCGCGATGCTCCTCCTTAATAACAGCAGCGTGGGTGGAGCCGAGCGTCGATTCGGACAGGTCTATGGAAACCTCCGAACGAGGGACTATCCGATTTCGCTCGTCATCAACGAGTCCCTGCTGGCCGGGCTGATCCGGGCAGGCGTGCTCGCCGCTGGTGAAAGGCCCGCGCTGGTGCTGAAGGAGCGGGTGGGGCGGTTCGCGCGCCGCTGGTTCGGATACCTCGAAAGGGGGAACACCGGCAGGACCGACGAGGCTTGGCGAGGAGGCCTGGAGCGAGTCGCTGCGGCGCTGGCGTTCGGTCTGCGCAAACTCGACTATGCCGTTGCGTGCGTAACGGTCGGGTGGTGGCTGATTCGGCGTCGGCCGGATGCGGTTCACCTCGTGCTCGGCGGGGCATACGTGGCGCTGCCGTGGCAGCTCTCTGGGTTGGCTCCGCCCGCGATCGTCTCGGTGGTCGGCCCACCCCGTGATATGGTCGGATTGCCGGTGGGGCTCTCCCTGTACCGCCTGTCGCTCAAGCTGGCCCGAATCGTCGATGCTCTGACCGAGCCGATTCGTGACGCGCTCTTGCGGGAAGGGATTCCGCCCGAGCGGATCCGTGTCTCGACTGGAAGCTGCCTCGACATCTCCCGCTTCCGGCCGGCTGCGTCGAAACGGCCGTGGGTGGTATTCTCCGGTCGATTCATTCCTGAAAAGAGCCCGTGTCTCTTCGTGGAAGCCAGTGCACTGGTCCATGAACAGATCCCGTCCGCTCGCTTTTTCGTGCTGGGTGAGGGCCCCCTCAAGCGTCAGGTCGAGGCGCTGGTGAAGCGGCACGGGCTCGATTCCTGCACGGAGGTCGGATGGCGCGACCAGGTCGAGGCCATCCTGGCGGAGGCGCTGGTCTTCGTGTCCTTACAGCAGACCGACAATTACCCATCGCAGGCGCTGCTGGAGGCCATGGCCTCCGGCGCGGCGGCGGTCGCCACGGATGTCGGCCTGACCTGGAGACTGGTGGACGAGACGGTCGGAGCGCGGGTGGAAGCCAAACCCGACTGCGTCGCTGACGCGATCGTCCGTTTGCTCAACGATGCCGGTCAGGCTGCGGCGATGGGGGCTCGTGCCCGGGAGCGTGTGACGCGACAACACTCCATGGATGCCTATCTGGACTATCTCCAGAGCCTCTATGAGAGCGCCGGTCGACTGAGGGAGGCGCGGACGTGAGGGAAGGCACCTGATGTTTCTGCTGGCGTTGACATTCGGGCTGGCGTTCTTCCTCTCGATGTACGGTGTGCCATTGGCGCGCCGCGCCGCGCTCAAGTACGGCATGGTGGACAACCCCGACGGACGCCTCAAACACCAGCGCGAGCCGGTCCCGTACCTCGGCGGGCTGGCGATCTACCTGGCCTTCCTGGTGAGCCTCGCGTTCACCTTCGAGTTCCGGCAGGACGTCCTGGGCATCGTGCTGGCCGGGACGTTGGTGATGATGCTCGGATTGATCGATGATTTCGGGGTGCTGTCGCCCGGGACGAAGCTCGCCGGCCAGTTCCTCGCGGTCTTCGTCTTGATCAAGAGCGGTGTCATGATCGAAATCGCCGCCTTGCCGGCCTGGCTGGACATCGCGCTGACCGTCCTCTGGATGATCGGGATCATCAATGCGTTTAATCTGCTCGATATTATGGACGGGCTGTCGGCCGGCGTGGGTCTCATCTGCGCGGCCTTTCTGCTTGTGGTGGCTGTCCTGAAGGGCGACACGACCATTGCGTTCATGCTGGCGGCCCTGGCCGGCAGCCTGCTGGGGTTCCTGCGATACAACTTCCATCCTGCGACGATTTATATGGGGGACGCGGGAGCCTTGTTCGTGGGGCTCATGCTGGGCGCGCTCGCGATGATCGGGCGATATACGGACGGCCATCGTATCTCCCTGCTGAGTCCCGTCCTGATCCTGGGGGTGCCGATCTTCGATACGCTCTTCGTCATGTATGTCCGCTTTCGCCGGGGGCTCCCGATCTTCCTCGGGAGCCCGGATCATGTGGCGCTCCGCCTCCGGCAATGGGGGCTCACCGTTTCGCAGGTGGTCGCGCTCAGCTACTTGGGTACGGTGTTGATGGGGAGCATCGGTGTGACGGTCATGCTAGTCCAGGAACAGGTGGCGCTCATCATGATCGGGCTCGCGGGGGCCGGTCTGGGGGGCGTGGCGGTGGTGCTCATTCGGATGGACGCGAAACCCCGGCGGGTATTTCAGGCGACCGCGGCGCCGGACGGTCCTGGAGAAGCCTGATCATGATCGTCATCGTCGGAGCCGGTCTGGCCGGGTTGAGCGCTGCCTTTCACCTGAATGGGGTGCCGTACCGGCTGTTTGAGAAGGAACAGGAGGTGGGCGGCCTGTGCCGGTCCTATCAACTCGACGGCTTCACCTTCGATATCACCGGCCATCTGCTGCACTTTCGCCAGGCGGATATTCGGGCGCTCGTTGAAGGGTTGCTCACCGGGCGCCTGCAAAAGCACATCCGTCGCTCCTATATCTACTCCCATCAGACCTACACGGAATATCCGTTCCAGGTGAACACCTTCGGCCTGCCGCCAGAGGTGGTTCGCGAGTGTCTGCTGGGATTCATCGCGACCCTGACGACCCCGGCATCGACGAAGTCCCCTGAGGAGCGCTCCTTTAAGGCCTGGATTCTGGAGAACCTTGGAGAGGGCATGGCTAAGCATTTCATGGTGCCGTTCAATGAGAAACTCTGGCAGGTTCCGTTGGATGAACTGACCTCGGATTGGGTCTCCTGGCTTGTGCCGAAGCCGGAGCTCAAGGATGTGGTGAACGGGGCGTTGGGCATCAAGGATAAAGCCTTCGGGTACAATCCCTCGTTCCTGTACCCCTCTCAGGGCGGGATCGAAGCCCTGCCGAGGGCCTTCCTCGGCGGGGTCTCGAATGTCCATCATGGGTGCGAGCTGATCGAGGTCGACACGGCGCGTCGCCGCGCGACGTTCCAGGATAAGTGCCATGGAGTCCGGACGGAGGAGTACGACACGCTCGTGTCCACGATCCCCGTCCCTGAGCTGGTGCGACGCTGCACGGACCTCCCGCAGGCGATCAGAGAAGCGGCGAAGGGGCTCCGGTGCGTGTCCGTGTATAACGTGAACCTCGGTGTGGCCAGGGAAGGCGTCTCAGACAAACACTGGATCTACTTCCCTGAACGGGACTACCCCTTCTATCGGGCAGGATTCCCGATGAACTTCTCCTCCGCCTTGGGTCCCCCCGGTTGCAGCTCGCTGTACGTGGAGATTTCCCACCAACCGACCGACGTGGTCGAGACGTCCGTGCTCATCGAGCGCATCAAGTCTGGACTGGAAAAGGCCGGGATCTTCAGGCGGGACGAGAAGATCGTGACGGCCGATGTGCGGGACATCCGCTACGCCTACGTCCTGTTCGATCGGCACCGGGCGGGAGCCCTGCCGGCCATCCTGGCCGAGTTGGAGGCCAAAGGTATCCATTCGATCGGCCGGTACGGACGGTGGGAGCACAGCTCGATGGAGGACGCGATCGGGCAGGGCAAACGGCTGGCCGAGCGTCTGAAGAGCCCGGAATCGGCGCGGGCCGTTCGCGCGTGATGGACGATGACCACCCGCGTACCGGTTGCCCATATGATCACCCAGTTGGAGCTGGGCGGCGCTCAGCAGAACACCCTGTTCACCGTGTCCCACCTCGACCCCGCCCGATTCCGCCCCGTGTTGATCACGGGCGAGCCCGGTCTCCTGGACGAAGAGGCGCGGGCGTTACCGGGGGTCGAGTTTCACCAGGTGCGCTCGCTCATGCGGCCGATCCGACCTCTGGCCGATCTGCGCGCGCTCTGGTCCCTCACCGCCCTGCTCAGGCGGCTGAAGCCCGCGATCGTGCACACGCACAGCTCCAAGGCCGGCATTCTCGGACGCTGGGCTGCGCGCCTCGCAGGAATCCCGATTATCATCCATTCCATCCATGGCTACGGGTTTACCCGGTACCAACACCCGCTCCTTCGGCAGCTCCTGATCGAACTGGAGCGCGCGACAGGCCGGTTCACGACGCGGTTCTTCGCCGTGTCGGAGGCGAATCGCCGGCTCGGGATCGAGCTCGGGATTTTTTCGGCAGAGCAGTGTGCGGTAGTCAGGAGCGGAGTCGATCTTCAGGCCCTACGACAAATCCGCGTCCAGCGGTGGAGTCCGAGGTGGGACGGCTTGGGCTGACCGGGCGATTTCATCTGACCGGCTGGCGCCGGGACGTCCCCGAGATCATGCGCTGCCTCGATCTATGTGTCCTGACCTCCCTCTGGGAAGGTCTGCCGCGGGTGTATCTGGAAGCGCTGGCCAGCGGCGTGCCGGTGGTGGGCACGCGGGTGGACGGCGCTGCGGAAGTGATTCAAGACGGGGTCAACGGCCACCTGCTGGAGCCGGGGGATATCCGCGGGCTTGCCGAACGGGTGTTGCATCTTCTGGCTCACCCGGACATCGCAGCCCGGATGGGAGCAGAGGGCCAGTCATTGACTAAGGAGTTCGACATCCGGGAAATGGTCCGTCACCAGGAACGGGAATACGAGCGGCTCGTGCTGGCGCTTGGAGAGCGGAAATCCTTGAGCCCCGCCCAAGGGTATGGTACATCAGGCAAGCATTGAATGATTGGATCATTGGGGGATTGACTGATGTCAACGAATCAACGACCAAGCGAGAAAGCGATTCAATGGAGACATGAATGAACGTTCCTCTCCTCGATCTGAAGGCGCAATACCACTCGATCCGAAGCGAGATCCTGGCGGCCATCGAGGCCATCTGCGACGATCAAGGGTTTGTGTTGGGGCCACGGGTGGTTGATTTGGAGCAGGCGCTGGCGGCGTACGTGGGGACCGCCCATGCGGTGGGAGTGGCCTCCGGAAGTGATGCGCTGTTGCTCTCGCTGATGGCAGCCGGCATCGGTCCCGGTGACGAAGTCATCACGGTCCCGTTTACCTTTTTCGCGACGGCCGGTGCGATCTCCCGGCTGGGCGCGAGGCCTGTCTTTGTGGACATTCGCCCGGCCAGTTTCAACATGGATCCGAGCCGGATCGAAGAGAGGATCACGTCCCTCACGAAGGCGATCATCCCGGTCCATCTGTTCGGGCAATGCGCCGAGATGGAAGCGATCACGGAGATTGCCAAGCGCAAGGGAGTGGCGATTATCGAAGACGCCTGCCAGGCGATCGGCGCATCCCAGAACGGGGTCCGGGCTGGCGCACTCGGAGATACGGGGTGTTTCAGCTTCTTTCCCTCCAAGAACCTCGGAGGGTTTGGCGATGGGGGGCTGATTACCACCAACGACCGAGGACTCAGTGACCTGTTGGCCATGCTTCGCGTGCATGGCTCCAGGACGCGCTATGTGCATGAACGGGTCGGGATCAACAGCCGTCTCGACGCGCTTCAGGCCGCGATCCTGCGGGTCAAGCTGAAGCACCTGGGTAGCTGGACCGAGGGCCGAAGACGCAACGCAGCGCGTTACGAGCGGCTGTTTGCGGACGCCAAGCTGCTGGAGCGGGTGGTCCTCCCGGTCACGGAGACGGGCAA
Organism: Nitrospirota bacterium; assembly: GCA_020027965.1. Taxonomy (GTDB): domain Bacteria; phylum Nitrospirota; class Nitrospiria; order Nitrospirales; family Nitrospiraceae; genus JAHRHE01. The sequence goes on along the minus strand of JAHRHE010000004.1, from coordinate 54,156 downwards.
TTATCACGTCTTCAACCAGTTCACGATCCGGGCCCAGCAGCGAGACGAGGTCCGAACCTACCTGAAAGACAAGGGGATCGGAACCGAAGTGTATTATCCGGTTCCCATGCACCTGCAGATATGCTACCGGAAGCTCGGATATCAGAAGGGGGACTTCCCGGTTTCCGAGCGAGCGGCCGAAGAGGTACTCTCACTGCCGATCTACGCCGAACTCGCCGAGGATCAGCTCGTCTACGTGGTGGAGACGGTCAAGGCCTTCTACAGCAGCCACTGAGCCTGCATCGCAGCCCCGAAGCATCCTGGTTCACGTCTCACAGAGCGTCCGCTTCAGCCGCCGCGCCTCGAGCACGGAGGGCGGGCTGCGCCACAGGCTACCGAGGCGGACGAAGATCCTGCCCGGTCGCCGCTTCGTAGGCGTCGGCCAGCGTGTTCACCTGCGTGAGCGTGAGGCCGTATCCCATCTCTCGCATGGTCAGATCGAACGAATTCTGGCTCGCTGAAAGAACCAGCTCGAGCGGGCTGGACTGACGGCAGCCGCTGATCCTTCTTTCGAGGCCGTCAACGGGCCCGACGTGAAGATCGGCGTCCATGGTTCCGATGATTGCGACGTCGGGGCGCACCGGGTGGTTGAGAATGGCCGATGCGACCGTGACCGCCCAGCTGACCACTGAGCCTTCTGCGTCAATTGCTTCGGTAGGGGGAAAGGTTGCTTCGAGAGTAGCCGGCAGATTGATGGAGAGTCGAATGGCAAGGAACCGTGGATCGTACCCACTCGCCTTGGCTGCCGCCTTGGTGGCCGTTCGAAGCTGCGCTTCCGTGCCCACACTAAAGCGGTGGTCTGAGGAAATCTGTGGTCCACTCCCATCTGATAAGTGTTGGTTCGAAAGACTGTACAGGGCCACATCGCAGCGAGGGTACTTCGTGCCTGATGGAGCGAGCCCTTTGGTCTCAAACCGCGGTTGAGCGGCGGCCAGGCCGGAAACTGTACGCATGGTCGGCGGGAATGCGTGGGAAGACACCTGCCGCCGGGGCGGACCTTCAGCCGGAAGCGAACCCTCAGAGACAGGGGGAGATGAGCGGGGAGGGCCCTCATGGGTCCCTTCGAGCGGTGTCGGCGTATTCTCCAAACTCCGGAGGCGCGCGGTGAGATCAAGAGCGGGCGCTCCCTTCTCGACGTTCGGCCTCAACTCCGGTGCTTTCTCCTCACGCCCTTGCGGGCCAGCGAGGCGCCACTGTTTCAGGATATTATCCTCGTCGAGTACGAGTGTCAGGCCGAAGCGCGGATAAGTCCAACGAGTCTCGGCCCCACCCTTTCGCATCGAGATGGACCAGGGCCGTCCGAATCGCTCGAGAATCTCTTCGCGGGACATGCCGATCCGGGGCGTAATGTCTCTTGGCGCCGCGGGTTCCGAAATGGATTCGGGTGCGGTCCGAGGCGGAGCGCCCTTCGGCAAGGCGGTCACTTTGTCCGCATCGACGCGGAGCAGCCGCCACACCGTGACCGTTTGCGGCGGACAGCCCGGCGCGGGCGCCTCCTCGAATACCATCTGGGTCGCAATCTCCAAGCCTGCCGCGCTGCGCGCTTGGGCGTAGTTCAGGAGCTCCTGGACTCCCTGCACAAACGCTCGCTGACGGCCTTCCTCAGGGGTTTTCGCGCAGGAGGCCTGCCCCACGAAGAAAAGATCCTCGCCGAAGCGGAACATGGCCTGCTCGGCCCAGAAAGGGCGGGGGGGAGGTTCTGCTGGAGCGGGGTTCACCGCCAGGAATGGGAGTACCAGGAGGGAGGCCAAGAAACCGGCAGAGCGGCATCGGGTGTGGTGGTAGAGGGGACGCACCATGCATCTTCCCGGAATTCAGCCCGCCCAGAGCGAGCCCGCTTCCTCATCCGGCGGCGGAACAGGAGGCCGTTCCCTTCTCTCCTCCTAACGCGTTCGCGGTCAGCGTGGTTCCCGTCAGTCGTTCCAGCACGCACAACGGTGACCGTTCCGGCTTCGCCAGCACGGCCACGGGCAGGTGAAACGTCTGCTCGAGGAGATGCTGACCGCGGTGAGCGGCGTGGACCACCTGGTCCGTGAAGACAATCCACGTGCTGCCCGCAGGGAAATCGAAGGCCATCTGAGGAGCCTGCCGCTGGTACACGACGTCGGCTTTCCCTAAGTCGTGCAGCCGGAGCATGTAGTGATCGTAGAGGGTCCGGTACCCCTTGGTGATGCGGAAGAGGCGAAGCAGCGTCGCGCTGCCTGGGAACGGCGGGCGGATCCGGGGCGCGAAGCGACGGGCATACTCGGGAAAGGGCTCGCCGAGGCGCCAGGCGCGTCCTTGTCGGTGGGGATTGACGTTGGAGAAGACGCGCAGGATGCGCGCGCTACCGGTCGGCCGTGATGGGAACGCATCGACGTGCAATCGGGTGTCGTCCTTCCGGTAAGAGCTGGGACGACCGGCGATTTCGACGGGGCGGAAGCTGGTCCGCGCACGCGAGAGCTGCGGTCCATAGGTGGGCAGCAACTGACGAAGGAACTGCTTGGTTGTATCGGCGAAGCGTTGCATGAGCCCCACCAGGAGCGCACGATCAGGAAGGTCCGCGCGCACTCCTCTCAGCAAGCCGATGTCCGGGGCGTAACTGATGTTTTTGTCGGCGCGCATGTCCCACTGCCTGGACAACAAGGCGCGCTCAGCAGCCTGGAACGGGAAGTCTAGCTGCGGGAAATAAACCACGCGGCCGCCCTCTAAGGACTCGAGGGCGCGGCGCTGTTCGTGGGGCGAAACAACAGCATCCCAGCGATCCTGCTCAAAGCGTTCCAACAGATCCATGTTGCCCTCCAACCGCGGTTCTCCCGTCGGTCGAGATGAGGCCCGGGTATCAACTTGCATGCTGACGGCGACCTGATCGGTATAGAGCAGCCCCTCATCCGGTAACCGCTTGGCACCAGCGGCTGGCCGCGCATGCGTGTCGCAGGGCGAGTCCGACCAGCGGCTCGGTTCCCTGTTATCCTACTCCTCGACTGGAGACCGGCGCAATCTGTGCAAAGACATCGTCTCCTGCGAAGACTGCCTTGCGGAGGCCGGCGCGCGGAAGCTGAGCGACCCCGGGTGCTTGGGGCCTCTTGGTTGTCGGCAGGCGTACGTTCTATAATACGCATGAAACGACGGATCCCCGGGGCGGCGATCTTGCCGAGGAGCCCGACCAGCGGGGACTCACGCTTGTGTGAAGGAGGGGCCGTGAAACATGAGCCTGTCAACACGTGGTGGGTAGCCGGGTGCCTGATTATCGCGGGTGCCATGGTTTTCAGCATGAGCCAGGCCCGTGCGGCCGGCTCCGAGCAAGGGGTCTGGCTGATTACCCCTGAGGAGGCGGCGCAGCCTGCCGCACCCGAGGGGATGCTCTCGCCACCGGGGGGAAAACCGTTTGACGTCGGTCGCGAGGCCCCGGATACGGGCCCGATGATCGAGCTGATGAAGCCCGAGGAAGGAGCTTCCAGGCCGGCCCCGCTCGAGGTCTTGGTTCGCTTCACGCCTCGCAGCGCGCCGGTGGACCTGTCCACGCTTGCAGTCACGGTGGTGAAGCTCATCTCCATCGACATCACCGACCGCGTGCGACCCTATACTTCGCCCGAGGGAATCAACATTCCCGACGCCAAGCTGCCTTCAGGTAAACATACGGTGCGCATCAGCGTAGGGGATGCCGGGGGCGGGGTCAGCCGCAAGCAGCTCACCGTCAGCGTACCATGACCGCTGTGGAATCGGGCTGGGAGAAGGAACTCCCTCTCCCCGCTGTCAGAGGAAGACCTGCAGGAGGAGAGCGGAGGAGATTCGTAGGGAGCGACTCGAGGGATGCGCACCCTAATTGGCGATCTGCAATCCGACCTTCACGATGCTGTACGGAATGATCCTGTTCTGACTATCATAGAGGCTGCTGGACGCGTCTCCCCCTGCCGGAGGCGGCTCAAACGGACCGGGCTCCGATAGCGGTTTCTCCAGGACTTGTGCCTGACGCCCGGGAGTTCTCGATGTCGGAGCAGACTTCGCTTCCGTACCGCGAGGCAGGGTATTCACGGAAGGGGGCAGCGCAAGCTCTTCAGCGGGGGACCAGGGGAATGGAAAGTGAGCTCGGTTATACACGATGTTCAACTGCCCATCGGGCGTCTCTTCCAGGTCGCGGAGTCGAGAGGTCAGGTCGACCGTCGACCTGCTCTCCCCAACCCCAGACTCGACTTTTTCCCCCTGCTGTTCGTGCCCGTTCAGCTTCCATCCAACCACCACGTCATCCTGGTCAAACCTGATCAACAGTCCGAGCCGAGGATAGTGCCAGATCGTCTCTAAGCCGCCATTCTTCATCGAGATGGACCGGGGCCGGCCGAATCGCTGGAGGACCTCCTCGCGGGACATGCCGATGTGCGGTCCGAGCATCTTGGGTGGAGCGCTGGCAACAGGACCCTCATGGGCGGGACGGTACGCCGCCACCTTTGCGAGGGTGGCGACCTTGTCGGCGCCGACGCGTAGCAGGCGCCAGACCGTCACGGTCCCGGCGGGGCAGCCGGCGCTGTCGCGCTCGTGGAACATCATTTGAGTCTCGATCGTGAGACCCGTCGCGCTGGACGCCTGGGTATAGTTCAGCAGTTCCCGCAAGCCGCGTTGAAAGGACTGGTCCCGCCCATCCTCTTCCGATCTTGCGCAAGAAGCCCGGCCCACAAAAAACAGGTCTTCCCCGAAGCGGAACATGGCTTGCTCGGTCCAGAAGGGGCGCTGGTGCGAGGCGGCCTGTGCGGGGGGACCGGTCGGTAAGAAGAGGAGCAAGAGCGCAGTCCAGAGAGACGCCGCAACGGGCCAGTCTCTGTTGCGCAGACGAGCCATCCCTCCTCCTCTTAGGTGTGCTGGGTCTATCTACAACAATCCTACTCCTCTCCGCGGGCGGTCTGCAAGACCCACGAGAGGCAGCCGCCTGGGAAGTTCGCTCTTGAAGCCCAGTTGCTGAGCTTCGCGAGAAGGCCCCGCGGAAGTGACGGACGGCCAACCGGCCTGACCCGCCTGCTTGCTGAGCGCGCACACGGGCATACAGGGCGGGCGAGGCGGCCAGGCTCCGGGTTACCCGTTGCTCTGGGAGTGCAACGGGTCTAAGCACGCGCGTCGCGCACCTTCCGGCGTCGTATGTGTCTCGTCCACCTCCGCCAAGGCTTTGGCACGCCGCCCAAAGGCTTTGGCCGACGGGTCGGTGGACCCGCAGGAGCCTGTGGCGAAGGCGGGTCGCTCGTACCTCGTTAGATTGTTTGCGAGATATGCCCTTCGAGAGCCTCAGGGTCCTGAGGGAATTCCAGGGACGAGCTCACGGCGTCCCGAGCCTGAGGTTCGACCCATCGACAAGCTCAGGGTCCCGAGCTCAGTCGAGGGGTCCAGGGACGCTTCTTGCTTCACGAGGCCCGCTTCACCGGAATCAGACTGGACGCGCGCAGGCTGAGGCTGCCAGCCCACCTGCCCTCAAGGGTGGTAGTGAAGGTAGCCGGTGGCGGCGCCGGATACGGCACAACATTGACGGAAGTAATCCCAACCAGAGCGAAGCGAACAAGATCATAAAGCATTCTGAGGTATTCTCGCGCTGCTGTTTATTTATGTACTGACCGAATCCCTGAAAAATTGGATACCATCGCTGTCAAACTAGTGGCATCAGCACCTCGCATAAGTGGACGCCCTAGTCAGGAACAACAAAATGCTGCGACTGAATGCGAAAATTGTCAGATCTTTATGCTCCAGACCAATAAAGAGAATAAAGAAATGGAAAGAAAGCTACCAGATGCATTGATATTACAGAGTGTTAGGGAAATCACATGGATTAGGGTTATAGGCACATGGCTTGCTATAAATTAAGTGTAAAGATGCACGTTAAGTATAAAGATTAACGGTACGGGGCAATTCCTGCTTGCAGGAACATGCCCGGTGAACCATCACACATGGGGAGGAACAAGCCATGAAAGTCCTGAAGATCTTAAGCGGGGTGGTAGCTTCGATTGCCCTCTCTTGCTCCTTCGCGTTCGCACAATCTCCGGGTCTCGTGTTGAACTTCTGCCCCGACAGTAAAGGCGAGATCCAGAACGTGGAGACCGATTCGGACGCGGGTGTCCGATTCTCCTCGTCGATACTGGTGCCTGTGAGCACCATAGCGGTGCCGAGTACTGGCGTGCCGGTCGGTGTGTATGTCCAGAACCTCGGTCCCGGGCCTATCACTTACGTCTTCGAAGATTCAAAGGGCTTGGGTTCCTGGAGCGTATGGGGCAATGGCCTTGCCACTGCTTTCCGGGGTACGACATTTGGTCAAGATCTGGGAAAGGCTGTATTCACGGCCGTTCCGCTCACGCCGAAAGGCGCGAGTGCAGAGTTTAGTGATGGGAGTTGGGGTGGGAACCAGGACCAAAACGTTGAGCTGACCGGGTGCACAAGCTTCAAGGAGTTCATGCTGCCGAAAGGTCGCGCCACATCACATCTCGATCTGTCGTTCTTGCGGGGCACGGAACTCCACACGGTTCGCGTGAACTTTCAGTTCAAATAGCGCGGTGAGTTCTGCTTGAGATGGAAATGGGTTGAGAGGGAGAAAGAGTCCGAAGAACCTCGCTGATTGGCCTTTGTAGTTGCACGAACGCAGGGATGGTGGGGTAGGTCAACCCGATCACTCCACTATCCCTATACCCTGCCTAATTGCAGCTCTGCCACCTCCTCTAAAGCGGATCGACGCCCCGGATTCAGGGCGACAATCGGCTCATCGTTCAATGCCGCCGCCTTCGGGCCGCGTGCCGGGACTATCGGCTGCCCGAGGAGTTCATCACCCCGTGCATCCCCGTTCGAAGTCCGGCAAATAAAATTCAAAGCAGGTATGATCTGATATGGCCTCGATGATCAGCAAATGTGCAAGATGGCTCACGTCAATGAGCCCTTGCGCTCAGCTCGTCACCGCGCCTTCCGATGCCGACGAGACATGCCGGGCGTACTTGGCCATGACGCCGGATGTGTAGCGAGGGACGGGCGCCTTCACCTTTTTCAGGCGGGCGGCGATCTCGTTCTTGGTCAGCTCCACGTCCAGCCGTCGCTTCGCTACATTGAACCGGATCAGGTCGCCGTTCCTGAGCGCGGCGATCGGGCCCTTCTTGACCGCTTCGGGCGCGACGTGGCCCGCCATCAGGCCGTGGGTGGCGCCGGAGAACCGGCCGTCGGTGAGGAGGGCAACCGAGTCACCTAAGCCCGCGCCCACGAGGGCGGCCGTCACGCCCAGCATCTCACGCATGCCCGGCCCTCCCGCCGGCCCTTCGTAGCGAATCACCACCACATCGCCGGCCCTGATCTGTCCGCCTTTCACGGCGGCAAACGCATCTTCCTCCCGGTCGAACACCTTGGCGGGACCTTTGAACAACATCATCGAGTGCCCGGCCATCTTGACGACGCACCCCTCCGGTGCGAGGTTCCCTTTCAGGATCACCAAGCCGCCGGTGGACTTGATCGGATTGGTCAGCGGCCGCAATACTTGTTGTCCGGGTGTTTCTATGGCCTGACGAGCCTCGTCACCGATCGTCTTGCCGGTGACGGTCAGTTGATCCGCGTGCAGCAAACCCGCATCCAGCAGCCGCTTTGCCACAAGCGTTGTTCCCCCCGCCGTCCAAAGATCGGCCGCCATGAAGCGGCCGCCTGGTTTCAGGTCGGCTAGCAGCGGGACCTTTCGGCTGAGCTTGTCGAAGTCGTCAATGGTCAGCCGCACCCCGGCCTCCCGTGCAACGGCCAACAGGTGCAGCACCGCGTTCGTGGACCCTCCCGTCGTAGCCACCGCCGCGATCGCGTTCTCCAACGCCTTGCGCGTGATGATCTGCCGCGGGCGCACGTCCTGCTTGAGCAGCTCCATCACCATCCGGCCGCATCGGAAGGCGACCTCGTCCTTGCGCGGGTCCATCGCCGGGACGCCGTTACAGCCCATCGGCGAAATACCCAGGAACTCGAAGGCAATCGCCATTGTATTCGCGGTGAACTGTCCCCCGCAGGCACCGGGGCCGGGGCAGGCATGGTTCTCCAGATCACGAAGCTCGGCCTCGGACATCTTGCCGGCCGCGTGAGCCCCGACCGCCTCGAAGACGTCCTGAATCGTCACGTCATGGCCCTGGAACGTCCCCGGCATGATCGAGCCGCCGTAGAGCATGAGTGAGGGGAGGTTCAGGCGAGCCAGGGCCATGACCGTGCCGGGGATCGTCTTGTCGCATCCAGAGAGCGCCACGACCGCATCGAACAGGTGCCCGCGGGCGACCAGCTCAACCGAGTCGGCGATGACCTCGCGGCTGATGAGCGAGGCCTTCATCCCCTCCGTGCCCATCGCGATCCCGTCCGAAACGGCGATGGTGTTGTACTCGATCGGGGTCCCACCGGCCGCCCTGATTCCATCTTTCACCTTCGCGGACAGCCGCCGCAGGTGAGCGTTGCAGGGCATCACCTCGATCCAGGTATTCGCGACTCCCACCAGAGGCTTGGACAGGTCATCGTCGGTGAAGCCCACCGCCTTGAGCATGGCGCGGGCCGGCGCCCTTCCTGGGCCGTCCGTGAGGTCGTGGCTCTTGTGCTTCGGGTCCGTCGCCATCCGAGGCCTCCTATTTGCCGGCACCCTTTCTCTCCTGTTTGGCATCCGGCTTAGTCTGCGCCGGCTTCGCTTCACTCTTCTTTTCTTCAGCCTTCGTCTCCTCATCCTCCTTCTTACCACCCGGCACAAGCGCACCGGTGCCTGCGTCCACGTAGAGTTCCGCAACCTTGCCGTCGGCGCCGACGATCTCGACCTCCCAGACGAGCGTTTCGTCTTCCTTCTCCAGCTCGGCCTCGATCACTTTCCCTTGGACTTTGTCAGTGGCGGTCTTGATCGCTTGCTCGATCGTCACCTTGGCCGAAGCGGCCAGCGCGGCCTTGTCCTTGGATTCATCCTCCTTCTTGGCTTCCTTGTGCTCCGCTTCCTTCTTGGATTCATGTTCCTCCGTACAAGCCGGGAGGCCCAGGGCGAAGATGAGTCCAGCCAACAGCGCGGTGATTGTCCCAGCAGTTTTCATGAGAGTCCCTCCTTGTCCGTCAGCGCATCACTCACTTCTTGCCGTCACTCTTCTTGGGCTCTGCCGTCGAGGGGGCGCCGTGTCCCATACCTCCGCCCATCCCGCTCGACCGGTGTTGCTGCATCATCTTCTCATGCTCAGCTTTCTCCTTCTCCCGCTGTTCAGGAGTGAGCAGGGCCATGGCCGCGCGCTTGGCCTTGATGGCCGCCATGCGGAGTCCAACCTCAAGCGATTCGCTCTGCTTGACTTTCGCCTCGATCGCCGCCAGGTCGGCCTTCTCGTCGTCGAGCAGCGCTGCGAGCTCGCGCTCTGCGACCTGGATATCAGCTTCGGTCTTAATGCGCGTGCGATCCAACTCCAGCTGGATGGTTTTCAACTTGGTAACCTGATCATCCGTCAGCCCGATCTCCTTGTGATGACGGAGCAGATGGCGAAGATAGTGCCCGGTGCTCCCCTGGTGTCCTCCCATCCGATGGGTCCCCATGCTGTAGCCGCCATCATGGCCTTTCCGATAGCCGGCTTCCTCGTCCGCCCAGGCCGCCTGCGCACCGAGCCCCAACAGCATCATGACCGCCAGAACTCCCGTTAGAATTCTTTGGTTCATCCTCATCTCCATGCCTCCAACTGTGAACGACACGGCAATCGTTGCCTTTTCACATGCGGGGAGGGTCGGACGGGGACAGGCACACTCCTTAGCTCGCCGTCGCCTAAAAACGGCGAGCGACGGAGGGAGCCAGGTCCCTCGCTTATTTCGTCGGACAGGTGTTCACTCCGAACAGCTTCCAGGCCGGGCAAAAGCCCATCGCGCCGGTCACGAGGGCAATGAAGCCGACCGCATAGGCCGCGATGGCTCCTCCAGTCGGCAGCGCGGCGAGGTATCCGATGCCGATCAATACGACACCCAGTACGATGCGAATCGCCCGTTCAAGATTTCCAAGGTTACACGTCATGGCGACACCTCCCAAGTTAAACGGCCTTCAAATGTCCTCAAAGCGGGGGTGCATCTCTCGCTCCAAAGCCTCCATGCGGTCGAGTAAATCGAGCACCACCGCGACACCGGCCCAGTTGATGCCGAGGTCATAGTGCAGGCGCACACCACGTCGCACCCGTTCCATCGCGGCCTCCGAAAATAACGGGATTCCTCCTGCCCCTGGCTCCGGGGCGTCGATCACTTCCCATCGTAAGCAGATTTCCAGGATCTCCCGGCCAATTCCCAGGCTCACGCAGAGATCTTCGGCGCGCAGGCGACCTCCGCTGATGGGCTCGGCCTCGACCCGCTCGATCTTATTCATCTCGTTCGAGCTATCCATGCCGCGCCTCTTTGAGCAGGTCGGCTCGCGGATCCGGATGAGGGAGCCGCGCGAGCTGTTCGTAGAGTTTTTGTTCTTCTTCCGACACAGTGGGCGGCAGATCAACCTGGAGCGTATAGAACAGATCGCCGCGTCCACCGGATTGGGTTGGGAGCCCCTTGCCCTTGAGCCGTAGTTCCTTGCCGGAACGGCTTCGCGGTGGAACCTTGACCCGGACAGGATCAGTGAGGGTCGGCGCCAGAACCTCGGCACCGAGGGCCGCCTCCCACGGCCACACAGGCAGCGTGACATGCACGTCGTCGCCGCGACGATGAAACACCCTGTCCGGCTCGACGTGAATGCGAAGATACAGATTGCCGCGTCGTCCTCCTTGGATGCCAGGCGCCCCTTTCCCCGCCACACGCAGTCGTGTGCCATCGTGCACGCCGGCCGGAATTTTGACCTCGATCGTCCGAGTTTCCTCCCGGAAACCGGTTCCCCCGCAGGCGGTGCAGACCTTTCCTTGTTGTTTGCCCGTCCCGCTGCAAGCCGTACACTGGACCGGTTCCAACAGCTCCAGACGGCGGGTCGCTCCCGTGAGGACCTCTTGCAAGGTCACCCGGACCGAGGCCTCCAGGTCCGCCCCTGGTGCGGTAAATCCCCGGAAGGTCGCGCCGCCTCCGGTTCCCGCTCGGCCTCCGAAGAACCTTTCGAAGATGTCGCTGAAATCGGCGCCTTCGCCGGCGGTGAACTCTGCACCCGTCTCCCAGTTGGGAGCGGCACCGGCGCCCGCTTCTTGTCTGGCCCGTTGATACGCTTCCGCTTCCCGCCACTGGTGACCGAATTGATCGTACTTCTTCCGCGGCTCGGGGTCGCCCAGGACTTCGTGTGCCTCGTTGACCTCCTTGAACTTTTCCTCCATGGGGGTTTTGCGAGCCCCGGTATGGAGGTCGGGGTGGTACTGGCGGGCCAGCCGACGGTACGCCTTTTTGATCTCATCCTGCGTGGCGGTCCGAGGCACACCAAGAATCTCGTAGTAGTCTCGCTGAACGGATGCCATCGTCAATTGCTCGACATGGTTGCGTGAGGAGGCCGCTGACTCGTTGCAGCATACGGGGTCGGCCACATCTTTTCAAGAAGGAGTGTGGGGCTGATGGCTAATAGCCAGAACCGAAGGGCTGATGGCTGAGAGCCTATGGCAAGAAGGGGGACTCTCGAGCTATTCGCCATTGGCTATACGCCATTGGCTCTTGTCCTCCGGCTCGACGCCATCAGCCATCAGCTCTTGGCCGCGCTAGCGCAGAGAGCCGGCCTTGGCCCGTGCCATCATCCTACAGTACGAGCAGATCTCGGCGGTGGTAGGCTGATGACAGAGACTGCAGGGATGGAGGGTCGCCTGATCCTTTTCGGCCATTGACACTGGCGCCGGCTGGGCTTTCGCCTGCTTGTCGAGAAAGCCCCAGTAGAACGACTGTTTGGTACCCGGCGATTCTATTTCCAGGCGGTTCAGCACGTCCTTATAGAGGAGCATCTTGGACCCTTTGGCCATCGGACATTCCTCGACGATATAATCAATCCGGTTCAGGACAGCATAGGCGGCGAGCTCGCGTTCTGCCAGCCGGTAGAGGGGTTTGACCTTCTTGGCGAACCCTTCGACGGAAGCCGGCAAGCTCGGCCCTTGTTTTTCCAGATACTCCTCCTGCCAGTGCAGTACGTTGCCCAGCAGGCGTGCAGCCTCGTCGTCCAGGTTGTGCCCGGTGGCCATGACGTCGTAGTCGTGGTCGACAGCGGCCCGGTTGAACTGGTAGCGCTTGATCGTCCCGCAGGCTGAACAGGTGGGGCGGTTGACCAGGTCGGCCAGCTCTCGGATGCCCGCGCCTTCCTCTTCCTGGACGGTGTGGATCAGGAGCGTCGCCTGGTGGCGCTTGCCGGTGGTCTCCGCAAACCGCTCCACCTTCTCCCGGGATCGTGCCGAGTACCCTGCAATGCCGAGATCCACGTAGAGTCCGTCCGCACGGTAGCCCAGCTTGAGCAGAATGTCCCAGAGGGCCAGGCTGTCTTTCCCTCCCGACACGGCGACCAGGATACGGTCCTTCGGGCCGAACATGCGCTCGGATTTGACGGCCCGCGCCACCTGATCGTGCACGAACTCGTTGAAACAGGGCTTGCAGAAGGCGGCATTATGGCGGGGCAGCCCGATCACCGCTTTCGTCTTGCACTTCTTACATTTCATAGTATTGGCTCTCAGCTATCGGCCCTCATCGATTAGCCCCCCGAAATGACCGGTCGCACTTCCACTTCGTCCTCGTCCTTCAGCAGCTCGTCCTCGGTCACGAGATCATCGCCTCGAATGACCAGGTACGCTTCCTGGATCAGGTTGAGGTCGCGGAGCAGTTCCCGAACCCGCTTCGGGCCCTTGACCTCCACCTGCCGCTCGGGATGACTCAGTTGCACTCTCATGAGGGGATGATAAGCTTCCCGCCAGGCGATAGGCAAGAGGCACCTGCGCAGGCGCGAGGCACTAGGCTAGAGGCGCGAGGTTGGGAAAGTGAGAGCTATTGTCGTTTCATTGAGCCGGTTCTCCAGTTGCCTTGGATCAGATCCGTACCGCTGGCCCATCGCCTCGCGCCCCGCGCCTTCCTCAGATTTCTGCTTCCCGCAGAACTCTGGCCGCTTCTTCCGGCGTCACCGGGTTGATGTAAAAGCCGGTGCCCCATTCGAATCCCGCGACCTGCGTGAGCTTCGGAATGAGCTCGATATGCCAGTGGTAGAAGTCGCCGGTCTTCTCGTGCAGCGGTGAGGTGTGCAGGATGTAATTGTAGGCCGGCCTGGTCAGGACGTGGTCCATCCGGCGCAAACACTCCGAAAGTGTGCGGGCCAACATGTCGAACTGGGTCTTCTGGCTTTCCTCGAAGTAGGCCGCGTGCCTCTTGGGAAGGATCCACATCTCGAACGGGAAGCGCGAGGCGAACGGAGTGATCGCCAGAAATTCCGGGTTCTCGGCCACCAGGCGGGCCCGGTCCGAGATCTCCTGCCGGATGATGTCGCAATAAATGCAGCGCTCCTTCTGCTGGAAGTGCGTCCGGCAGCCCTCGATCTCGGCGAGAACGTTGGTCGGAATGACGGGGAGGGCGATGAGTTGCGAGTGGGTATGCTCCAGCGTGGCTCCGGCGGCCGCCCCGTGGTTCTTGAACACGAGGATGTAGCGCAGGCGCACGTCCCGTTTGAGGTCGACGATGCGGTCGCGGAATGCCCAGAGCACGTCCTCGATCAGCTTCGGGGACAGGGTGGCGAGGGTCTCTTTATGGTCGGCAGTCTCGATGATCACCTCATGGGCGCCGACGCCGTTCATGCGGTCGTAGAGACCGATGCCCTCGCGGCCCAGCTCGCCCTCGACCTGGAGCGCAGGGAACTTGTTGGGGACCACGCGGACCGTCCAGCCCGAAGAGTTGTGCTCGCCCCCCTGCGGCCGATAAGCCAGGATCTCGGTCGGGGTCAGGGACTCCTGGCCCGGACAGAATGGGCAGAGACCGGTCGAGGCCTGGACCCTCACCTCGTGGTGAAAGAAATCGTGCGGCCGGTTCGCCCGCTCCGTTGAAATGATCACCCACCGCCCTATCACCGGGTCGCGTCGCAACTCAGGCATGGTTCCTCGAAGAATGGTTGATGGCCAATGGTCGATGGTTCATGGTCGCAGTGAGGGCGAGAAGGATTCTTCCTCATCAACCATTAGCCATAAGCCATTTGCCATATGCTTCTGTTTTAAACACGCCACATCCTCGCTTCGAAGTCCTGATCCGGGACGGTCAAGGCCACCGGGTGTTGCCGCGGGTACCGCTCCACTTCCAGGCCGTCCTGCATCACGATCACGCTCATCCTGACGTCCTGCCCCGCCTCCAGATTCAGCTCCTTGAACCGGACGGCCAGCTCGATCACCTCCCGGCGGCAGATCGAGGTGAACCGGCCCACCTGCGCGAAAGGGCCGCCGGAGGAGGCCACGAACAAGGTAAAACTATCCGGCCCCGGTGGGGCCAGTGAGAAAGTCAGCTTGTGCGTGGCCGTACTCGTGTGAAGGCGGACCTCCACCTCAGGGGCGGTCCGCTCGCTCACGAGGGTCTCGTCGGGATCGAGCCGCAGGAAAAGCGTTTCCAGGCTGAAACCGAACCCCAGGTAAGTAAACAACCGGTTCGACCTCCACATGGCGCCCAGCGGGGGCGAGGGATCGATGGTGCCGGCCTCCCGCCACTCGAAGAAATCCGAGACGAGCCCGTCCAGAATCGGCGACAGCAGGCCGACGGGCTGGCGCACGGAGTCTGGCTCCCGCATCCGGACCAGTGGCTCATTCAAGAAGTCCGGCGCCGGTAAACCCGTACGCGCGTAGACGTTGCGCAGGTGGGTGCGGAACAGCCGATCGAACTCCGGTTTGTAATCGGTATCAAAGTCGTCGCCGTACCACCAGCACCAGTCGCTGCCTTCGGCGGCGTACAGCTCTTCCCAGGCCGCGCGCGCCTGTTCCGGAGGCAGGCTCTTCTCCACTTCCAGCAGCTGAGCTCGCGTGTCCCGCAGGAGGTCCCAGGCCCGGTTGTCCTCAGGGTGTCCCAGCCAGATCTTGAAGTCGGCGTTGATCCAGGAGCCCGAATGCAGGTGGTCAAGGGTCGCGGTCGGAGGCACGACGGCCAACGTCTGGCTGATGGTCTCCGCCGAGATCCGTACGTCAGGGACTCCTGGGAGCGATCCCTTCGTCAACTCGGTGTACAGCCCGGACAAGAAAGGTTCACCCCCGTTGAAGTAATGCTCCCACGGGTTCTCCCCGTCCAGAATGATCGCGACCAGCAGGCGATCGCCGGGGGCGTGCTGGGCGATGCCGCCGAGGCGGCGCATCACGTCCTCCACGGCCGACTCAGGGGTATTTTTGGCATACACGAATCCGAATGCGTCGGACAGCTCACGGTCGCGGAACAGAATCGCGATCTCTTCCCCTGGGTGCCCGATCCGGTAGGGCTGATAGAGCGCAGCTTGGCGATCCCAGGATGCCAGCGAGCGGGCCAGAATGGCCTCGTCGGTCGCAACCCAGCGAAGACCGGCCCGGTGGACCATCGGAACCATCTCCGGACAGACCGATCCCTCGGACGGCCACAAGCCGATCGGTGGTGTCCCGAAGGTCTCCGCGTGGAAGGCCACCGCGTTCCGGATCTGCATGTCCGCGTCCTCCGGCGCCTGGAACCGTTGAGGAAGGACCGTCTCAGGGCGCGGCCGCCTGGCGAAATCCGTATCGATCAACAGCGGGAGGATCGGATGATAGAATGGAGTGGTGGTCAGTTCGATCTGGCCGGACTCGGCCAACCGCCGGTACATGGGGATGATCTCGCTGACGGCCTCCTGCTGGAGCGCGAGCACCTCCAGCTTTTCCTCTTCCGTAAAGCCGCGGTCCTTGGAGCGAAGCGCGGCCAGCCGCGGGAAGCGCGCGAGCGCCCCATAGCCGAACCAGCCCAGGTTGTGCCACACCTGTAAGTCCAGGAGCTCCTGCGTCGTGAACCGCCTGGCCAGTTGATCGAGATGCCCGCCCGTTACCTCCGCGCCGCGCCTGGCCAGCAGTTCGTGATACCGTGGGAAGGGCCGGACCATGGTGCCCCAGTTCGCGGCGAAGAAATGGCGCAGCAGAAAGGCGCGCTCGGCCGGCGTGAGCTCAGCCGCCGGGCGGCGCGCGTGCTCCAGAAAGAGATCGCGCACCGACCCAGAGGCGACTTCCTTGAGCTGGATCAGCAGCGACGGGGTAAAGTTGAAGGTAGCCCTGATCGCCGGGAAGCGCTGGATCAGGTAGGCCATGTCGAAATACGCCTTGGTCGCGTGAAGGCGGACCCAGGGCATGCTCGCCGATCCCAGCACCGGGTCGGTGTAGTACGGCTGATGCATGTGCCAGAGGAAGGCGACGCAGACAGTTTTCATGATGGTCCGTGATTCATGGCCAGGCTGAGTATCTCATAGGGGTGGGAGGGTTGCAACGCGGGGCCCATCTCGTCACCAACCGGTTTTTTCGGCGACGGGAAGGAGAAAATCCGATATAACAGCATCACAAAGCTACGCGGACCTGCGTCATGCTGAACACCACTCAAGCAATAAACGAACGGGCCACGGAGACCGGTCGTGTGTGGCCCTATTGGCTGCCCGTCGTGGCGTGGGCGGGGATGATTTTCTACCTCTCTTCCCAGTCCCATCCTGACGAGTCGCTGCCCTCACTGATTCTGGACCTCGGTGACAGGGCGCTGCACGGCATCGAGTACGGCATCCTGAGCATCTTCTGCTATCGGGCGTTTCGCCATGCGGCCGGCGCCTGGGCCGCCCGCTACGCGGTGCTGCTGGCCATCGTGACGTCAACGGGCTACGGGTTCACCGACGAGGTGCACCAGGCGTTTGTGCCGTTTCGCCAGCCTGAGGCCTGGGATGTACTCATGGACGCGATCGGCGCGACGGTCGGGGCGGCGGGGTGGCGATGGATGGGTAGGTGGAGAGGTCGGTGAAGCCTGAGCCCGCAGAAGCCCGGCGTCACCACGCATAGGCCTCCGGCGAGGGGCCGCCAGGACCCGGAAAGATCTCATTCAGGCGGGAGAGGGTCTCCGAAGACAGCGTGATGTCCAAGGCCCGCAGCGAGCGATCCAGCTGCTCCACTGTCCGGGGCCCGATGATCGGCGACGTGACGGCCTTCTGATGGAGCAGCCAGGCCAACGCTGTGTCGGCTGGGTGCTCGCCCAGCTTCTTGCACAGGTGCTCATAGTCATCCAGCTTGGCGCGGTGTTGGACGAGGTCCTTCTGCAGTTCCTCTGACGCGCGCCGTCCCTGCGAGGGCGGGGGAGACGCGCCGGCCAACAAGCCGCGGGCCAGGGGACTCCACGGGATGAGGCCGATCCCGTAGGACTCGCACGCGGGAATTACTTCCAACTCGATCATCCGTTCGTTCAGATTGTACAGACTCTGCTCCGACACGAGCCCCAGGAAGTGGCGGCTCTTGGCGATCTCCTGGGCCTGCGTGATGTGCCAGCCGGCGAAATTGCTGCTGCCCACGTACAGGATCTTGCCTTCTCGAAAGAGTTGCTCCATGGCCTGCCAGATCTCTTCCCAGGGCGTCTCACGGTCAACGTGGTGCATTTGGTAGAGATCAAGGTGGTCGGTCTGCAGGCGGCGCAGGCTGTCCTCACAGGCACGCCGGATGTGGAGCGCGGACAGCTTCGATTGGTTCGGCCAATCCCCCATCCGACCGAAGACCTTGGTCGCGAGCACGACCTTCTCTCGCCTGCCGCCGCCTTTCGCGAACCAGCGGCCGATGATCTGTTCCGTGACACCTTCCCCGGTTCGGCCGCCGTAGACATTGGCGGTGTCGAAAAAGTTGATGCCGTGCTCCAGCGCGCGATCCATGATCCGGAAGCTCTCGGTTTCCGTCGAGTATGGCCCGAAGTTCATGGTGCCGAGACACAGGCGGCTGACTCTCATTCCCGATCGGCCCAGGTGAACGTAGTGCATCATGGCCCTCCGCTGCTGCAGATAGTCTTAAGTAGGCACCCCTTAGAGGTCAGCATCTATCCCGGCACTGCACAACCTCTCACCCTTACCGTCTCCTCGGTGGGGAGTGGGAAGGCATTTTGGAGACCTGTTGGGCCAGGGGAAGAGAAGAATAGCTCGTTCGCCTTGCCGTGACAAGCCTCGCAGGCCTGCGTATAATGCCATCTGTATGACCGCGATTGATCCTTCGCCTCCCAAACAAGCGGGTGCGCCTCCCGATCACGCGCGCGTCGCCGAGACGCTTCGGACCACGCTTCCCTTTCGTGGGCACCTTGCCAGGATGAGCCCCCTTGCGGGGGACGCCTCGAACCGGCGGTACTTCCGGTTGGACATCACAGGGGGACCTCCTCGGTCGGTGATCCTGATGCAGCTCGCGGAGCCCGAGGCGTTCAAACAATCGGAAGAGGCGGTCAGCGGCGCCACGACGTCGATCACGGAACTCCCCTTCATGAATATCCTACACCACCTGGCCAAGGCCGATGTGCCGGTGCCGCTCCTGTACCACTACGACCAACCGGGCGGGCTGCTCTACCTGGAGGACTTCGGAGATCTCCTGCTGGCGCAGGCATGCGCGAACGGGTCCAGGGTCGATGTCGCCGGCCTCTATCGAGAGGCGATCGACACGCTGGTGAGGATTCATCGTGAGGCGACGGCTCCGGCGAACCCGGCCTGCCTGGCCTTTCACCGGCGCTTTGACGTGCCACTCCTGATGTGGGAGTTCGACCATTTTCTGGAGTATGGCGTGGTGGCTCGACAGGGGAGGCCCATGGACACGGACGATGAGCGGGCGGTGCGAGCGGCGTTCGAGGGGATCGCCGAGCTGTTGGCGGCGCAGCCACGCGTGTTCACGCACCGGGACTACCATTCCCGCAACCTCATGGTGCGCGGTGGTCGTGGCGAAGGGCAGCGGTTAGGGGTGCTGGATTTTCAGGATGCCCTGATGGGTCCGGCAACCTACGACCTGGCTTCACTGCTGCGCGACGCCTACATCGAGCTCGAGGACTCGTTGATCGACGAGCTGATCGCCCGCTACGTCGAACGCATGGCCGAGCATGGACCTGCGGCCGGCGATCCGAAGACGTTTCGCCGGCTCTTCGACCTGACGAGCATCCAGCGGAACCTGAAGGCGGCGGGCCGCTTCGTCTATCTCGACCGGGTCAAACACAACCCCAAATTCATCGCCGATATCCCGCGCGTGCTGGGCTATGTCCGTCGCAACCTGGTCAAATACCCGGAGCTAGCCACGCTCAGGAAGCACCTGACTCCATATGTGCCTGAACTGCAGTGAGACCGTGACAGGTGACGCGTCACGCGTGACAGGCGGTGAAGACTTGAGCGTTCGTCCGGCGAATGTGGTTGCTGGGGGGCTCTGGTGTTCCCGTCACCCGTCACCCGTCACCCGTCACGTTAGTGTATGAAAGCGATGATCCTCGCGGCTGGCTTCGGGACCCGCCTGCGGCCGCTCACCGAGAGCCTTCCCAAGCCGCTCCTGCCGATCGCCGGACGGCCTCTGATCGTGTGGAATCTGCTCCTGCTGAGGCAGCACGGCATCAAGGACGTCATCATCAATCTGCACCACCTCGGGCATGTCATCGAAAAAGAACTTGGCGATGGCTCACGGCTCGGCATGCGCGTCACCTATTCGCGCGAGCCCATGATTTTGGGGACGGGCGGGGGCATCAAGCAGGCGGAGCCGTTCTTCGGAGGAGACCCGTTTCTGGTGCTCAACGGCGATACCCTGATGGACCTGGACCTCGGGGCGGTGATCGCCTTTCATCGGGAACAGGACGCGCTGGCCACGATGGTGCTCCGGGACGATCCCGACGTGGACCGGTGGGGGGCGGTCGAGGTCGATGCACGGCAGCGCGTCGTCCGCATCAACGGGCGCGGTCGAGCGGCTCCCGGCCCGACCGTCAAACGGATGTTCGCGGGCGCCCATGTGATGCGCGCGCGGCTGCTTCGGGATCTTCCCCAGGGTCGGGAATCCTCGATTCTAGACGCGTACGTCGCCGAGCTGCAGGCTGATGCGATGATCGTGGGGTATGGAATGACCGGTTATTGGTCCGATGTGGGAACGCCTGAGCGGTACGCCCAGGCCCAGCGGGATGTCACGGCGGGCCTTCTGAATCTCACTCCGCGCGAGAGCTGATGGGTCTCTCGTCTATCCCACGACAACCCTCTGGAGGCGGGTCCTCCGGAGGTTCATCGCCTCGAACTGGGCCTCGCTGGGTCCGTGTGGTCGCTTCTGTTTGTCTCCGTACACCTTAAAGAACTGCTCCACCACGCGCAGCGCGTCAGCCTTGCGCCCGCCTCGCTCCAGTAGCTCGCTGAGCCGAAGGTAGGAGGGGACGACCAGGGCCTGGTCACGGGCATCGTCGGCCTGGTCCAGGAGAAGCCGGTAGCGTTCCATGGCCGACTGCGGATCGCTCGTTTCGGTCCGCGTGGCTTCCATGAGGCAGAGGGACAAGCGATCGATCACGGTGGCGCCGGCCCGACCGGCCCGGGCGCCCTCCAGCAGTGCGTCGATCTGGTCGGTGGAGAGGCGGCCTCGGCCGGCGTTCCTTTTCAGCCCTGCCCGAACTCGTTCCGCCTGTGGCCAGGCTCCGTACAGTCCGACCATCACACAGCGGCATCCGGCCGGGTTCGTGCACGTCTTGGCGACGGGCCGGTACTTTCCGGCCGCCACGATGGAGGGGAGGTAGGCCATGCCGTTGGCCTCGCGGCAGGTCGGGCAGGTCGCGCTATCCTCGGGTGTGGTGTGAAGAAAGAACCGAAACCCGGAGCGATTGATGAAACCGATCGCCTGGAGACGACCCTTGCGGACCTGGATGTCATAGATCTCCCAGACAAGGAGGACCCCCAGAATCAGCAAGAGGTAGGGCAGGTAATCGGGTAGGGTGATAGATGACATACGTCTTTGGCTGTCTCCTGGACGATCATTTTTTGTACCACGAACGAGCTTGTAAAGCGAGAGAAATCCTACTTAGTGGCATCGCCCGAGAAATTGCCGAGAAGTTGCCTGTATGAGAGAGGCCGGGTGGCGCCTCGTCGACGGATGCAAGCTTAGGGGGTCGGCGGCCGGAACCGCCGCAAGCGCAAGGCGTTCCCGACGACGCTAACGGAGGAGAGGGCCATGGCGGCTGCCGCCCAGATGGGGTTGAGGAGCCCGAGGGCCGCGGCCGGGATCAGCAACACATTATAGATAAAGGCCGCGAAGAGGTTCTGCTTGATGTTGCGGGTCGTGGCGCGTGAGAGGGCAATCGCTGTCACGACCCCACGGAGGTCTCCGCTCATGAGCGTCAGATCGGCCGTTTCCATCGCGACGTCGGTCCCGGTCCCGATCGCGATCCCGATGTCCGCCTGGGCCAAAGCCGGCGCGTCGTTGATGCCATCCCCCACCATAGCGACGACCTTGCCTTCGGCCTGGAGACGCTTGATCTCGCGCCCCTTCTGCTCCGGGAGGATTTCCGCCAGCACGCGATCGATTCCGGCCTGATCGGCGATCGCGCGGGCCGCTCGCGGGTTGTCGCCGGTGAGCATGATCGCTTCAAGGCCCATCCAGTGCAGCGCCTCGACAGCCTCGCGGGCATGCTCCTTGAGTGTATCGGCGACCGAGATCAATCCGATCACACGCGGACCTTCGGGGCTCGAAGAGGAAGGCGTGCACCTAACCGCAAGATACAGCGGTGTCAGGCCGGAGGACGCAAGGTGTTCCGCGTGTTTTTCACCCTCTGGACCTACCACGATGCCCTGGGCCTCTATCAGGCGGAGATTCCCGACGTACAGGGCGAGCGATCCTGAATCCTCGTTCACCGTGGCGTGGATGCCGTGGCCGGGCACGGCCGCGAACTCGCTGGCTTCGCTGATCGGGAGGCCTTTCTCCCGCGCGTGACGGACAATGGCTTCCCCGACGGGATGTTCCGAACCGCGTTCGGCGGCCGCGGCGAGCGCCACGATGCGATCGGCCGTCCAGCCTTCCACGAGGGGGACCACAGCCCTCACGGACGGCTCTCCGCGCGTCAGGGTGCCGGTCTTGTCCAGCACCACCGTCGTCAGGTCTTGCGCGCGTTCGAGTGCGTCGCCACTCCGAATCAGCACGCCATGCTCCGCGCCCATCCCGATGCCGACCATAATCGAGGTGGGGGTCGCCAAACCCAGGGCGCACGGGCACGCGATGATCAGGACGGCCACGAAATTGACGAGCGCATGGGTGAGCGCAGGAGGCGGCCCGAAGCTCAGCCAGAGCGCGAAGGTGAGTACCGCAATCCCGATCACGGCTGGCACGAAGTAGGCGGCGATCCGGTCTGCCAGCTTGGCAAGGGGCGGCTTGGCTGCCTGGGCCTCTTCGACCAGGCGGATGATGCGGGCCAACGCCGTGTCGCGGCCGACCTTGGTCGCCTCGACCCGCAGGCTGCCGACCCGGTTCAGCGTGGCGCCGATCACGCGGTCGCCCGGCTGCTTGTCCATCGGCAGGCTTTCTCCCGTGATCATGGATTCGTCCACGGCCGAGGTTCCCTGGCGCACAATGCCGTCGACCGGAATCTTCTCACCCGGCCGCACGATGATGAGATCGCCGACCCGCACCTCTTCGATCGGGATGTCTTGCTCGCGGCCTTCCCGGATCACCCGCGCCTCCCTGGGCTGAAGCCCCGCCAGTCTCCTGATCGCCTCGGAGGCACGTCCTTTGGCCCGTGTCTCCATCAGGCGGCCGAACAGAATGAGGGTGATGATCGAGGCGGAAGTATCAAAGTAGACCGCGGGTGTCGCACCTCCAGCCGCCAGGATTCCAGGAGCCAGGGTGGCGACCAGGCTGTAGAGGTACGCGGCCGAGGTCCCGATCGCGATGAGCGTGTTCATGTCCGTGGATCCGTGGCGGGCCACGGCCAGCGCCCCCTTGTAGAACTGCCAGCCCGCCCAGAATTGAACCGGCGTGGCCAGGAGGAGTTGGACCCAGAAGGAGACCGGCTGCGGCAGATGGAGCCCGAGATGGTCCGACATGCCGAGCACGATCACCGGAAGGGTTAGTGCGGCGGCGACCCAAAACCGAATCCGGAGGCTCCGGTACGCAGCCTGCTTCCGTTCGTCCCTCAGCACGGGCGTCTCGGCTTCGCGCGTGGGCTGGCCGCCTGGAGCGGTCTGGAAGATCGGCATGTACCCGAGGGATCGAATCCGGTCCTGGATCGCGGCCGGCCCCGTGACTCCGGGCAGGTAGTCGACGGTGGCCTGTTCGGTGGCCAAGTTCACCGAGGCGCGGACCACTCCTTCGAGCCCGCTCAGCCCGTGCTCGATCTTGGCGACGCACGACGCGCAGGACATGCCCTCAATCGGGATGGTCAAGGACTGAGTAGGGGACTGGCTCCGCGTCTGCGCGGACTTCGGCGAGCTCAGTCGAGCCGTGCCTGTCCCCGTTCCGTGCTTAGGAGGCCGTCCCCCTTCCCCGGGACCCGT
Source organism: Nitrospirota bacterium (assembly GCA_020027965.1). GTDB lineage: Bacteria > Nitrospirota > Nitrospiria > Nitrospirales > Nitrospiraceae > JAHRHE01. Next base: position 30,809 of record JAHRHE010000004.1, on the reverse strand, counting down.
GCTTCGCTTGGGCATCAGGGTCACGATCTGGGCAGGCGCGGCTGGGGATCCCATGCCCTTCGACCCGCCACGCAGCGCCGCCTCGGGGTCGGCGTCGAACCGGCGCTTGCAGCCGGGCGCGCAAAAATAATAGGTCTGCCCCTGATAGAGAGACGTCGCGGGGGCCGTCCGTTCGTCAACAGTCATGCCACAGACTGGATCAAGAGCCATGGCGTTCTCCGAAGGCAGGCCAGAGGTTCGAGGCGCGAGGCGATAGGCGGATCCAAGAGACCCTGGCCTGGGCCCCGTGCCTCTGTCCCTATCCTACCAGGATGGGAACGGGAAAAATCAACTGGCCGGAGGCTCCGGGGTAATGCTGCGTTGTCTGATGAGGCGCGCAAGATAGGTTCGCTGGAGTTTCAGGCGCTCGGCGGCTTTGGTTTGGCTTCCATTCGCCTCCTGAAGCGCCTGCAAGATGATCGAGCGACTGTGCCGCTCCATGGACTCGTGGTAGGAGAGGTCGTTGGACTCACTCGGCTGGCCTTTCGCGGCCGAGGTCGATCCGTCCGGGAAGCAGAGGGCCAGTTGGTCGGGCCCGATCTCGTCCGTCGGCGTCAGTACCACCGCGCGCGCGATTGCGTTCTCCAGTTCACGGATGTTCCCGGGCCAGCGATACTGCCTCATGGCGGCGACGGCCGCCTCGGTCAACCGAAGCTTCGGTTTCTTGGCCTCTCGGGCATGCCGCGTCAGGAAAAATTCTGCGAGCTGCGGGATGTCTTGAGCCCGGTCGCGTAACGGCGGCATGGTGAGGCTGACGACATTGAGGCGGAAGAAGAGGTCTTCGCGGAAACTTCCGGCCTTGACGGACTGCGTGAGGTCTTTGTTCGTGGCGGCGATGATGCGGATGTTGACGCGGACCAGCCGTGTCCCACCGACACGGTGAAACTCGTGGTCCTGCAGGACCCGGAGCAGTTTGGCCTGCAGCCCAGCCGGCATATCGCCGATCTCATCCAGGAACACCGTCCCTCCGTCCGCCAGCTCGAGCCGGCCCTTCTGCAGGCGATCGGCCCCAGTGAAGGCGCCCCTTTCGTGGCCGAAGAGTTCGTTCTCCAGCAGGGTTTCGGTCAGGGCCACGCAGTTGATCACCACGAACGGCATCGCGCGCCGGGGGCTCCACTGGTGGATGTGCCGCGCAAACAGCTCCTTGCCGGTTCCGCTTTCGCCCAACAGCAGCACGCTGGCGTCCGACAGAGCCGCGCGTTGCGCAAGCTCTGTGAGCGCGGTGGTCTTCTGACTCGTGCCGACAATACTCGCATAGCGCGTCTCCACATCCGTTCGAAGGCACTCCACCTGTCTCTTGAGCGCTTCCCGTTCAAGGGACTTCTTGATGACAAGCGGCAGATGGTCGACGTCGAACGGCTTGGTGATGAAGTCCTGGGCTCCCTCCTTCATGGCCTCCACGGCCTTTGCGATGGTGCCGTGGGCGGTCATCACAATGACCGGCAAGTCATGGACGGAGGGATCGGTCTGCCTGGCCTGCGCCAGCCGCTTCAGGACGTCCAGACCGGATAGCCGAGGCATCTCGAGGTCCAGCAGGACCAGGTTGGGACTCTCCAGCTCGATCAATTCGAGCGCGCGGGCTCCATCGGGAGCCGACACAGTGTCAAAGCCGAGGGACTCCAGCCGATCCCTGAGCATGGTGACGATGTCCTGATCATCATCGACGACGAGAATTTTGCCCTTCATACCTTCTCCAGCTACACGAAAGTGCTGAGGACTGAGTGCTGAGGACTGAGGTCCGGATTTTTCCTCTCAGTCCTCATTGCTGAGTCCTCAGCACTGTTTTCACCGCTACAGCAGGTTGATCGAAAAGCAGAGGAGTAGCTTGGGCACAATCCTCCTCAACAACCTTGCCCAAAAAAGACTAGACATCCCAAGCTATGTTTGAAATGAGTCGACATCTTTTACATTTAAAGTGATAACGGTTCAGCCACGGCTTGCTGAGTAGCCAATTGGCTCTACATCGCGGGCACCGTCTTTTCCGCTCGGCTTTCTCCGATACACCATAATACTTGTTCAGGTAGTAATACACAGGTACCTTTAACCTCAACTCTAGCTGTCTACATACTTTGCAACCATCTTGCGACAGTGGACTGGAAAAGGATGCCGTCTGCTGGTACCCAAAGCGCTCTCCCACTCCTGAGCCTATAAAGAGAGCGTCGGAATGCCTGTACGCCTGGTTCCACAGCTGCACGCCTAGCTGTTCATCCATCGTTAACGACCGAAGGCGATAGAGTGGGACGTGCAAGCCGCATTTACCGCAAGTAATCGGCGAAGCAATTGACAGAAAGTTTTCACTTAGAATAAGGTCAGATCTCCTTGCGCACGTACAGTTAGCCCCGGCATGAACCAGGCATCCGAGAATCTTCCAGCTTGGTGGACGCAGGGAATGCTTTAAGACCCTCGCATAGGAACGTGCTGCCCATTTGGAATGAAATCGTGGGGATAGTGACACTTTCTCTGGACACGCGCCCAGATACTTAACAATGGAACCCTGGATGACGAGGTCGCCGGAATCTCCTACTTGTCCGCATTTAATTAGTTCTCCAATTAGTGGCCAGCAGTGCTGATCCATGAAATCGGATATGCTGATTCGCTTTTGATTTGGGAAGAAGCGGTAGTCAAATGCCCACATTGTGCATCTCTGGGGAGCAAGGTTCCGTTCATTATGCGCCTTCGGTTCGAATGGAGAAGTGAGTCCGTTAGTCCTCCATCACGTTCATCACCAAGCCGGTGAGGGGTTTCGGAAAGAAATAGGTGGATTTGTGCGGCATGCGCTCGCCCGCGGCGGCGACGTCGCGGACCTCCCTCACTTTCGTGGGATTGAGGAGCAGGGCGGCCGTCGCCGATCCCCGCCGCACCAGTTCAAGGGCTTCGTGATCGTCCTTCGTATACAGAAGGCCGCCTTCGTCGGTCTGCGAGGGGCACAGCTTCGTCAATACCTGATGATGCAGCACCGAGACGTCGAGCCGGTCCCGCGGAGACCCACCGGGCGCTGAACGGGGAGACGACCCGAGGCCGAGAATATAATAGGCCTCGGCGTCGCGCAAGGCCAGGCCGAAGGCCTGTCCCCTTTGCCCGTGATTCCGGAGGGCCTGCAGAAAGCGCCGCCGCGTGTCCGGCTCGCCCTGTCCGTCGAACCGGAACTCCTCGATCGCGAACTCCCCACGTAGAAGCTCCAGAATTCGGTCGGCTGCGGGGAGGGGCCTGTTGAGAACACGATGGGTGGGCAACACCGTCAGCCCCGGGTCTTCCAGACCGGAACAGAGCATGAGCACGCTGTCGTAAGACCGGCGCGCACCGGAGGCTTGGGGAAGTCCGGAGCCCGTGGGGCGGTCCTGCTCTCTTCTCTGGCGGCGGTAGGCGAGGGCGGTCTCATAGCGATGATGTCCGTCCGCGATGAACAGCCGGCGCGAGCTCATCGCGGCCACGACCTGGTCGAGGATGCTCCGATCGGTGACGGACCAGAGCCGGTGCCGGAACCCTGATTCGTCCGTGAAATCGATCAGGGGTTTGTCGGCATCAATCGATTTCTCCACGAGCTGGAGAATCGTCCCCTCAGGGTCGGAAAACAACGAGAAGATGGGACTGAAATGAGCCCGGCAGGCCTCGAGTAACCGCAGCCGGTCCGTCTTCGCGGCCGGCTGGGTGTGCTCGTGGGGCAAGATGCCGCCGCGTTCAAACTCCTCCAGCTCGATGGTGGTGAGGAAACCCTTGAGGACGCGGCGGTCCCCGTCCGGCTCGCTTCCCTGGACCCGATAGTCGATTGAGTAGGGATAGACCGCGGGCTTCTGGTCACGGCGGAGGGTGCCGTTCGCCAGCCACTCCCCGAGCAGACCGGCCGCGCGGGTGTACCGGTTGCGGTCCGGCCTGTCACCCTGGCGGTCCAGCCCCAACTCCAATCGAATCACGTTGTTCGGATGGCGATCGTACAGTACCTGTTGAGCTTGGGCGTCAATCACGTCGTACGGCGGCGCCACCACCCGGGCCATGTCCTTGACGGCCTCCGGGTCGTACAGCACACCTCTGAAAGGAATCACATTGGCCATTGGATCTCTCGTGACGCGTCACGCGTGACGCGTGGTGCGTCAGAGCCAAAGAGGAAGGTGATAAATCCAAAGGTTATCACCTAACACCCTTCACACATTACTCATCACGTGTCACGCCTAACGGTACCTGGTGGCTTCAAACCGCAGCAGCTCGATGACTTCATCAGATCCGAGGCCGGCCTTCTCCCGGGCCGCCTCTACTTGCGCCGCCACCGAATTGATTCCCTCCAGATCCGGCAGGAGCACGCTGTGCCGCTCGCCGGATCGGACCACGATGCCGTACCGGCGGGGGTCCAGCGCCTCCAGGCTCGAGACTCGTTCGGAGGGACCCAGCACGTCCACCGAAATCTCCAGATCGTCCAGTTCAGCCCATTCGAGCGGCGGAAATCGCGGATCTCGTGTCGCGGCCCCGATGGCGATCTCGATGACCTCGGCCGCCATCGTCTTGCGGATCGGCTCAGTGGTCCCAATGCACCCGCGCAAGCGGCCCTCCCGCTTGAGGCAAACGAATACTCCGGCGGGAAGAAGAGCCGCTGGAACCTCGAAGAAGAGGCTCTCTGGCGGCTCAATGATCTGCTGACGCCTGAGAAATGCCGAAATCGCCTCCGCCGCCAGCCTGACCAAGGGATGTTCCGCTCGGGCCATCTGCAAAGCCGTCAGCCATCAGACGTCAGCGCTCAGTAGGTGAGGGACGAGGAGGGGCTCAAGAGGGCGTCGGGCACGGGGTTGAAGGCCTGGCCCTTCCCGAAAGCAGAAGCCAACCGTTAAGAGACAAGATGGCAGTCGTCCAACGCCACCGGTGCCGTTCACGCGTGACTTGTTCCGCTTCGCCCTGGACCTTCCGCGTTCCGTGAACTCGACGAGCTGATTACCGAGTCCCTAATGTCCTGTGCGACTACCGATCTCGGTTCACCATATAATCCGCGACGACCGACAGAGCTCGCTTCGGTGGGGTATCCTCGAAGGAGACCAGGTCCCGTTTGGCCGCGACCACGAACTCCCGCGCTCGCTCCATGGCGTAGACGATGGAGCCGTAGTCCTTCATCAGGGAGAGGAGCCGAAGCAGGTCTGCCTCGTTGAGGGTCCGGGTCTCCATTCGATCCTTGATCATCTGCTTGTCCTCGGCCGAGCAATGCTGCAGCAGGTGTAGGAGTGGGAGCGTGGCCCGACCCTGTCGGAGATCCTGCCCGAGAGTTTTTCCGAGGCGGTCGCCGTTGGCGACATAGTCCAGCGTGTCGTCGGCAAGCTGGAACGCGATGCCGATGTGCTGGCCGAACCGGAAGAGAGCCGCCTGCTGCTCAAACGGCGCCTCTCCAACGATGGCCCCGATACGGCAGGAGGCGGCGATCAGGCCCGCGGTTTTGTGCTCCACGATGCGGAGATATTCGGATTCCGTGATCAGCGGGTTGCCGTTGTAATAGAGCTGGAGCACCTCGCCCTCGGCCATCTTTCGGCAGGCCTCGGACAGGACCTCGTTGATCCCCTGATTCTGGAATCCGACGATCTTGCAGATGGCCTTCGAATAGAGATAGTCGCCGACCAGGATGCTGATTTGATTGCCCCAGACCTTGCGCGCGGTCCGCCGGCCTCGCCGGAGGTCCGCGTCATCCACCACGTCGTCGTGGAGAAGGGTCGCGGTGTGAATGAATTCGACGAGGCTGCCGAGGATAAGGTCGTCTTTAGCCGTGTAACCACAGAGGCGCGCACAGAGGAGCAGCAACAACGGGCGGATGCGCTTGCCGCCGCTGCTGAGGATATGGGCGGCCACCGTGTTGACCAGGGCCACCGTCGAGTCCACGTTCTTGCGAACCTGGTCCTCAACCCCTTCTAATTCGTCACGGTAGGCTTCCCACACGTCCGCCATCGTGCGAATGGTGGTGGTCGTGAGGCCGTTTTTCATTCCGGGATACTAGGTCAGCGGCCCGCGTGATGTCAAGCATCGCTCCGAGGGAGTCATCGGGACCGTTGGCTTGACAGAATCCTGCCCCATCCAGTAAGGTGACAATTCAATCCCGCCCGAGCTGTTCGGCCTCGGGAGCGGTCACACAGCGTACCAAAAGCCGAGGTTCCTCAATCACTTTGAAGATCCGTCACACAGCGCAACCCTTCACCGGATTCAGCAATCAGATGAACATTCCAGGTCTCCCTCCCAAGCAGGGGCTCTACGACCCGCGGTTTGAGAAAGACGGGTGCGGGATCGGCTTTGTCGTCAACGTCAAGGGCCAGAAATCCCACACGATCATTCAGCAGGGCCTCCAGGTTCTCCAGAACCTCTACCACCGCGGCGCGCAGGGCTGCGATCCGTGTACGGGCGACGGCGCCGGGATCCTGATCCAACTTCCCCACGAGTTCCTCAAGCGCGCGGCGGCCGAGGCCGGCGTGAAAGTGCCGGGTGCCGGCGAGTACGGCGTCGGGATGGTCTTCCTGCCGCCTGCGGCCGCGTCACGCAAACAGTGCGAGCGGCTCTTCGAACAGGTGATTGCGGAGGAAGGCGCGCGCTTGCTGGGCTGGCGCGACGTGCCGGTCAAGAGCGATGCGATCGGCGAGCAGGCCCGCCGCACGGAACCGGCGATCCGCCAGGTCTTCATCGCGCGGGACGTCCTCAACGAGGCGCAGTTCGAGCGCAAGCTGTACATCATCCGCAAGCGCGTGGAGCGGTCCGTTCGCGAGTCCGCCATTGACGGTCGCGAGTACTTCTATCTCCCGAGCCTCTCCGGCTTCACGATGATCTATAAGGGCCTGCTTTTGCCGCACCAGATGGCTGTGTACTACCAGGATCTGACCGACTCCAGCATGGTGAGCGCGCTGGCCCTCATCCACTCCCGTTTCAGTACCAATACCTTCCCGACCTGGCCGCTGGCGCACCCCTACCGGTACATCTGTCACAACGGGGAGATCAACACCCTCAAAGGCAACGTGAACTGGATGCAGGCCCGCCAGGGCCGGCTGCAGTCGGAGCTATTCGGCGAAGACATCCCGAAGCTGTTCCCGATCGTCTACGAGCACCAAAGCGACTCGGCCTGCCTTGATAACGCGCTGGAGTTTCTCCTCATGGGGGGGCGGTCGCTGCCGCACGCGATGATGATGCTGATTCCGGAACCCTGGGTCGGCAACCCGCAGATGGACCTGGATCGGCGAGGGTTCTACGAGTACCACGCGGCCATGATGGAGCCCTGGGACGGCCCGGCGGCCGTCTGCTTCACCGACGGCAAGCTGATCGGGGCGACGCTGGACCGCAATGGGTTACGCCCCTGTAGGTATCAGGTGACCAGCGATGACCTGGTGGTGCTGGCGTCCGAAGCCGGGGTGCTGCCCGCCGAGCCGAATCAGATCCGGCAGAAGGGACGACTGCAACCAGGCCGCATGTTCCTCGTGGACACGGTGCAGGGCCGCATCATTGACGATGAAGAGATCAAGGCCGACATCGTGAGCCGGAAACCCTACCGGGCGTGGGTCACCCAGTACCGGATCTCCCTGGACGAGCTGCCGGAGCCGCTGAATGTCCCGCAGCCCGACCATCAGACCCTCCGCCAGCGCCAGCAGGCGTTCGGGTACACGGTGGAAGAGCTGAAGATGGTCATCACGCCGATGGTGGTCACCGGCGAAGAGCCGGTCTCCTCTATGGGCACCGATACGCCGCTGGCGGTGTTGTCGGAACGGCCGCAACTGCTATTCAAGTACTTCAAGCAACTCTTCGCCCAGGTGACGAACCCGCCGATCGACCCGATCCGTGAGCAGTTGGTCATGTCGTTGGTCACCAACATCGGTCCCAAGCCGAACGTGATGGATGAAACTCCAGAGGCCTGCCGGCGCATCAAGGTTCAGCAGCCCATCCTGACCAACGCGGATCTGAAAAAGATCCGCGAAATCGCCGACCCGCACTTCAAGAGCAAGACCCTGCGCATGCTCTTCCGTGTGGCCGAGGGCCCGGACGGGCTTGGCGCGGCCGTGGACGGCCTGTGCCAGCAGGCGTCTCAGGCCATCAAGGACGGGTACAAGTTCCTGATCTTGAGCGACCGGGGGGTGAACCAGGAATGGGCGCCGATTTCGAGCTTGCTCGGCATCGCGGCGCTCCACCACCATCTCGTGCGCGAGTGCACGCGGACCGAGGTCGGGCTCATCGTGGAAACCGGGGAGCCGCGCGACGTGCACCACTTCGCCTGTCTCATCGGATACGGTGCCGGGACCATCAATCCCTACCTCGTGTTCGAGAGCCTCGTGGACATGGAGCGGGACGGCTATCTGCCGGAAGGGCTGGACGCGCCCACCGCCGAGTCCAAGTTCATCAAGGCCATTAACAAGGGGCTGCTCAAGATCTTCTCGAAGATGGGCATCTCGACCGTGCAGTCGTATTGCGGCGCGCAGATCTTCGAGGCGATCGGGCTGAGCCAGGCCCTTGTGGAGCGGTATTTGACCGGGACCGCCTCCCGCATCGAGGGCATCGGTATCCGGGAGATCGGCGCCGAAACACTCCGCCGTCACGCGATGGCTTATGACCCGGCGCCCATCCGCCAGCTCGACTTCGGCGGCGAGGTCCACTACCGCATCCAGGGCGAGCATCACAACTGGAATCCGGAGACCATCTATCAGCTCCAGCATGCGACCAGGGCAAATGACTCCAAGACCTACAAGGAATTTGCCGCGCTGGTGAACGACGAGAGCAAGCGCCGGTCCAATATTCGAGGGCTGCTGCAGCTCAGGACCCTCCCGAGCCCTATCCCGTTGGAGGAAATCGAGCCGGCCAAGGAGATCGTCAAGCGCTTCACGACGGGCGCCATGTCCTTCGGCGCGATCAGCAAAGAGGCGCACGAGACCCTGGCCATCGCCATGAACCGGATGGGGGCCAAGAGCAACACGGGCGAAGGCGGGGAGGATCCGGAACGGTTCGTGCTGCTCCCCAACGGCGACTCCAAGAACAGCGCCATCAAGCAGGTGGCCTCCGCGCGGTTCGGAGTGACCACGGACTACCTGGTGCATGCCAAGGAGCTGCAGATCAAGATGGCGCAGGGCGCCAAGCCTGGCGAGGGCGGGCAGCTTCCCGGTCACAAGGTGGATGAGACCATCGCCCGTCTCCGGTATGCGACGCCCGGTGTGCAGCTCATCTCGCCCCCGCCGCACCACGACATCTATTCGATCGAGGACCTGGCCCAGTTGATCTTCGACCTGAAGAATGCCAATCCGGAGGCGGAGGTCTCGGTCAAACTGGTGGCGGAAGTGGGCGTGGGCACGGTCGCCGCCGGTGTGTCCAAGGCCAAGGCGGACAAGGTGCTGATCAGCGGCGACTCCGGAGGGACGGGGGCCTCGCCGCTCTCATCCATTAAATACGGCGGCATCCCCTGGGAGCTGGGGCTGGCCGAGACGCAGCAGACCCTCGTGTTGAACAACCTGCGCGGCCGCATCCGGGTGGAGACCGACGGGCAGATGAAGACCGGCCGGGATGTGGTGATCGCCGCGCTATTGGGCGCGGAGGAGTTCGGCTTTTCGACGGCGCCGCTGATCGTCGAGGGCTGCATCATGATGCGCAAGTGCCACCTGAACACCTGCCCGGTCGGGATCGCGACCCACGATCCCTCGCTCCGCGCGAAGTTTTCAGGCCAGCCGGAACACGTCGTCAACTACTTCTTCTTCGTGGCTGAGGAGGTCCGCGAGCTGATGGCGCAGCTCGGGTTCCGGAAGTTCGAAGAGATGATCGGCCGGACGGACAAGCTCAAGGCGCAGAAGGTGATTGATCATTGGAAGGCGAAAGGGCTCGACCTGTCGGCGATCTTGCACCGGCCTGATGTTCCTCCCGGTGTGGCCACGCACTGCGTGGAGAAGCAAGACCACGGGATCGCTGATGCGCTCGACTGGAAACTCATCGAGCTCTGCCAGGCGGCGATCCAGGATCGCCAGCCCGTGAAACTGAACTTGCCCATCCGCAACGTCAACCGAGCGGCGGGGACGATCCTGTCCTCTGCCATCGCCAAGCGCTATCGCCTGGAGGGGCTGCCGCCGGACACCATCCATATTAAGTTCACGGGCTCGGCCGGCCAGTCGTTCGGGGCGTTCCTGGCCAGGGGTGTGACGCTGGAGCTCGAGGGCGAGTCCAACGACTACCTGGGCAAGGGCCTGTGCGGGGGGCGGGTCATCGTCTATCCGCCCAAGGGCTCGACCATCGTGCCCGAGGAGACCATCCTGATCGGGAACACCTCCCTATACGGGGCGACGCAAGGGGAGGCCTACTTCTACGGGACGGCCGGCGAGCGCTTCGCCGTGCGGAACAGCGGCGCGCGGGCCGTCATCGAGGGGACCGGCGATCACGGTTGCGAATACATGACCGGCGGCGTCGTGGTGGTCCTCGGGAAGACCGGCCGGAACTTCGCGGCCGGGATGTCCGGCGGGATCGCGTTCGTCCTGAATGAAGACGGCAAGTTCGAGCAACGCTGCAACATGGGCATGATCGAGCTGGAGAAGGTCGTGACGGCCGAGGACAAGCGGACGCTGCGCGCCATGATCGAGTCGCACTTCACCTACACGGGCAGCCGGAAGGCGAAGACCGTCCTGGATGCCTGGGACGTGATGCTCCCGAAGTTCGTGAAGATCATGCCGGTCGACTATAAGCGGGTCCTGGCGGAACGGAAGGCGGCGGCCGCCAAGCAGCAGGCGCAGCGGGGGCACAAGGAGATGGCCTCCCATTGAGAGGCGTGAAGCGTGACGAGTGACGGGTGACGCGTCGGAATTCCGAAACGAGATACGCTTCACGAGATACGAGGAACGAAACAGGAAATGGCTGACCCGAAAGGATTCATGAAATACGCCCGGGAGGGCCCCAAGCGCCGGCCGGTCGAGGTTCGCATCCGGGACTGGAAGGAGTTCTACGAGCCGCTTCCCGAAGACACGCTCAAGGCCCAGGGGGCGCGCTGCATGGACTGCGGGGTTCCCTTCTGCCAGAGCGCCAACGGGTGCCCGGTTGTGAACCTGATCCCCGAGTGGAACGACCTGGTGCACCGGGGCCGTTGGAAGGACGCGCTGAAAGCGCTGCACACCACCAATAACTTCCCCGAGTTTACCGGGCGCCTGTGCCCGGCTCCCTGCGAGTCTGCCTGCGTCCTGGGGATCAACGAAGATCCGGTCTCGATCCGGGTGATCGAGTGGAACATCATCGACAAGGGCTTCGATGAGGGCTGGGTGGAGCCCATTCTGACGGTCACACGAACAGGCAAGACCGTGGCCATCGTCGGGTCCGGGCCGGCCGGCCTGGCCGCGGCACAACAACTCGCGCGCGCGGGCCATCGCGTGACCGTCTTCGAAAAGGCCGACCGCATCGGGGGCCTCCTGCGCTACGGCATTCCCGACTTCAAGATGGAGAAGTGGGTCATTGATCGCCGGCTGGAGCAGATGACGGCCGAGGGCGTAGAGTTCAAGCCCAATGTCCATGTCGGTGTGGACATCAGCGGGGAAGAATTGCAACGGCAGTTTGACGCCGTGTGTCTGGCGAATGGCGCCGAGCAGGCCCGCGAGCTGCCTGTCCCGGGTCGGGAGCTGGAGGGAATCCACCTGGCGATGGACTATCTGACCCAGCAAAACAAACGGAACGCCGGCGACCCCATCCTGGAGGAACCCATCACGGCCAAGGGCAAGCGCGTGGTCATTATCGGCGGCGGCGACACGGGCTCCGATTGCCTGGGCACGACCCACCGGCAGGGCTGCATCGAAGTGCACCAATTCGAGCTGCTGGCCGAGCCTCCACCCAAGCGGGCCGGTTCAACGCCCTGGCCCCTCTGGCCGATGCAGCTCCGGACCTCGCATGCGCACGAAGAGGGGTGCGACCGCCAGTGGAGCGTCTCGACGACCAAGTTCACCGGCCGGAACGGTCACGTCACGAAGCTGCACGCACACCGCGTGGCATTCGAGAAGGGTCAATTCACGCCGATGCCGGGCACCGACTTCGAGATGGAGGTGGATCTGGTGCTCCTGGCCATGGGCTTCACGGGGCCCGTCAAGAACGGCTTGTTGGACAGCCTGAATGTGAAGTACGACGCGCGCGGCGCCGTGGCCGTGGATGAGAACTGCATGACCAGCGTGGAGGGCGTGTTCGCCGGCGGGGACGTCAAGCGCGGCGCCTCGCTCATCGTGTGGGCCATCGCCGAGGGACGGAAGATGGCTGCCGGCGTGGACCAATACCTCCGTGCCGGCAAGCTGGCTAAAGTCACGGCATGATGACGAAGAACGAAGCGCGCGGGTACCTGAAGCGTTGGCTGGTCGTTAAAAGCGTCCAGGCAGCTGAGTTGTAAGGTTCGGCTTCTCTCACCATTTTTCCATCCCCCGTTCATTCAGGTTTGCGCGCAATCCTGACCGATCTAGATAAGCTCTTGCGGTGAAATCGCTCTCGATCAAGGTCCAGGTCATCGTTACGCTCCTCGTCGGCTTGCCGATGCTCGGAGTGGCCGTGGCCGGGAAGCCGGTCGCGCAGTACCTGGAATTTCCGCCGGTGACCCGCTATGTCGAGCATGCGCCCTTCTCGTGGGCGGCCTTCATCGGTCTTGCGCTTTTCGTCCTGGTCATGGTGAGTCCCTTCCTGATCAGGATTCTGACCGCTCGTGTGTCTCGTGACGCGTCACGCGTCACCCGTCACGCGTCACGCCTCCCATGGTGGGGCTGGCTCGGCGTGATGCTCACCGCAGTAGCCTGGGTGCTGGCCTGGAACCGATTCGCGTGGCTCGAAGACCTGCAGCGGCATACGTTCACCCCGCTATGGGTCGGCTATATCCTCGTGATCAACGCCCTTACGTTCCGCCGCAGCGGGCGTTGCATGCTCAAGGACAGACCCGGCTATTTGCTGACGCTGGTCGCCTTGAGTGCCGCGTTCTGGTGGTTCTTTGAATACCTGAATCGCTTTGTACAGAACTGGTATTACGAGGGGATCAGCGAGCTTGGCCCGGTGGAGTATGTCTGGTATGCCACGCCGCCGTTTTCGACGGTGCTGCCGGCCGTGCTTGGCACCACCGAGTGGTTGTCCACCTTCCCACGATTGAGCCTGGCACTCCAGAATCTCTGGCCAATGCGGATCAAACATGCCACCATGCTCGGGTGGGGCGTGCTGCTTTGTGCGAGCGCCGGACTCATGGGCATCGGGATCTGGCCGGATTATCTGTTCCCGCTGCTGTGGGTCTCGCCCTTGTTGGTGATCGTGTCGCTGCAAGTGGTGTCGGGCGAAGAGACGATCTTCTCATCCGTGCAGCGCGGTGATTGGCGGGCGGTCTGGATCCCGGCCCTTGCGGCGCTGCAGTGTGGATTCTTTTGGGAGATATGGAATTTTAAGAGTCTGGCCCACTGGGAGTACGCCGTGCCCTTCGTGCATCGCTTTCAGCTCTTCGAGATGCCGCTGCTCGGGTACGCCGGCTACCTGCCGTTCGGCCTGGAATGTGTGGTAATTGCCAGTTTGCTTCCTGGTCGAGCTTCGACAGGTCAGCGATAACTAACGCGTTATTTAGCCTGATGCGCGATCAGAAGACCCTCATCCTCTACCTGTGCACTGCGGCGCTCGTCGTCGGATTGTATCTCACCCTTGATGCCCTTCGGGGGGCGCACGAAGCCCAGATCGCGGATCGATTCCCACTGGCGGTCAACCAACTTGCCAGTGAGAACCTTGAAATTCGTCTGGGTGGGGTGTACGCGCTGGAAGGCATCGCCGTGGTCTCGGAGAAGGATTACCGGAGCGTACTGGAAGTCCTCACGGCCTTTGTTCGGGAGCGTTCGGCCTGGAAAGACAGCCGAACCCCTCTGGCTGATCAACCCTTACCGAAGCGCGCTCCGGACATTCAAGCCATCCTGACCGTTCTGGGGCGGCGCGCCCGGACTTATCAGGATGGCGAAGCCGAGCGACTCAACCTCGCGCGCACGGACCTCAGAAGAGCCAATTTCAAAGGAACCCACCTGGAAGGGGCCATTCTCAGCGGTGCCCACCTGGAGGGCGCGGACCTGACCGGGGCGCATCTGAAGTGGGCGATCTTCAGAGGCGCACATCTGGAGCAGGCCGTCCTTCTGCACGCAGATCTTCAGGAAGCGTTCTTGGGTGAAGCCCGGCTGGAAGGGGCCTTGCTCAAGGGAGCGAATCTTCAGGAGGCATACCTGATCGGCACCCACCTCGAAGGGGCGAACATGCTCGAAGCCGACCTCCGTGGCGCCATCGGTCTGACCTGGGATCAAATCAAGATCGCATTCCGCGACGGCGGGACGCGACTGCCGGATTATCTGCGGGCGTCTCGGCAAACGCAACGGGATTAGCGGACACTCACGAACCGGTCACGGGCCGTCTCCTGCAGCCGGGCGATGTCCTCGCGGCGGGACACAGAGAGCGGCACGGTCTGGCGGAGTTCCTCGAGCAGCAGGGCGGTGTCGAGCGGGCGTTTCGCGGCGAGGGCCCGGTAGAGCGCCGCGACGACCGCCTGCTCAATCTCGGCCCCACTGAAGCCTTCGCACGCCACGAGGATCTGCGGCAAATCGAAGTTCTTGACTTCCTGCTTGCGCAGGACGAGGTGGATCTTGAGAATCGCTTCGCGCTCTTCCTGGTTCGGCAGGTCCACGAAGAAGATCTCGTCGAAGCGGCCTTTGCGGAGGAGCTCGGGAGGCAGAATTGAGAGATCGTTGGCTGTGGCGACCACGAACACCTCCTGACGCTTTTCTTGCAACCAGGTCAAAAAGGCACCGAAGAGGCGGCGGCTGAGCCCGGCGTCGGCCTCGCCGCTTCCGGCCGCGACCATGCCTTTCTCGATCTCGTCGATCCAGAACACGACCGGTGCCATCGATTCGGCCAGGGCGATCGCCTTGCGGAAGTTCTTTTCGGATTCGCCGATGAATTTGTCGAAGAGCCGTCCCGCATCCAGTTTCAGCAGCGGGAGCTTCCAGTCCCGGGCGATCACCTTCGCGGCCAGCGACTTGCCGCATCCGGGCACGCCGACGATCAGGATGCCGCGCGGCGGCGTCAGGTTCAACGCGCGCGCCTCCTGGCTGAACCCCACACGCGCCCGCTCCAGCCAGGCCTTGAGATTCGCGAACCCTCCGAGCTGGAAGCGGTTGTCTTCGCTGGGATAGTACTCCAGCAGGCCGCCCTCGCGGATCATCTGGGCTTTGCGATCCAGCAAGCTATGGATATCATTGGAGGCGAGTGTGCCATCCTTGAGAGCCACATAGGCCACAGCTTGACGGGCCTGATTCAGGGTCATGCCCTGGAGGGCGCGCAAGAGCTCCTCCCGGTTCTGTGAGCCGGGCTGAGTTGGAATCGGTGCCTTGGTTCCAAGGGAGCGCAGTACGTGATTGACGACCTCGTTGAGCTCGGCGCGGTCTGGCAGGCTCATGTGGTAACGGACGGCCGTAGACTCGATCTCGTGCGGCAGTTCGACGGCCTCGCCGGTGAGCACCATGGTCGAGCGTTTCTGCGTGAACTGCGCTGCCAGTTCGCGGAACTGCCGGGCCGCGGCCGCGTCGCTGAGATGCCGGGAAAAGTCCTTGAGCAAAAACATGCCCTGGATGCTGAGTCCCTGCAGATGCTGCAGCAGGGCCAGCGCGTCGGCGGTCATGCGGTGCATGGCTTGCGGTTCCTCTGCCCGCGTCAGGCCACGGGTCACGGACCATTCAAAGAGCGGCAGTCTGAGCTGCGCGGCGACCGACAGCAGGAGGGCGCGCACGCGGTCTTCCTCCACCGTCTCGATGACGATGAGGGGATGGAACGACAGGACCAGTGTCTTGATGTCATGGATGCTTGTGGAGGTACTCATCGGCAAACAGAGCTCTGAAGGGTTGACCAGCGTAGAATCTTACGGTTGGCTGGAACTGTCAACAAAAAGCAGTTTCTTCGTACGGGGGCAGGCTACTGCGTACAGGGCGCGAAGATCCCTTCGCAGTGGTCGTAGGCCGCCATGTAGTCCGGCACAGGCTCGTACTGGACGCTGGCGACGCGATCCTCCTTCAGGAGGACTCTGGCCCTGCAGCCGTGGCGCACACCCGGGATGCTGGTCTTGGATCCGACTGGGGCCCGCTCCAAGGTTTCCGCCTCTTTATAATAGATCAGGACCTTGACCTCACCGCTTTCGCTCTCGCGGAGCGGCTGCCCGGCGCAGGCCACGACCTCTTGCTTGGTCTTGCCCATCAGGGCTTGCTGGGCCAGATAGGCCCTGTAGGACGGCGCCGCGGGGCAGCCGGACAGTCCCAGCCAGGTGATCACAATCGGGATTATCAGCGCGCTTCGCGTGGCCACGGTATCAGCCCGTCGCATCGTTCAGGTGGATCGCTTTTATGGTGCTCTTCGTCCGGATACCGACTTGGCGCAACGAAACCCAATGGTCGTCGCTCGCTGGTCCGGGGGCGCGCCGCCTCGTGTGGCGGCACGCAGCAGGGGTGGGATGCTCTTCCAAGACCCGCCGCGCACGACTTTGGATCGCCCGTTCGTCGGGCCCGTGGGATTGCGATCCGGCATCGAGGCATAGGAATCGGTGCCGCTCCAATCCTCCACCCATTCAGCCACATTGCCGGCCATGTGGTGGAGACCGAAGGGGCTGCGTCCATCCGGCAAACTATCGACGGGCTTCACGAGAAGGTCATTCTGACTCGTCCTATTCGCGACCTGGGCAAAGACCGCCCGTCGTGAATCCGGCGCGGCATTCCCCCATGGAAAGAGGTGGCCAGTCTCGCCGCGGGCGGCCTTTTCCCACTCAGCTTCGCTCGGCAGGCGTTTGCCCGCCGTATGACAATAGGTGTCTGCCTCAAACCAGGTCACCTTGATCGCCGGCCAGGAGGCAACCACCTTGTCCGGAGGCCTCTTCGGTCTGAGGAGCAGGCTCGCGAACTCCGCCAACTGCCTCAGCGCCTCAAGTTCGGCAAGGTCCGGCGGAAGCGCCCTGGGCTTTTTCAGAATGGCATCCAGATAATTGCCCAGGCTCACCTCATCGCGGTCGATCTCAAACGCGTCCAGCCAAATGCGCCGTTGGGGGACCTCGGTGTCGTCGAATGGCCGTGCAAGGGCAAGGGACGGAACCGCCTTGGCCTGAGTGCCCATCAAGAACCAGCCGGCAGGGACGGTGACCATGGGCACGGGCTTGGCGTGACGCGCCACGGCCTCGGCGCGGGTCTGCAACTGCTTCGGCGACTGAGCGTGCGCCTTGATGCTCGCTGGTCCGCACCAGGCCGCGATCATGATCGCGACGCTAGACAGGAGAGCCAGTGCTCTTGTGCCCGTGCTTCTGGAATCGGGCCCAGCCATCCTGGCTTCCACGGGGCTCCTAAATCTTCCCGGGCGCCGCGGCCGCTTTAGCGATCTCCGCGATGAGCCGCCGCTCGATTTCGGCTGTCTCCTCAGGAGCCGCCGCGAGGATGCGGTTCCCCTGCGCCATCTTCTCAAACTCGGCTTTCACACTCAGCCGGGTCCCCTTGGTGGGGAGCGTTTGCAAAGACACCAGGTATTGGTTCCGGAATCCGGGCACCTCCAGTGAGGCCGGTGCCGAGACCTTGCGCTGGGTAACATAGACCGCATGCTGGTCCGTCCTCACGCCCACCCTTACGACATATCCGTTGCGTACCAGGGCCTCTTCAACGGCCTTACTGACTGCGGCGAGGGGTTGGGGCAGCTCCTCGGACTGGCCGCCTTTCTCCTCTACGCGAATCGTTTGGGAGGCCTTCACCGCCGCCTGCCGCTCGGACTCCGCGACCAGCTTCCGGTTGTCCGCCACCAGCGCGTCCAGCTTGGCCGCCAACGCTTTCCGTTCGGCCTCGACTCGCTCCGTGCCTTTCTTCGCTTCCCGCAGCTCCTGGTTGAGGAGGTCAATTTGCTGCTGCATGACCTTGTTGCCATCCTGCAGGGAGACGATCACCGACTCCTGCTTCAACGCCTGCTTCCGCAGGGTCGCGTTCTCCTCTTTGAGCGGCGAGTCGTCGGGCTTGCAGCCGAGGGTCAAGGAGGCCGCGCCGGCCAGGAGGAGCATGCCAATGCGCGAGAGGTGCCACTGTCGATCGTTCGCCGCGCGTTCACAACTCAGCACGTGAGGTTCCTCCAGAATGGTTGCAGGGGTTCATGGTTGAGACGGCTCAACCGGTCAGCGGACGGATTGTAGGGCCCTTTCGGTCACAATGCAAATCTTCTCAGCTTCCCGCAGAATAACCGAAGCGATTTGACCCACGATTCTCAGGCAGGCTATTCTGCTCCGTATGCGTCTTGCCCTCTATTCCCGCGTCCTGCCGATCGCGTGCGCCGCGCTGCTGGTGGCCGGTCTCGCGAGCGCTGACTCTGGTGCCCCGCCTCGTGAGAAGCCGGAGCTGGTTCCCCCCGAGGAGTACCTGATCTACGACCGGGTGATCCAGGACAAGTTCCTGACGTCTCAGACCACCCTCGTCTTGATTGACCGGCAGACGGTCACGCGGCTCAATCCCCAGGATAAGGAACCGCCGACGCGCGCCTCCTTCGAGGAGAACGAGTTCTTCGAGGGCACGCTTGAACTGGACCTCATCACGAACTTCCTTGCAAAGATCCGCCGTCCTTCGAGGCTGGAGGCCCGATTCAATTTCGGGGTGTCCTATCGGTTCGTCTCTGGGCAGGAAGCCGAACGGCCGGAGGTCTCGCTCGCACCGATCCCCGCGGCATGGCCCCGGGGCAGGCCGGCCCAAGGTCCCCCGTCCGCGGTCGGCACGCTGGGTTTCTCGCGCGTCGGATTTAACCGCGGCCAGACTCAGGCGCTGGTCTATGTAGGCGACTACCGGCCGGACGGAACCGGCGCCGGCTTCCTGATCCTGCTGCGGAGAACCGGACAAACCTGGGAGATTCTGGACACTGAAGTGGTGTGGGTCGCGCAGTAAAAATGCCGTGACGCGTGACGGGTGACGAGTGACGCGTCAGAAGTGAGGTGGATGGGGAAAAAATAAGAAAAAGCGCAGGTAGGATCCCAGTCAACCTACCTCTAGTGTGCGTACTTTAAGAACGGACCGCCGAAGGAATACTTCCGTTGCGACACCGACAGCTGCGCCGATTGCTGCCGCAAACACCCAATAGACCATCGCCGCTCTTGAGAAATACGGCGAGAAGAAGCGCAACGTCGTGTTGATATCGGGGTATTGTCCCAGAAACAGTATAAACCCGACAAAACTGAGGCTTGCGTTGAGCAATAAGAGCAGGAGTCAATCACAGGAGCCACACAGAGCTCCAATGCAGATGCCTGTCATCGGGAAACCGTGGGCTTTGTAAGTAGAGGAAAAGAACTTGCGAACCGCGAACGGAGTGAGCAGTACTCCGGAAATGAAGCCGGAAATGAAGGATAGCAGAATCCAGAGGATTAACACATTGGAAGGAACGCGAGAGGGGAGTCCTCTTGGTTCCCAGGTTCCCAGCGTGACATACGACTGCAAGTGCCAAATGAAGTCCCAGTTCAGGCGCATGAGAACGACGGCCAGTGTGCTAACCGCTGCAGCTAAGAGTGCGAGATAAACACGCAAGTGCTTAGGGGCTTGCCTGGCAGGAAGGTCGATCACCCGTTCCATGTCCCCTAGGGTCCGACTAACACCGCTGCGATGACCAAGACCGTCAGCGCGGCAAGCACGACGAGATAGATCGTCACGCTCTTATCGCCCAGCCAGGCGGTCTGCCAGTCCTCGGGATACAGGGCTTTCCCCACCAGGTACAGCCCTTCGTCATAGAGACCCAGCACCCGCTCAATCTCGATCAGCGCCTGCTTGGCCATGCGGTGGCGAGTACGCTGTTGCAGGATCAGGTAGGCAAAGATGGCTGAGAACAAGGCGACGCCGGTGATGGCAAACAGCGCGACCGTGAAGTCCGGGCGAGGCCTGGACGGCACGGCCAGCATCGTGACGAGGAGCAACACCAGGAACGCGCTGGCGAAGGCGGTCAGGCGCATCATCTGCTCCCGCCGACGGAACACTTCCTCCTTGTACCAGGGGTAGAGGATTCTCAACACGTCCAGTTGCTCCTGTCGCAAGCTCTGTGTGTCCGGCATCGTCAGGTCTCTCCAATTCTCCTCATCAGGCCGGCAGGTGTTGGAACATCCAGTCGGCGAGCAGGGTCGTCAGTGTTTGGAAGTCCTCCGGCTTGCTGAACCCATGGTCGGCTCCCGTGAGGATCTCCAAACGCTTCTTCGTTTGTACCGCCTCGTACAGGCGCCGGCATTGGTGGAGGGGGACATACTCGTCCGCGTCCCCCTGCACGATCAGGACCGGTGCGCGGATCGCCTCCGCTGCCTTGTAGGCGTCGTGCGCCAGGCTGTCAATATAGAAAGAGAAGCGAAGGGCGATCGGCTCGGTTCCGCCGGTCACATTCGGGATTTCGTCCGCCTCTTTCCATCGCTCCATCCCGGCCTCTCCGAACTCCAGGCGCAGCATCTCCGGAAAGTCTGGGACAGGACATTTCAGCGCCAGAGCAAGGGGAGAGGCTCCATGCTCTGGAGCTGCACCGGCCGCCAGGGTGGCGATCAGCCCGCCGAAGCTCGATCCAACCAGACCCAGTCGCCGGTATCCCATGGAAGAAACCCGCTCCATCGCGGCCCGGGCCTGATCCAGGGCAGCCGTCACGGTGATCTGCTCGAATAGTCCTTGACTCTCGCCCTGGCCGAGAAAATCAAACCGAAAGGTGGCGATGCCCCGCTCGATCAGCCGAGGAGTCAGGGCTCTGTTCGTGTTGCTGTTTTTGTTGGACAGGAAGCCGTGACACAGCACGACCAGGCGGTCGGTGGAGGCGGGAGGCGTGGTGAGGACGCCGGCCACGGCACGGCCGGCGGGATCCGTGAACGTCAATGCCTGCTCGGTGCCTACCATAGCGGGCATTGTAACAGGTTTGGGACGGGCGCGAGAACGAGAGCGGGACGATCAGAGCTTGTTGGAGCGGACTTTGAAGTCCACGTTATCCTGCACCCATTTCCAGAACTTGTCCTGCTGGCCCGGCTCAACGCCGGGCTGCATCTGATTTTTCCAGCCCTTCATCACCTCGGCATCGACGGTCCACAAGCGGACCCGTTGTCGCGGGACGTAGGTTCGCCACTGTTCCGCGATCTTGGGGTTCACATAGACCAGCCGGACGGTAATATTCCGGGAGAGATACTCCAGCGCGCTGAAGTTGATCTGCTCGAACACGGCTTGCGCTCCAGCCTTGAGGCCGGGGATATCGGGGAGGCCGTCCGTGACCACCATTACAGTGATCGGAGCGAGGACCAGATTTCGCTCTTTCGTAATGCGCGCGACTTCTTGGAAAAACGGGTTGAAATCTGTAAAGACATCGTTCGGCGCGAACCAGGCGCGAAGGTCCGCCTCGATCTGCTCGATGCTCTTGCCCTGGAAGTCATGGATCGGGTGGAAGGTCTTTGGCTCGCCCCGGGCCTTGCCGCCCACGCTGGCCACGAACAGGGCCTGGGGTTTGTCCAGCCCGCCCAGTTCGTTGAGATGGCCATAGATGTAGTGGGCGAGGAAGGTCACGGAGTTGTCGTAGACCCCGGACTGTTTGAACGATCCGCTGGCGTCCAGCCCGACGAAGAGGGTCGTGCGCGGCTTCCGCTGCTCGCTGGGCTGAAACGTGCAGCTCGCCAGCACGACCAGCAGCATCGCGGCCCCTGCCAGTGTCGTTGTGAAGAAGGAACGGAACGGTTTCATGAGGCCACCTTCTTCGGGTGTAAGCGAAGGGAAGCCAGGATTTCCCTGGATTCCAGCACTTCCTTGAGACTCTTGAACGGAATACTGAAGACCGGACGGGAGGCGACCAAGATCATGGCGAAATTCAAGGCAGCCGCCACGATATGGAGGAAGGGGAGGGTCAGGTACTCCATGAGCTCATTGCCCCGATCGTGTAACCACCCGACCTCATTCTTGAGGTCGTCGAGGGGGGCGCGCCACCAGTTCCGGACGGCCGACGGAGCCGCGGCTGCGGCTCCCTTCCCTTCCGGATGGACGAGCGGCTGGCGTGAGATGAAAGCGAGCAACGGCGGGGTCCCGAACTGTCCGAACAAGAACCAGGTCATGCCGCGGACTCCCACCCATCCGAACGTCGCCAGGGCCAGCGTGAAGACGATCCCGGGCCGGAACTTCTCGGACGTCTGCTGGGCGATCCAAGGCGTGATGGCGTCCACCAGCTCCCGGTATAGGAACATCACCTCGAAGGTCATCACGAACAGCTCGACCAGGATCATCTGCACGAGGAACTTGTACTGCCGGTTCTTCACAGAATCCGCCAGCACCTGGATACACGCAAAGCTTCCCATGATGAGAACAAACAGAAAGACGAACAGGAGTGGTGCGGTGAAGGGCGAAGCCTCTGTGCCCACAATGCCGGCCAAGACTTCGGTCACGGTCGGTTGGAGCACGTAGGTGAAGATCACCGCCTCCAGCAGACACCAAAACACAATTAACAGGAACGCGACCCAGGGGACTCCGGGCTGGAAGTAGGACTGGGTCATCTGCCCTCCCATACTAAAGGGCAGGGTGACGAGCTGGCGTACGGTCTCCGCCAGCAATTTCAGCGCGAGCCGGGCCAGCGTGAAGATCCATCCGACGACGACGACGACGAACCTGGCCAGTCCCACCCAGAAGGTCCACACGGCTAGCGCGGCGTCCCACCACGCGAGCAGGAGCATCTTGAGAAACTCCAGCCGTCCGGAACGAAACGGGAGCGTGTAGATCGAAAGCTGGGTACACCAGACAGCGCTCAGCCAGAGCAAGACTGGAAAGAGAAGGAAAAGATAGTAGGCGACCGCGACCCAGCCGGAAGAGGAAAACAGGACGAACTCCACCAACACGTCCTGCATGCCGGGTATCCAGGCCACGGGGACGGCGAGAAGCTGGAAGAAGGCCTGCCACTGCTCGGGCAGGATCGTGATGCTCCGGTCAGGCATGCATCCCCCTTTCTTCGTGAGATCGCTTGCTGTCGGGGTCCAAGAGACTGAGCACCCGACCGATCATCTCATGCGATTTCGCACAGGCGAGCCGAATCGCTTGGTTTCAGGATCGGGCTAATTTTTGATCATTCTCCCGGAATAAGCAATCATTATGTGAGAACGCTCAATCGGGCTCCCCCGTGGGCTGGCTGATTACGAGCAAGACCGCTTTCATTCCGAAGAGGCCGAGCCCGAGTAGCAGCAGGCCGGCGCTGAGCCAGGCGGCGGTCTGAACGGGCAGCGAATTCAGGCTGAACTGCCACACCAGCGCTGCGACCAGTGACAACCCGATCGTCCCCAGGTTGAACGCGCCCACCTGGATCGAGCGCCATCGCTCGACGATGCCGGTCAGCTCGGCCAGGTACGGCTCGCGCTTCTTATGGCTGGTGGTCCGTTCGTCCGCCAGCATGCTCGGCAAGTAATGCGACAGGGCGCCAAAGATGGTTTGGAGAATGAAGCCCAAAAACGCCAAATGCGTGTAGGCCACGAGATGGAGCTTGCCGAAGGGAATCTTCGGAGGGTCCCAGAGGGCGTTGGCTGCCACCAGAAGGCCGCCGCCCATGGTCACCACAAGAAAGAAGGTGGCCATCAGGAGATGATCCAACGCTGCGGTTCGGGGTTTCCCCGCGCTGATCCAGGTCTGGGCGATGTTGGAACCATACAGCGCCGAGGCGGTCAGCATGGCCAGGCCTCCGCCGATCTCGATCCAGAGTTGGGACGACAGGAAGCCGCCGATCAGCGCGAGAATGCCACCCGGGAGTAATACGAACGTCATCCGAGCCATTGAGTCACTGTATAGAGCTCCCCTGAGCATGGCGGGAAACACGGTATGCATGGCCCCCACGATGGCCAGAGTCAGGAATCCTTGCAGGATGAAGTGCATGTGGGCGAGCCGCATATGACCGATCATCATCTGCGGGACCGCCCGAAGGGCCATCGCCTCTCCGACCAGGAGCCCGGCCAGGAGGGCGAGCCCTGCGAGGCCATAGAGCCACAGATCGAGCGGGGGGGCGGCCAGGATCGGTCGCAGGCTGCCGAGTGCATCGCGGCACAGGGAAAGGAAGGCGAAGAGGACGAGCAAACCCGACGCGGAGACCAGCAGGTACTGTCCGAAGCCGAATCCGGCCGCAATCCCGACCGCGCCGGCGTTGATCGCCGTGAACAGCACTGGATGGGAGTCCGAGCGGCCCTGCCCCATCCTGAAAAAGGATGGGAGGAAGGCGATCAGGGCACCCAGGGCGATCTGAGCGACTCCTCCGACCATCGCGCCATGCGCGTGAACCAGGGCTGCCGCCTGGGAAGTCGGCACACCCCGTAGGATCGCCAGAAAGAGCACCAGGCCAACCGCCGAGGCCAGCAGGAGCCAGAAAAGGCCGGTGAGCAGGAACAGTGCGGGACGAAACTGCAAACGTGTCATGGTCGCTCCCTCATTCGGGCAAGAAATAGAAAGGGTTTGTGGGGCCCTTGCCGTGGCCGATCGCGAGATGGTGGCGGATCGCTTCGGTGATGTAGGTCTTGGCTGCTTGGACAGCCTCAGGAAGTAGCTTGCCTTTTGCCAGTTGAGCTGCGATCGCGGAAGCGTAAGTGCAGCCGGTTCCATGTGTATGGGGCGTGTCGATGAACTCGCCCTTGTACACGGTGAAAAATCGGCCGTCGTACAGCAAATCAGTCCCCTTCTCCGCGAGCAGATGCCCGCCCTTGACCAAGACGTGCCGGCAGCCGAGCTTATGGATGACCTTGGCCGCCGCCCTGGCATCGGCCAGCGATTTGATCTGAAGGCCGGACAATCGTTCGGCCTCGTGAAGATTCGGCGTGACCAGGAGCGCGAGCGGAATCAACGCTGCCTTGACCCTCTCCACCGCGTCGGGCTGCAAGAGTGCATGCCCGCTCTTGGCGACCATTACGGGATCCACGACCAGGGTCGAGGCTTTATACTGTAGCAGTTTTCTACTAACGGCGTCTACGATTGCAGCCGAAGACAGCATGCCGGTCTTGACCGCGGTCACCTCGAAGTCATCGAAGATGGCGTCGAGTTGCGCCTCAATGACTGAAACCGGGAGGTCATAGACGGCGGTGACGTCCTTCGTGTTCTGGGCCGTGATCGAAGTGATCACGGACATTCCGAACACCCCGTTGGCCGACATGGCCTTGAGGTCCGCCTGGATGCCAGCGCCGCCTCCGGAATCGGACCCGGCAATCGTGAGCACCTGCTTCATGGTTGCTTCATTCCGCTGCAGGGTGCCGGTCCGGACCGGCATCGGAGCCTGCATCGCCAGCGCTTCCCCTCACGGTAAACTACTTGGCGGACATTATACCCGGATGCGTGAGTCTGTCCAGCTAGGCAGGAGGATCTTACCGAACCGGCGAGCTGCGACGCCGCAAGTGTGAGCCGACTCTACACCAGGCTCGGAATGTCCGCTGGTTGTGCCGAATGTATACCAAGCGATATACTGGCGTGTCGTGATTGCGTCATCTAACGCCTACTCCACGATGGCGTTCAGTCTCCTGGCCGTTCTGTTCGCGGTCGTACTCCAGGCCTGCGCCATGGCTGCCCCCTCAAGCATGCACCAGGCGGCCACGCGATCAGATGAGCTGAGTGACGATGTGTTTCCCATCAGGGGGGCGGAGGGACGAATCTGCTGTGACATCATCGTGGAGACATCCAAGCAACAGGCGCTGGTACAGGTAGCCGTCGGATTCGTCGGGAGCTCACGAATCGAAGTGGGCGGCCGGCGCTTTACCTTCGACTGCTCGGGTCTCGTCCGGGGCGTGTATGTCACGCAAGGAATTGATTTGTACGATGATCTGGGGGAGTTGGATGGCGGCAATGGCGTCGGGCGCATCTATGGGCATGTCCTGCGCCACGGGCGAATCCATTATGGCCCAACCGTCCATCCCGGCGACCTGGTGTTCTTTCACAACACCTGGGATTTCAACAGCGACGGCCACTTCAACGATCCGCTCACGCACGTGGGGCTGGTGGAGCGGGTTGAGAGCGACGGCACCGTGGTGTTCGTGAGCCGGGTCTCGGGAGGGATTGAGCGCTATCGGATGAATTTAGGGAAGCCCAACACGCACCGGACCAGCGATGGGCGCGTGCTCAACGACTTCCTGCGCAAGAAGGGGTCGGGTGATTCGCACGCGACTCAGTACCTCACCGGCCAGCTCTTCGCCGCCTTCGGCACCCTCATCCGCTCGTAGCTTTCTGTGGAAGGCGAGCGACCTCGGTCTGACCATCGCGGGTCAAGCCGGCGTTCTGGCTCTGGCGCGGATCCCGTGAGCGGAAGATCTGAACGATGAATCTGAATACTGCGATGCGGAGTGTTAGGTACATCACAGCACGCGTTCCGTGGCACGTGAAGATCGGAGCAAAGTTGGTATTGTCTCGCCTTCCTGTGGACTACGGGTTTTGGCGACGGGTGGGATTGTTTCGACTCGGAGACATGGATCACCCTGAGTATGCCTTCGCCGTGGTAGAGAAACATTTTTCGAGGGCGGCCGGCGCACGGGAGCACGAGGGTGGTGTGGTATTGGAGATCGGACCGGGAGACTCCATATGCTCAGCAATGATCGCATACGCATTCGGGGCCACGGCGAGTTACCTTGTCGATACCGGACAGTTCGCTCGGGAAGATGGGAAGACATATAAACGCATGGCGGCATACCTCTCAGGGCAAGGATGTGCTGTGCCACGTCTTGCGGAGCCCATCACTATGGAAGGGGTGCTGGCGAGTTGCAATGCTAAATACTTGACGGGTGGTCTGGCGTCCCTTCGAGCGCTACCGAAAGAATCAGTTGATTTTGTCTGGTCACATCACGTGCTTGAGCACATCAGGCGTGGCGAGTTTGTTGACGTCATGCGCGAAGTGCGGCGTATCCTGCGTCCAGAGGGCGTCTGCTCGCATACGGTGGATCTCAAAGATAATCTGTGCGATGCATTGAACAACCTGAGATTCTCGGAACGAATCTGGGAGTCGCCAGTCATGGCGAGATCAGGCTTCTACACGAACCGGTTGAGGTACTCAGAAATGATAGACATCTTTAGCAGAGCAGGTTTTGTGGCAGATGTGCTTGAAGTGAAAAGATGGGACGCGTTGCCCACTCCGAGGGAGAAGTTGTCCGACGAGTTCAGACGCTTCTCGGATGAAGACCTGCGGGTCTGCGAATTCGATGTACTCTTACGTCGGAGTAAAGATGCCAGAACAGGGGGATCGTGAAATGGCAGGCGTGCCGAACGGAGGGTCTCTGGCCTAGTCTTTGCGATGGGTGAACACCAACCCGGCGACATATTGGTTCAGGCGGTACTTCTCTTGAGGCGCGAACCGCACGAATTCCAGCCCGGCGATCTTGGAGCGAATGGAGCGCACGACCGCCGCCTCCACCTCGACCGGAAGCGCATGCTCAGAGACGCGCAGTTTCAACTTCAGGACCATGCTCGGCATGAGCGTTGCGTCTGACTCCAGCGCGCACCCCCCCATCGAAATATCGGTCGCCGTGCCTTGACCCCGTGCTGTCTCGCCTGCAAACGTGACCGGGAACCGGGCAGAGAAGCGCACGTACTGGCGCCGGTCCACCTTCTGCCCAAGAACGGCGGCGCTCGGCAGGAAGGCGCGGAAGCGGTGCGTGCAGAGCTGGCAGCGAAAGGGATAAATGAACAAGAGGCAGGCCAGCCGTTCGAGGACCCCGTCCGGTCTGATCCGTTGCACGAAATCTGCGCCGCATTGCTCGCACCGTGTCTTCATGAGGAGTCGAATCCTCCCGTCCGGCTCTTTTACCACTCCTGGCTGGCAATGTCACGCTCCGGTGCTATTTCTTTTTGCGAGGTGATCGACGTGTCAACCCCAATTCCCTGCGGACGTCCTGGATCGCAGTGCCACCTTCCCGCCGGTACTGCCGCCGGAGCGATTCAATGCGAGCGATGAACTTCGGATCAGACTCAAACAGGAAGTCCTCCAAGTCCTCATCGGTGACTCCGTGCAACACTGCGGTGGCTCGCCCATTTTTGGTGACCACGATGTCCTCCCTCTTGGCCATCTTTAAATAGGCGGACAGACGATTCTTGACCTCGTTCAGTGGTACCACTTTCATGGCTCATCTCCCTTCCAGCGTTCCGTCGTTGATTGGGTGAGCCAGGCCGCTGATCGTGTCTTCAGCACAACTCCAAACACAATGACCAACCGCTCGGGCTCCTTAACATCGTAATAGACACGGAACTCGTCCACCCGTAAACGATAGGGCGGGTAGGTCCCGGGTCGCAATGCTTTAATGCGGCTCTTGCTCTGTCGCGTCGGCTGGTGCCCCAGGTGTCGTTCAATCCTGTGCAGCACTTTGACGCGATCACTCTTTCGTAATGCACGCAGGTCGTTTGTCGCGGCGCTGACGAATTCAATCCGATAGGACATCTAAGGTTGAGAGTATAGCAGAATTCAAGCCAGAAATGTGGTCAGATTAACAGTGAGGAGAATGCATGATTGAGAGCATGAGCTG
This sequence comes from Nitrospirota bacterium, assembly GCA_020027965.1. Lineage (GTDB taxonomy): Bacteria > Nitrospirota > Nitrospiria > Nitrospirales > Nitrospiraceae > JAHRHE01. The sequence continues at coordinate 2,341 of JAHRHE010000004.1, read as the reverse complement.
GTCCGGGTTTCGCGGATGGTAGAGCATCGTTGAGCAGAGAGAGATTGGCCGGCTCGACCTGCAATCGGCTGAGGTAGCGTAGGCTCTTCGGGAGCACGGTCGCGTGCCCCTGGGCCACCGCACAAAAGTGATAGACCCCTTCCTGTCGCCGAATGCCATCCTGCACCAAGGATACATTTGACTTCATCTGAGGCAGGGGAGTAACCTATGTGTAACGTCTACACACGGAGAGGATATGGCAACGAACTTAGCCATCGATGACAAGCTGCTGCAGGAAGCGAAGCGGGTCGGGAAGCTCCGGACAAAAAAGGACACCGTCACCAAGGCGTTGGAGGAGTTTATCTTACGCAGGCGCCAACGCAAGGTCATGAGGGCTCTCGGGACGTTCCGCTTCCGAGAGGACTGGCAATACAAACAAGACCGGCTCGGGCGTGAACCTCGTCGTTGATACCTCGGTCTGGTCCTTGGTACTGCGACGCCCACTGGTGGACGAGAACCATCCGTACGTCCGAGCGTTTCGTGCCCACATCGAAGCAGATGACGGGATCTTTCTCACAGGCAATATTCTTCAGGAGCTCCTTGATGGCCTGCGCAGTAAGAAGGATGTTGACTGGCTGGTCCGTCTCCTTGACCCGTTTCCGTTGATGCCCCTCGAACGAGGGACCTATGTGGCCGCCGCAGCATTACGGCAGCGCTGTCGTTCAAAGGGTATCCAGGCCGGGGCCATCGACTGTCTGATCGCGGCGGCCTGCATCGAGCACGGGTACCCCCTCCTAACCGCGGATCGGGACTTCCTGCACATTGCCAAGCATTCGGAGCTCGTCGTGCTCCCGCCGGAATGACCCTGGAAAAGACGCCTGAACGCTGAAAAGGATCCTGGCACCTTGTTCTCCTTGAGCCGTGATAGCTCATCGGATGGCGTCCCTCCACGCTCGGAAGGTTCCGTATCCCGGCTTTCGTTCACCGGTTCGGGTCAGCAGACCGACGGTATTGAGATCGGCGCCGAAGGCCGCCACCCCCACGTCATGCAGCAGCGCCCACGCCACCACCTTCACGTTGATGCCCGTCAACAGCGCCGGCAATCGTTGAATGTACGCGACCTGTTCGGCGTCGCTGCCAGTCCCCGACGTGGGCCAGCCGACCTCCATGAACAGCACGTCATCCGCGTTGCTGATGTGGTGGTACATCCAGGCATAATAGTCAGGCGGCAGTTCTGCCGGGGTTCCATGGAACGGGGAGGGATAGGTCGTAAAGCCCACGACGTCCAGCGCAGGCCGGAAAATGTCAATCACTCGGCTATGCTCTTGGATCTTGTCAAGCTCCTTGGCGTCCAGGATGCGCACCCACTCCCATTGAAAGGTCACGAACACCTTCGTGCCCGGGGAGATCCGCTTCACCTCCTGGTAGGCTTCCTTATAGAGGCTGGCAAAGTGCAGGTACTCGGGCAGGCGGTGAATGGCGAGAAAATTAATCTCGGTCGCCAGGCACAGGTAGGGCGGTTGTAAGCGAGCCAGTTCTCTCGCCGCGTCTTTGAATGCCTCCCTGACGATGGGATTCGCGAACGACGGATTGGGGCCGGCCAGCAGGCGGACAAGGAACGGCAGGTCCAGCTCCTTGCGGTCCTGGTCCAGCGTGGTCGGGCTCAGGCCGACAATCGGAACCAATCCGGCCTGTCTGGATTTCTCGATCATGAGCTTGGCTACCACCGGGTTCAGGTCCTTCCACTGGTAGATGAACACGGTGTGATCGCCGATGCCCTTGGCGAGTTGGAAGGCCTCATCGATATCGGTCATCGAAGAGGCAGGGAAATTCTTCGGCGTAATGGCAGTCCCTAACCGGACGCCCGGGGTCGGTCCGCCTGAGGCCGGTAGGTCTGCCGGCTGAGCGATCCCGATCGACACCGCGCCGAGCCAGCCGCACAAGGCAACCGAGACGAGCCAACGCATGAGGTGTATCCTCCTGTTCCTCAGATGATCGAGCGCTCCGCACGCAAGGTCAGCCGCCCGCTACGCGCCGTTCGAATGGAAGTCATGGGGACAGGGAAATAATGGGGCCAGGCTACTGTGTAGGGATGGTCCTGTCAATGGTAGGGATCAATGCCTTGCCGTTCAAGGTAGAAGCGACTCCTGGCACATGTTCTCCATCCGCTCCGAACACCAGCCTGGCATCTTTTGTGTTCCATTTCTGCGAAGGCGGGTAACACCGGGCTCGCTTAGTCGAACCCCAGCACCACACGACTCCTTTAGAGTGCCATAACGAGACGCAGGCCGGCGTCGACTTCTCGTTGCTTGGCCGGCAGGAGGCGGCCCACTCGCGCGGTCAGGAACGACCGGTCCAGGGT
>JAHRHE010000143.1 GCA_020027965.1 Nitrospirota bacterium | reverse complement strand
GCTCATGCAGGCCATCAAGAAGTTCGACCCCACCAAGAATGTCCGGTTCCATGCCTATGCAGCCTGGTGGGCACGTGCCTACATCCTGCGCTACCTTTTGAACACGTACCGGCTGGTCAAGGTGGGCACAACCCAGGATCAGCGGAAGCTGTTCTACAACCTTCGCAAAGAGAAGGCCAAGCTCGAGCGACAGGGATTCGCCCCCGACACCAAACTGCTGGCGGACCGGCTGAACGTGCGTGAGCGAGACGTCATCGAAATGGACCAGCGCCTGGGGAGCTGGGAGCTCTCGCTTGATCAGCCGCTCAGCCATGATTCGGAAGGCACACTGCTCGACGTCCTGCCGGCCCAGAACACCCCGGTGGATGACCAGCTCGCAGCCGACGAACTGCGGCAAGTCTTCCGAACTCAACTCGCTGAGTTTATGAAGACGCTCAATGAGCGGGACGAAGACATCCTTCGTAACCGGATCCTGTCCGAGACCCCCTTGACGCTTGAGGATCTTGGGCAGAAGTACCACGTGACCAAGGAGCGCACCCGGCAGCTGGAAGCCCGGCTGATCAAGCGCCTACGCGACCATATGAAAAAGGGCATCAAGGACTTTGATCGCCTGTCCCTTTAAATCCCGCCATTCCCGATACGGATAATCTAATTGTTACGTTAGATTTCAATGTGTTATGTATGAATACGGGACAGGTCTGTCACGAAGAGAAATTCCCCCGGCAGGGCCTTGACTTGGTCAGGGAAAGGGCTATCTCCAACTCGACTACAACCAACCAGGGGGCCCAGCGTGGTGAGGGTAACGTCTCGCACCAAAAGGGCACGAACTTTCAAGAGTGGGACCACTAAAGGAGGAGCGAGCATGACGACGGAGACCAAGGAGAAGAAGTCATCGGGAGCAGCGGCCGCAAGCAAGTTCCAGCCGCTGGGCGATCGGGTCTTTATCACTTATACGGAGGAGATGGAACGGACCGCCGGCGGGATCTACGTCCCCGACTCCGCGAAGGAAAAACCCCAGCGAGGAGTGGTGCGGGGAGTGGGGAAGGATGTCAAGAACCTGAAGGTCGGCGATCAAGTGTTGTTCGACAAGTATTCAGGGAGTAAGCTGCGGGTGGACGATGAAGACTGCCTGATCCTCAAGGAAGAAGACGTCCTGGGTATTTTCACGAGCTAACCGACCGGCTTTTACCATTCAACAAGCAACCGACCAACAAGCAACCGACACGTTGTAAGGGAGGATACCGATGGCAAAGCAGCTTTTGTACAGTGATGCGGCTCGCGCCGCGATCCTGAGGGGGGTGAATCAGCTCGCGGACGCCGTCAAGGCCACGCTTGGCCCGAAAGGTCGTAACGCGATCCTGGACAAGAAGTTCGGCGCCCCCACCATCACGAAGGACGGGGTCACAGTCGCGAAGGAAGTGGAGCTGAAGAATCCCTACGAGAACATGGGCGCCCAGTTGGTGCGGGAAGTGGCGAGCAAGACCAGCGACGTGGCCGGAGACGGCACCACCACCGCCACGGTCCTCGCGCAGGCCATCTTCCGTGAGGGGGCCAAGAACATCACCGCCGGCGGCAACCCAATGGAGATCAAGCGAGGCATCGATCGCGCCGTGGAGGTGGTGGTGCAGGAGCTCAAGAAGCTGAGCAAGCCCTGCCAGGCCAAGAAGGAAATCTCTCAGATCGGCACGATCTCCGCGAACAACGATTCCACAATCGGCGAGCTGATCGCGGAAGCCATGGAGAAGGTGGGGAAAGACGGCGTCATCACGGTGGAGGAAGCCAAGTCCATGTCCACTTCGCTGGATGTAGTCGAAGGCCTGCAGTTCGACCGCGGGTATATCTCCCCGTACTTTGTGACCAACGCCGAGCGAATGGAAGTCGCCCTTGAAGAGCCCTTCCTGCTCATCCACGAGAAGAAAATCAGCAGCATGAAGGACCTCCTGCCGCTCCTGGAGCAGGTCGCCAAAATGGGCAGGCCGCTCGTGATCGTCGCCGAGGAGGTGGAGGGCGAGGCGCTGGCCACGCTCGTCGTGAACAAACTCCGTGGCACCCTCAACGTCGCGGCGGTGAAGGCGCCCGGATTCGGCGATCGCCGCAAGGCCATGTTGGAGGATATCGCCATCCTGACCGGCGGCCAGGTCCTGTCCGAGGAGCTGGGTCTGAAGCTCGAGAACATCAAGCTCACGGACCTGGGCCGCGCCAAGCGCGTCACGATCGACAAGGACAACACCACGATCGTGGAGGGGTACGGGGATCCGAAAAAGATCGAGGGCCGCGTGAAGCAGATCAAGGCCCAAATCGAAGAGACAACGTCCGATTATGATCGGGAGAAACTCCAGGAGCGGCTGGCCAAGATCGTCGGCGGCGTGGCGGTCATCAATGTCGGCGCGGCGACCGAGACCGAGATGAAAGAGAAGAAGGCCCGCGTCGAAGATGCGCTGCATGCCACAAAGGCCGCGGTCGAGGAGGGCATTGTGCCGGGCGGTGGGGTCGCCTTCCTGCGCTGCGTCAAGGCGCTCGACTCCCTGAAGCTGCCACCCGAGCAGCAGGTCGGCGTGACCATCGTCAAGCGCGCGCTCGAAGAGCCGATTCGCCAGATCGTCGAGAATGCCGGCGTCGAGGGGTCGGTCGTCGTGGACAAGGTCCGCAAGGAGTCCAAGATCTCGTACGGCTTCGATGCTCAGAACGAAGAGTACGTGGACCTGATCGAGGCCGGAATCATCGATCCGACCAAGGTCACCCGGTGCGCCCTGCAGAACGCGGCCAGCGTGGCAGGCCTGATGTTGACGACCGAGGTCATGATCACCGATCTGCCCGAGGAGAAGAAAGAGTCGGCCATGCCGGGCGGCGGCGGCCACATGCACGACATGTACTAAAGAGAAGAGCAAATGGCTAATGGCGTATAGCCAATAGCTGCAACCAAAAGAACAGGGCCGGGCGGCAAGAGCTGCCCGGCCTTTTTCTTCCCAGTTCTCAGTCCTTCCGATTCGTATCTCGTCTCTCGTCGTTCATTCCGACCCCTCGACTCGGCTCGGGGCAGGCCATCAGCCATACGCCATTAGCCATTGGCTCTCAGCTCAGGGCTAAACCCGTCCCGCCCTCATCGCTTTCCGTTGCGCTGCCCGCAGCAGCGCGGACCGATCCGGTGCATGGAACAGGCTCTTGAAGAAGCGGTGCACGACCGTCGTATGGCGCCGATAATCCGCCGCAAACCGATTCGTCGCCGCGGGCCGATCGCCAGGCGAGTAGCCGAGACGAATGGCACAGCGCGTCAGGTCCTCCGGCGAATCCGGTAAGGCGTGCGTCTGCAGGTCGTGCACCATCTGGAGTTTGTGCTCCACATCGCGCAGAAACAGGTAGGCCTGAGCGAGGGCCGCCTGATCGCGAGTCGAGAGCAGCCCACGCCGTCTGAACCGCGCTAACGCTCCCAGCGTGCTCCGGTCCCGGATCCCCGGGAGCCAGGCCCCGTAGAGCACCTGGACCGCCTGGACGATGAACTCGATTTCCCGGATGCCCCCCGTGCCGAGCTTGACGTTCCGCCGCTCCTGTCCGCGGCTGGCCATTTTGTCATCGATCATGTCCTTGATCGCCCTGACTTCCTGAACAAGCCCGGAGACCGTCCTGCTGTCGAGTGGCCTCGAGCGGGACCCAAAGACGAAGGGTTTCACCGCTCGCAGAAAGGCTCGGCCCACCGGGAGCGACCCCGCAACCGGCCAGGCCTTGAGGCAGGCCAGCCGTTCCCACCCCTGCCCGTGCGCCCGGTAATAGTCTGCGTACCCGGCCACGGACCGGGCTAACCGGCCCACGGTCCCCTCGGGGCGCAGGCGCAGATCCACCCGGAACACGTAGCCCTCCTGCGTGATATCGGTGAGCGCCCGGGTCAGGGCACGCGCCACATATTCGAAGTACTCTTCATTGGGAATCGATCGGGCACGCACCGAGGGCCACGGTCGAGTCTCCCCATCCTCCGAGCCGGACACGTAGATCAGGTCCACGTCCGAGCTGAAGTTCAGCTCACCGCCGCCCAACTTGCCCATCGCCACCACCGCGAAGCCCGACTCGACCAGCCGTCCGCGGTCGTCCCGGTACATGGGGACCCCGTAACGTGCCCGAAGATCCGCAGCCACGATCTCGTACGCGGCCTGGATCAGGACGCCGGCGAGATCCGACAGGGCCGCCGTCGTCTCCCGCACATCGGCCAGCCGCAGGAGATCACGCACGCCGATCCGGAGCATCTCGCGGCGCCTGAATCGCCGGAGGGCCTCGAGCTTCAGCTCGACCGCCGTCACGTTCTCCAGGATCGCCCGCAAGGCCCGCTCCAGCGCAAGGCGGGACGGGCCCCGCGTGAGCACTTGCGCCTCGGCCAACCAGTAGACCAGCAGGGGATCGCGGATGAGCGTCTGCGCCATCGAATCGCTGTTGCCGAAAATTCGACAAAGCAGGGCGAGCATCCGTGGAGACCCGGCCAGGTAGTCAAACAGTTGGGCGCGGTTCACGCCGGCCTGGAGGAACCGTTCCCAATGGTTCAAGGCCTGGTCGGGATCCGCCGTCTCCGCCACTGCCGCCAGCAGCTCGCTGAGCATCCTGGCCAGCCGCTCACGGGATCGGGGCTCACCGGCCAACAACTGGATGTTCTCGTCGGCCCGCTTCGGATCGGCAAACCCGTACGGAGCCAACAGCGCAGCCACCGTAGCCGGCGGGAGGCTGGTGGCCAGCAGCAGCGGTGCGGGGTCGGCAAGGTCGGAACGCCGAGCGCCCCTGGACCCTACCCCGGCCGCCAGAGACTTCCGATGTGATGATGAGAGACGCGGCATGGCTCGGGCATTATACCGGTGCCCCGGTGAACAGACAATGAACCAATCTTGCGGTATACTCGAGGCCCATGATGACGCATGACCAGTTGCTCCAGACCCTGACCTCGCTCTGCCCGGACGTGGATGACGAGATCGTCCGCGATTTCGTGTCGCGCATGGACGCGGATTACTTCGGCCGCTTTGAGCCGGACGAAATCGTGCACCACATCACGCTCGCCGCCCGCCTCGACCTTGACCATCTCTGCCAGGTGGCCATCAGCGAAGGGCCGGACGGACTCTACGATGTAGTAATCGTCGCCTACGATTATTTTTCCGAGTTCGCGACGGTCTGTGGCCTCCTCTCGGCGTTCGGCCTCGATATCAGAGAAGGCAATATCTACACCTTTGCGGAGGCACCGGCCCGGCCGGTCGCACGACCGCGTACGTCCGGGATCCCCCGGAGACGGGAGACGCGCCGGGCCGGTCTCGCCCGGAAGAAGATCGTGGATGTCTTCCGCGTCCGTCCTCTACCGGGCGTGTCATTCACAGCCGAGAGCCAGCATCTTCTCGCGGAACAGCTTGAGAACATGGTGCGTCTCCTGGACGCAACCCGATTCCAGGAAGCCCGCAACCTCGTCAACCGGAGGCTCGTCGAGACGCTGGGGCGCTCCCGCAGCACGTTCACCGGGCTGCTGCAGCCCGTGCAGATCCAATTCGACAACGAGCAATCCCCCACCGATACCGTGATGGATATCCGATCCACCGACACCCCGGCGTTCCTGTACGCCTTCTCCAATGCGCTGGCCATGCGGGGCATCTACATTCGCAAAGCCCGTTTTGAAAACCTGGGCGCGGAGCTGCACGATCAGTTTTTCGTCCGGGGCCGGCACGGGCACAAGATTGAGAGCCCGGTCGAGCAGCAGGAGCTCAGACTGACCGCGGCCCTGATCAAGCAGTTCACGCACTTCCTCACCTGGGCACCGGACCCCGGGAAGGCGATGGACTACTTCGACCGGTTCCTTGACCGTATCCTGGAGGAATCACGGGACGGCCAGGCGCTGGAGTTTCTCAAGCAGAAACAGACCCTGACGTTGCTGGCCCGGCTGTTGGGCACGAGCGATTTCCTCTGGGAGGATTTCCTGCGCCGTCAGCACGCCAACCTCCTGCCGGTGCTGGAGGACTATCAACAGGTGGCGCTGATCCGGCCTCGGACCGAGCTGACCCGCGAGCTCCGCCGGCGCCTGGGCCGCGTGCGGACTGACGACCGGCGCAGGCAGGTCTTGAACCAGTTCAAGGATCAGGAGATGTTCCGGATTGACATGAAACATTTGCTGGATCCAACGACCACGTTGCCGGATTTTTCCCGCGCCCTGACCGAATTGGCCGAAGTGGTCCTGGAAGAAACCTCCCGCAACTGCCAGGCGAAGCTCTCCCGCAGGCACGGCCGGCCACGGCTTGCCGCCGACGGGCCATGCCCCTTCGCCCTCTTCGGCATGGGCAAGTTCGGCGGGCGGGAGCTGGGCTATGCCTCAGACATCGAGCTGCTGTTTGCGTACGGAGGGCCCGGGCGAACCAGCGGCCGCCGCCCGCTCGAGAACAGCGAGTACTTCGAGCGGCTCGTCCAGGAGATGCTGCAGTGGATCGAAGCGAAGGAGGAAGGTATTTTTCACCTTGACGTGCGGCTCCGGCCTCATGGGGGGAAGGGTCTGTTGGCCAACACGCTGGCAGAGCTGCGCGCCTACTACAGCCCGTCAGGGTTGAGCGCCCCCTTCGAGCGCCAGGCCCTGGTCAAGCTGCGGTTCGTGGCTGGAGACGAAGCCCTGGGACGCCAGGTCGAGGCCCATCGGGACGCCTTCGTGTACAGCGGCCAGCCGTGGGACCTGAAGACCGCGCTCGACCTCCGCAGCCGGCAAATCAACGAGCTGGTCCGGCCCGGCGACACGAACGTGAAGTACAGCCCCGGCGGCTTGATCGACGTGGAGTATGCAGTCCAATACCTGCAGGTCATGCATGGCCACAAGGAGCCCCGACTCCGTACGCCCAACAGCCTGGAAGCCTTGGCCGCGCTGGGCGTAACCGGCCTCCTGAAACCGGACGAGGTGAGCCGACTCCGCGACGCCTATCTGTTTCTGCGAGGGTTGATCGACGCGCTGCGCATCGTTCGCGGAAACGCCCGGGACCTCGTGCTGCCGGCCCCGGACTCCGATGCGTTCATCTTCCTCTCCAGACGGCTCGGGTACACCACCGAGCGCTGGGAGGAAGGGGCACGTCGCCTTTCGGCCGACATCAGCCGTCACATGGCCCAGACGCAGGCGTTCTTC
>JAHRHE010000003.1 GCA_020027965.1 Nitrospirota bacterium | reverse complement strand
CACCCAGACAGGGATTCCGCTCTCCATGTCATGGTCGCGCCGGCTGACGCGAAAGCGGGGATCCTCCATGTAAAAGGCGGAGAGCCAACCGGTGAGCGCATTGACGACCCACCCGTGTGTCTGCGCGTATCGAGCACTGATGCGGAGTTCGACCAGGCGTTTGTTTTCGGAGGGGTTCATGCAGGGCCCAGACGGCAGAACTCACGGAGCCGCTGTGGCGGCGCTTTACCGTTCTCCACGAGGCAGAGATTCATTCGGAACGACGTTGAGCACGAGCTTCTCCGCACGTCGGAGAATGGTCAGCGGAGCTTGGACGCCCACAGTCTCGTCTGCCAGGAGCTTGTGCAGGTCATCGATGCCGGCTACCGGCCGGCCGGCATACCCGACGATCACGTCACCCTCCAGCAAGCCAGCCCGTTGAGCCGGACTGCGAGGCTCGATGGAGGCAACCAGGATCCCGCTCTCGACCGGCAAGTCGTGGAACCGGACCACGCGACGCGGAATCGGCACGTTCTGGCCGATCACACCGATGTAGCCGCGCCGGATCTTTCCGTCCTTGATCAGCCGCCCGGCGACGAACTTGGCCGTGTTGATACCGATCGCGAAGCAGATGCCTTGCGCCGGCAGGATCACGGCGGTATTGACGCCGATGACCTCCCCATGCGAGCTGACCAGCGGGCCCCCCGAGTTGCCGGGGTTCAGCGCAGCATCGGTTTGGATAATGCTGTCGATGAGCCGGCCGGACGTAGACCGGAGAGTGCGCCCGAGGGCGCTGACCACGCCGGCCGTGACCGTGCACTGGAAACCGTACGGATTGCCGATCGCGATGGCCAGTTGGCCGACGCGGATGGCTTGCGAGTCGCCGAGCGAGACTGGCTGGAGATTCGGCGCATCGATTTGAATGACCGCCAGATCGGTGTCCGGATCATCGCCGACCAGGTACCCCGGGTAGCGGCGGCCGTCCGAGAGCGTGACGGCAAGGCCAGCAGCCTGATGCACCACGTGGCTGTTCGTCAGGATGAACCCGTCAGGCGTGAAGAAGAAGCCGGAGCCGGTCCCATGCGCCTCCCGAGGGTGCCGCGGGTCCGTCGACCGGCGGCCGTTCTGCTGCTGATGGACCTCAATGTTCACCACCGACGGGCTGACTTTCTCCGCCGTGCTGACGACGGCATGCGAATACGCGTCCAGCAGATGGTCTTCAGACGGCGGGCTCGTGCCAGGTCTCTGCCGGTCCTCTGTGGCAAGCTCATGCTGTGAAACCAGTTGCACCATTGGTCTCCTCAGGGTCTCCTCACCGGACTGTGTGTTCTGGACAGCCCGTCTGTCTCGTCACGGTCGTTACTTCGCCAGCTTCTTGGCGATAGCGCCGTCCACCGACCACTTGCCGGCGCCGGTGAATGTCAGTACGGCGCTGATGGCAAGGACGAGCAAATGGAACTCGTACCCCTCGCCCTGCTGCTTGCCGGACCAGTTCATGAAAAAGCCGTTGGGCCAGTGGACCAATGAGATGGCGCCTGCCATGATGATGCCGATGCTGAGCGCGGTGAAACGGGTCAGGAACCCGATCAGCAGTCCCAAGCTTCCGAAGAACTCCCCGATGATAATCAGGAATGCGATGATCCAGGGCAGATGCATCGTCTCCGTGAAGAACCCGAGCGTGCCGGAGAACCCGAATCCTCCGTACCATCCTAACATCTTCTGAGCCCCGTGTGGGAACATGACCACCCCAAGCATCACGCGAAGGAACAAGCTGGACCAGGAGTCATCGGTCTTAAACAGCCACCTCATGGCGGGCCTCCTCTCATCATCACACGGTGCAATGCCCGTTACACAGGGGAATCCCCAAACCTGTGGTTGGTAATATAGTTCTGGTTAGAACTAATGTCAAGGCCGGCTTAGCGCACCCTCTCACAGGCATGTCTGTTGGTTTGGCTCCTCACCTGCTATTATGACGGGGATATGTCGCGGTCCTCCGTGTCGCCCTGCCACCAGATGTGGCGCGCCCTGGCCTTCCTCTGTTTCCTCCAGACTGGGCCGGTCAGCTTGGCTCCCACCTGGGATTCCCCGGTGGCCTGGGCGGCCGATGAACCTACGCTGGTGTTGGAAGTTCGCACGGAGCCGTCCGGCGGCGTGCGCGCGACCGGCGTCTTGCACCTTCCAGCGCCGTCATCGGTTGTGCAGGCGGTGCTCACCGATTACGAGAAGTGGCCGGAGCTCTTCGACATGTCGATGCGCGTCACGCGGGTGGAACGGCATGCCGAGTATACGGTGACCGACCTGGCGCTCGGCCATGCCATGATGATCGGGGAACGACGGCTCGTGCTGGAGAACCGCGAGCTCCGGGGCGGAGGGCTGGTCAGCCGGTTCGTGTCGGGGGATTTTACGCGCTACCTGCGCACGTGGAAATTGCGCGCGGATGGTGAGGACACTCGAACCAGGGCCGACTTCGAGCTGCAGGTGGACTTTGAGACCTTGGTGCCGGCCTGGCTGGTGGCGCAGGCAGTCCGGCGTGAACTGGAAGCCCACTTTCGCATTCTGACTGAAACGGTGGCGAAGCGGGCCGCGTCTCACTGAGCCGGGAAATTGAACTCAGCCAGGTCCGCGCCCTCCAGGCCCTGCTTGACCAGGGCGCCGAGGTCCAGCCCGCGCTCGATCTTCCTGATGTGATCCAGGCCGGACTTGGTGGCCGGGTGCGGGGGCACGAAGAGGCGGCAGCAATCCTGATCGGGCTCGATGGACGTCTCGAAAGTGCCGAGCCGCTGGGCCTCCTCGGTGATCTCGCTCTTGTCCATCCCGATCAGCGGCCTGAGCATTGGAAGCTGAGCGGCCTCCTCCACCACGGTCAGGTTCTCAGGAGTCTGGGATGCCACCTGCCCGAGGCTGTCGCCTGTGACCAGCGCCCAGCACCGTTCGCGTCGAGCCACCTCCTCGGCGATCCGCAGCATCATCCGGCGGTAGAGGATCACCCGAAACTCCGCCGGCGCGCCCAGCACAATCTGCCGCTGAATCTCGCCGAACGGGATCGAATAGAGCCGCGAGTAGAGCTGGTATTCGGTCAAGAGTTGGACGATCTCGCGGACCTTCTCCTCCGAGGCGCGGGTGACGTACGGCCGGCCGTGGAAATGCACGAAGACCGCCTTGCAGCCGCGCTTCATCATGCGATGCGCGGCCACGGGCGAATCGATCCCTCCCGAGATGAGGCAGATCACCTTACCGCTGATGCCCACCGGCAGGCCGCCTGGGCCGGCTGCCCGCTGGACGGAATAGTAGGCCTCTGTGGACAACAGCTCGATGTGAATGGTGAGGTCAGGATGTCCGAGGCTGACCCGTTTTCCGGTCAAGGCGCAGACGTGCGCACCGATCGTCCGGTCCACATCCATGGAGGTCAAGGGGAAGCGCTTATCGGCGCGTTTGGTGCTGACCCGAAACGTCGAGAAGGAGAGATCCTGCACTGCCTCGCCGACAGCGGTCTGCAGGGTATCCAGGTTCCCGGTCCGATCCAGCGACACCGCATGAGCCAGCAAGAAATTCGCAATGCCGAATACCTTCGAAAGCCGGCACTTCACGGGTTCCCATGGCGTGTCATCAGCAAGAGCGATGCGGATGCGCCCCGGTAAGAGTTCGACCGGACCGATGCCCAGCCCTCGAAGCGCGAGCCGGATGTGCCGGGCCAGGCGGTGCTCGAAGTAGGGACGGTTCCGTCCCTTCAGGGCGAGCTCATGGTAATGGACGATGGCGCAGCGCATGGGCCTTCGGCAGGTCGAGGTTAAGGTTGAGGTTAAGGTCCTTTCAGCAAGAATGCTCCCAAGTCCCCCCTCAACCTCAACCTTGGCCTTAACCTTCGCTTTCAAGGAACCGTTCCGTGTCCATGGCGGCCATGCAGCCGGATCCGGCGGCGGTCACAGCCTGACGGTATTTGGAGTCCTGAACATCGCCGGCCGCAAAGACGCCCGGGATACTGGTGGCGGTGCCGTTTCTGGTAAGAATGTAGCCCTTGGTATCCATCTCGATCTGCCCTTCGAAGAGCTTGGTATTGGGACTATGGCCGATCGCGACAAACACGCCCGCACAGGCCACCTCCGAGGTCTGCCCGGTGACCACGTTCCGGACGCGGACCCCCGTAACGACCGTGTCGCCCAGGATGTCCTCCACGATCGAATTCCAGACGAACGTGACCTTCTCGTTCTTGAACGCCCGATCCTGCATGATCTTGGAGGCGCGTAACTTATCCCGCCGGTGCACGACGGTCACACGCGTCGCAAACTTGGTCAGGAAATTCGCCTCCTCCATGGCGGAGTCGCCGCCCCCGACCACGACCAGTTCCCTCCCACGAAAGAAATAGCCATCGCAGGTGGCGCAGGTGGAGACGCCATGCCCCATGAGGCGTCGTTCCGCAGGAAGACCGAGCTGGATGGCCGAGGCGCCTGAAGCGATGATGAGCGTCTTGGTGTCGACGGTCTGCTCGCCTTCCACCCGTACGGTCAACGGCTTCTGCTTCAGATCCACAGCCGTGACCTCGCCTGAGAGAAATTCCGTACCGAAGCGTTCCGCCTGGGCGCGCATCTCCTTCATCAGATCGGGTCCCATGATGGCGTGGTGGAAGCCCGGGTAGTTCTCGACCTCGGTGGTGGTGGTCAATTGGCCGCCGGCCCGCCCGCCCTCGATCACCAAGGGCGACAGATTCGCCCGTGCGGTGTAGATGGCGGCGGTCAGTCCCGCCGGCCCGGATCCGATGATGACGACGTGACGCATGGGATGCAATTTACCACAGGTCGCTTGAGAAAAACACCTGCAGGAATGTGGCCCATTTTGTTCTCGCCATGCGCATCACTGTGATAAGGACCGAAACCCCGCTGCAAGCTGCCGGGGGCTCCGGAAGTGGCGGGCCCGCTCTACTCAACTACGGCGAGAGGTCGTCGTCGGCGTCGGGCCGAGGAAGTGCCTTCATCGTCATTGTGATTCGGATGTGCCGGGAGCGTGCGTCGGCGAGGATGGCCTGGCGTATCGGACCAGGCAAGGCTTCGGGTGGCAGGACGCCGGACTCGTCGCGCGGAAAGTGCTTCACGAAGAGTGCTGCGAGCTGGGCTGTGGCCCACGCAATCGGGGTGACGTGCATCCCACGCAAGCGGATCTGGTGAAGCGTCGGGAAGGTGACATCCCAGCGAATCAGCCTCGGGTGTTCCTTCTTGACGCCGCGAACCAGGACCACCATGGCGAACCGGGCGTTCTGCAATCTTCCCCGGCGGGTCAACCGGGCCACTTGGCGCGGGGTCGGGGTCTGCGGAAAGTGCTTCGCCGCCATTCCCCGGGACTTGGACAGTTTGCCCTGGCGGTACCACCGCCGCAGCCGGTCGATCTCGTTCCCCCCAAGTTTCACGTCGAGTTCACGCATGGGAATGAAGTGCGGCAGGGTGCCGACCTCGTCCTGCGCAGCCAGTACCACGCCGACCTCGCCGATCGGGGGAGCAAAGCGGAAAACCTCGCGCTCGCCGAACCGCTTGGTTAGGTGAAACCGGCCGTCCCGAAAGACGCGCGGCCGGGAGGTCGCCGCATCGAAGGAGACCTCGGCCGACCATTGCGAGATGGGGTCGTCGCTCACCGAGTTTTCGTAGAGCCGCACGTGCACGGCCTCCACGGCATCGAGCATTTCGGCGCTCCGCGCCACCAGCAGGTTCGTCAGTCCGGGGGCCGCCCCGGCGTTGATCACCGCGGTACGCCGTTTCTGCACGAAGCGGTGATGGTAGCGGAGTTGTTCAGCTTTGAACGGATGGCGCGTGAGGTGGGAGGCCATGTCCAGATAGTGAGCGCGCAGGCGAAGCGCGGCCCGGAGGACGATTTCGTTGAGAACCGCGGCCGACGCGTTGATGATGAGATGACTGCCCCGCGCCGCCTTGACGATCGCCCAGAGGTTCCGCGCGTTCACCTGCTGCAGCGGAATGACGGACTTGGCCCCGAGAAAACGGCGTGCCCGGTCCGGGTCCTTGTCGCCGCAGGACACGACATGACCCTGGCGGACGAGAAGGTGGGCAAGCATGGAGCCGGTCGCCCCGGCCCCCAGGACGAAGATCCGCATCGGGCGGACACTCTATCACAAGCGGCTCTCAGGACCTAGCCCGGCCTGCAGTCCAGGACCGGTAGGGCCGGTCTCTAGGGGAAAATGAGGGGGCCACGCTCAGGTGAGGCGGCGCAAATCCCCGTACAGGTGCCGGACCTCGCGACGGAGCCGCGCCCCTGTCAGTGTGCCGCGGACGACGTAGTCGGCCAGCCTGACTTTCTTGGCGAGCGGCATCTGGGCGCGGAGGCGGCGAAGGGCCTCGGTGCGGGTGAGGCCGTCGCGCTTCTGCATGCGGGCGATCTGGGTCCGGCGGTCGGCGGCCACGACGATGATCTTGCCCACTCGTTTGTCCACGCCGGCTTCGAACAGCAGTGGGACATCGTAGATGACCACCGCCTTGGGGTCTTTGCGCGCGATCTCACGCGCGAGGCGGGCTTGCTCGCGGGCCACGCGGGGGTGGACGATGGCGTTGAGCCTGTGGAGCTTGCTCCGGTCCCCGAAGACGATCCTGGCAAGAGCCCCGCGATCCAGGGTTCGGTCGGGGCGGAGGACTTGCTTGCCGAAGGTGCGGACGATGTCCCGCCAGGCCGGCTTTCCAGGTTGAACGACCTGACGGGCCAAGAGATCCGCATCAATCAAGGTCGCTCCACAGTCTCGGAATAGCCGGGCCACCGTGCTCTTTCCCGTGGCCAGGCCGCCAGTGAGTCCCACCAAGAGCATGCCGGAGGATAGCATGCACCGGTGGATCAAGGTCAATCGTCAATGGGCAGTAGGCAATCGACGATGGGCAATAGGCAGAGGGGAGGGCTCGGTGTGTCCTCTTGATGCTCCTGACGAGTGACGAATGACGAATGACGTTTCCCTCCTGCGCTACCTTGACTTGGCGCGGTGCTTCCTAGTATCACGCTTGCATGACGGTTCTCCGATCCACGGTCGTTCTCGCTGTTGCGCTGGCTGCGCTGGTCTGGTTCGGCCGCGGAGTTGCAGCGGACGACGGTGGTCGGCCGCTGAAGCAGGAGCCGCGCACCGTGGTGGTGGCCCTGGATGGGACCGGTCAGTACCGTTCCATCCAGGAGGCGATCGAGCATGCCGCTCAGGGGGACACGATCCGGGTCAAGGCCGGCGAGTATCAGGAGGATGTGACAATCCACAGCAAAGAAGGACTGCGCCTGGTCGGGGAAGGGGTGGACCGGGTGAAGATTCTGGGGCGCAATCGGGTCGGCGCGTTTCACATCGGCAAATGGCCCTATGGCGTCAAGGATGTCGAAGTCAGCGGCCTGACCATCCATGAACATGGTGGGCTGGCGATGGGGATCTTCAACGGGCGGGGAGTGGTGCTGCGCGACCTCCGTATCAACGGCATGGTGTTCGCCCAGCAGGTCCAGGATGTCCGAATCGAGCAGTGTGTGATCGGTGGTAGTGAGACGACCGGGGTCCAGTTCGCCGACTCCCAGGCCGTGCTGGTCGGCAATCTGATCCACGATAACGACCACGGCGTCACGATTGCGGGCAAGTCGGAGGTCCGCCTGGAGCGCAACCTCATCACGAGAAGTCTGTTCGAGGGGGTGGTGGTCACCGACAGCGCCAGGGCGGCGCTCGTGGGGAATACCATCGTCAAGAACGGCGGTGGGGTGGCATTCCTGGGAACCTCGCGCAGCGAGGTGTCCGGGAACATTGTGGGGTTGAACAAGATCGGTTTCCTGGTCGGACCGACCAGTGGGGCGACCTTCTCGTTCAATGCGCTGCACAATCATGAAGGAGACTATCTCAAAACCGGCTCGCCGAATATTCCGGCGCCGGAGCTGAAGGGAGACTCGGATCTCGCGGTGGACCCGAGGTTCGTGGACCCTGGGAGCGACGATTTCCGGCTGCGAGAAGATAGCCCTCTGACGCGAGTCGGCGGGTTTGACTACCTTGGGGCACTGGGCCCTGCGACGGGAGGTCGCTCGGCTCGGTGATACTCAACTATATGAAATCGTTAACTTTTGTAATCGATCTAGGCCTGCAAAACGATCCATATGGTAAGATAAATATGAAGGAGCTTGCCATGGCGCGAAATTTGCTTATCTTACTTGAGCAGGCGACCGAGAAGGAATCACAAGGAGGGGGCAAGATGGCCAGCTATCGTTCAGAACACGAAAAGCGAGGTCCTGACGGGATCCCCGCGTTGGAGGAACTAGAAGTCGGGAGACCCGTGGGCGCCATTCTGCCTATGTCTGAGCACGCGCAGGTGGCCCTGCGTGACAGTATCGAGCTGGTTGACTATCTCATGAACCAGGACGCCGTGACGTGGAACTAGTGCACTCGACGATCTCGTCATCCGCCTTCGTCCGTCTGCCCCGCCTGCTGGGTGCAGGACATCGCCCTCGCTGAAAGTTCTCGCCGCCACCCTGCGTGCTCTCTTCAGATCTTCTCCGTTCAACCCGTTCTCTCGCGCCAGGGCACTCCCGATGTCATCTGTCTAGAGGGAGACCAGCACGAGACGGAGGAGCTGAGGCTTCAGACGAGATCCTGGCAGGGGATCAAAGAGAATAGCCAGAGAGCCGCATTAGGGGGCGTCGGCGAGGTTGGCGAGGAAGCGATCGCGATCGTCCGGCTTTTCGATATGTGCGGCGAGCCGTTCGTACAGGGTCCGAAGACCGGGGCAGTCAACCGCCGCCTTCTTGACCAACACGTGCGCCACCGGCCCGATAGACTCCGCCAAGCGTTTCTCCGCTTCGACAAGCTCTCTCGGGGTGACCTCGCGCCTCTTAGCGCTTCCCCCGACGAGGCCGCTTGCTGTCTCACCCCTGGGGGCTCGCCATAAGTCGGCCACGGCCTTGAGAAAGGCCCGTTTGTGTTCTTCGACCAGAATCTCCCCCGCCAAGATCCGGCAAAGGTCCCTGACGTCGTCCGCCTCCTGGGCGGTTTTCTTGACCATCAGCTTGGCCAGCGGTCCGACGTACTGAACCAGGGTGCTTTCCAGACGGGTCATGATGTCCGGGTCTACCGTCTTGACGGGAGCAGGCGTGGCCATCGGCCAGGGCCGCGGTTCCTCACCCAGCAGGGCTGCTCGGAACGCGCCGATGCTCTGCGGGCGCTCGTCCTCACTCGGACTCAATGCCCAGTCGATCGCTTTCAGGAGCGCCGACCCGTACACCGTGTGATCCGCGATCTCCTGAGCCGGGGGCAGGATGTCCTGTTTGACGCGCGCGGGCGCTTCGACCGGTTTCTGGCCGGCGACCATCCAGTACATCACCGCGCCCAGGGAATAGATGTCGCTCCACGGCCCCTGGTGGCCGTGAGAATGGTACTGCTCGAAGGGCGCATACCCGGGGGTGACGATGGCAGTAATGGTGTCCCCGCTTCTCGTAGTCAGATTGCGAGCCGAGCCGAAGTCGAGCAAGACCGGGCTCTGATCGGTTCGGATGAAAATATTCCCGGGCTTGATGTCGCGGTGCAGGAACCCCGCGCTGTGGACGACCTCCAGTCCGTCCAGCAACGGGCGCACGATGGTCAGGACCGCCTGGCGATCGGGTGGTCCTGCGACGCGGACCCATTGATGCAGCGCGTGGCCCTGTTCGTACTCCATGACCATGTAGGCGGTGTTGTTGATTTCAAAGAACCGGAGCACCCGCACGATGTTCGGATGACGAAACGAGGCGAGCGCGCGCGCTTCGTCCAGGAATTGTTGGAGTCCCGACTGAAACGACTCGGCCAGGGTCGAGGCATGGGGCCGCACGGAGTGATCCTGGGCGCGCACTGCGATGTGGCAGGGAAAGAATTCCTTGATGGCCACCCGCCAGTTCAGATGCGTATCGTGCGCCAGGTAGGTCACGCCGAATCCGCCGCTGCCCAGCACGGATTCAATCCGGTATTCATGCAGGGCATGTCCGAGCGGCAGCGCATTGATGTCTGTGCCGTGGCCGGTCGCTGCCGAGCCGGATGCCGCTTCGGCCGGGTTTCGCGTCTTGACCGCCTGATCCATATCCATGCGCCTTAGCCCTCGATCATCTTCATGGCCTTCTGGAGGCTGCGTCTCATCCGGTTGAACGAATTCCCAAGCACGGCAATCTCGTCCTTGCCCCGTTCATCAAACTCCGGAATCTTGAAGTTGCCCGTGCTGACCTGCTCCGCCATTTGCGACATGGTCGAGACCGGGCGAATGATGAGCCAACTGAGCATGACGTTCAGGAAAAGGAATACGATGACGAAAATGGTGATCAGGGAGATCATGAAGGCCTGGAAGGCCCTGTCGGCGTTCCGAATCGGGAGCGACATGGGAACCGACACGACCTGGGCCCCCACGATTTCGTTCAGTTTCCAGCCGTAGCCGTTGACTTCCCCGTACTGCTTGACCATCGAGGCGGGAGCCGCCGCCGGGGTGCTGTGGCAGGAGAGACAGGCTTCGGTCTTCACCTGGATGGGCCTGGCGATAAAGAGCGATCTGCCGGTGGCGGTGTCATGCTCGCCGTACAACTCCGTGGCCTGGAGATTATTTCGAAATTCCTGAACCAGGTCGGCTTCCCAATCGGTGACACGGTTGCGGGGATTGATGGGATTTAAGGTCGCCTCTTTGTAGGAGTAATCCGGATATGTCTTCCTGAGCTCGGCCACCGTTTCGGTCGCCGCATAGGCCGGGACGCTCTGCGGCACAAACACTCCCTCCGCGTGCACCTCCAGATTCGGTCTGACCTGGTCCACGGTGTACTTCCGGATAGCCATGGCGGTCTCGAGCATCAGACCGGCGTTCCGAAACACTTCCTCCCGCGCGTTCCTGTGGAGCAGCGTATGGGACACGTAGGCAGTCCCGCAGAGGCCCACGACAAAGACCAGCAGCAGGACCAGATTGAACTTCAACCGCAGTCCCACGCTTCTCCTCCTCGTCACGGGTCCCAGAAGACCCGGTGCGCAGCGGCAGGATCTTCAGCCCGGAACCCTGGAGATCAGACCATAATTTCGCAGGGACCCGGCCCGACCGCCGGTCGATTGTACCTGTCGGGGACAGGGCATGCAAGAGCCATCAGGGAGGCGTCAGGGTGTTGAGTCGATGCTCCGATCCCGTGACACCGTCCGGCCTGCGCTCCACACTCACGCCCATGCGCGTATCCTCGACAAATTGCTCGGTGGGGTCGTCGATGGCGCGACCCTGCCGGCCTCGTGCGCGGTGAATGTAGAGCATGTTGGCATTGACCGACTCTCGATGGTCCGGCGGCAGCGTCATCTCGTACTTGACCGGTCGCTGATGGTCGGCGAGTTGGAGCTTGGGGTTGTATACCGAATTGAATTTCCAGAGCATTTTGACAAAATTCGTCTGCCCCCTGAGAAGGTGCCCGACCGCGATCTTCGCGGTGGACTTGAGCCCTGCCCACCCCAGGTGCTTCATGTTCAGAACTTGCTGGGTCTTGACCAGTTCCTCATAAAACTCGTGCAGCGGCAGTTTCGTGGGGAGCACGGCGTGCTGGATGTCATAGAGCCGGTAATCACGGGTCTGGACCCTGCGCGCTTCCGTATGCCAGGTCTCGGTCCCGGGATAGGGGGTGTTCACGCTGATGTTCACAATCTCCGGGATTTCCAGGCACCACTGGCGGATGACCTCGAACCGCTTCTGATCCCAATCCGGATCCGCGATAAGGTTGATGGCCACAGTCACGCCCAGCGACCGAGCGTACTCCAGGGCTTCGAAGTTCTTCCCCAGGGAGATCCGCTTGCGGTGCTGTTTGAGCCCTGCTTCGTCGATGGCCTCCACACCCAGGAACATGTAGCTCATGCCGAGGGTTTTCCAGAACTCGAAGACCTCCTTGTTCCGGAGGAGCACATCGCCGCGCGTCTCGAGATAGTACTGTTTCTTGATTCCCTTCCTGGCGATCGCTTCGCCGATTTCGAACCCGTGCTTGGACTGGATGAAGGCCACGTCATCCACGATGAATATCCCGGGCTCTTTCGTTCGCTCCAGGTCCTCGACGGCCTTGTCGGGACTCACCGCGCGGTAGCTTCGGCCGTAGAAGGTCCAGGCGCTGCAGAAGGAACAATCCCACGGACAGCCCCGTGTGAACTCGATGGAGGCGCACGGATCCAGCACGCCGATAAAATACCTGCGCCGATGGCGGAGGAGATCTCGGGCGGGCCGCAGATCGTCCAGGCTTTCGACGAAGGCGGGCGGCGGGCCTTCTCCACACACGGTGACGACGCCGGGGACCCTGGTCACGGCTGAGCGATCGTGCTCGACTGCCTCCAGGAGTGTCGGCAGCGCTGCCTCTCCCTCGCCCTTGAGCACGCAGTCGATGGCCCCTTCCGCATGCTGGAGAAACTCCCGCGCGACGAACGAGGCGCTGTGTCCTCCGACGATGACGAAACTGTTCCGGAGCTTGTCTTTGGTTACCTTCGCCAGGTCCACGATCTCCGGGACGTTGGCCAGGTAATTGCACGAGAAGGCCACGACGTCTGGCTTCCAGCTCTCGATGATCCTGACGTAGTCCTGATGGGATTCCACCTGCAGGTCGATGAGCTGGACTTCATGGCCGGCCCGGCGGACCGCCTGGGCCACCAACTCCAGGCCTAACGGCTCCAGCCGCAGGTAGATCTTGGTGTACATGAGGGGGCTGGGATGAACGGCCAGGAACTTCATGGGACGACCTCCGGTTACGATCAGGGGAATAATTGTGCGCGGGTCATCTCCCGAAGGTCAACAGCATTTTTATGTCCCCTGACGTGCCTATTGAACAACCGTCTGCGACGGCGTATCCTAACAGGGTGCGGACGTGGAGCGAATCCGGCGAATCACGGCAGAGGCTGAACAACCGAAAGGAGATACACCATGGCACTACGATTGGGAGATGAAGCGCCGAATTTCACGGCGGAGACCACTCAGGGCCCCATTAATTTGCACGAATGGCTCGGCAATGGTTGGGGCATCCTGTTCTCGCATCCGAAGGACTTCACGCCGGTGTGCACCACCGAGCTCGGAACGATGGCCAAGATCGCGTCCGAGTTCCAGAAGCGGAACGTCAAGGTGATTGCAATCAGCGTCGATCCCATGGATGCTCATAAGGGGTGGATCAAGGACATCAATGAGACCCAGAAGGCCAATGTCAATTTCCCCATGATCGCAGACCCTGAGCGCAAGGTGGCGATGCTCTACGACATGATCCATCCCAACGCGCTCGACAACATGACGGTCCGTTCGGTCTTCGTCATCGGCCCGGACAAGAAGATCAAGCTCATGCTCACCTATCCGGCTTCCACCGGGCGGAACTTCGACGAGCTGCTGCGGGTGGTGGATTCCCTCCAACTCACGGCCAAGTACCAGGTGGCGACGCCGGCCAACTGGAAGGACGGCGAGGACTGCATTATCGTCCCGGCCGTGAAAGATGAAGAGATCCCGGCCAAATTCCCGAAGGGCCATCGGGCGGTCAAGCCCTACCTGCGGTACACGCCGCAGCCCAACAAGTAAGTCTTTCTCCCGGCAGAAGGATCGGTGAGGGCCGGAGCCAGTGGAGGCCTGCAAACGGCGGAGCTGCCGGACGGCGACTCCGCCGCTTTCGCGTCCGGTCACTCGGCCTTTCCGCTTCAGTCAGCGGTCTACAAAGAGCCCGCCGGACCCGTCAACCTCGGTCTGACCATTGCTGCGCCTGACAATGCCGGGTTGCTGCGGCAGGACGTACGTATCCTCACCAGCCAGGTCGAAGAATCCGCTCATGCTGGCGTCTGTCGCCCTGCCCATGCCCTCGGGCACCAGATAGCGGTCCTTGCCGTTCTCTTCGATGAACAGGCTCCACGAGTGATGATCGGCCCGCCCGAGTCCATCCGAGCGCCGGAGATCATAGACGTCGCTGTCCCGTCCTGCGTCGATGCAGAGCATCGCGCTGAGATCCCAGGCCGTGCCGCCGTTGTAGACCGGGCCCGTCGAGCTGTACCGGTCCTCGCCGCCGTAATCAACGAACAGTCCCACCCCATAGTGGGCGCCGGCGGCATGGCCAAAGCGGGCGGCCGCGTGCTCATCGTGGCCGCCGAAATCCAGCTTGACCCCGGCGCCGAAGAAATAGCCGGCGCCTTGGGAGAAGTTGGAGCTGCGGTACCGGTCGTTGCCGGCCAGATCGATGACTAGGCCCCATCCCCCGGCCAGACCGTACGACTGTTGCTCCGGGTCCTTTGTGAAGATGCGCTTGCCCGAGCCGGTTCCGATCCCGAAGCTGTCATACTGAAAGTGTGGTTCGCCGGGCTTTTCGTCCGGCGCGTCGCCGGCGTTATAGCTGCTGGGGTATTTCTCCCCGGACTGGTAGCGATCGTCACCTTCCCTATCGATCACCGCGCCAACGCCCAGCGGTCCACCGAAGCCGATCGCGTAGCCGAAGCTCGTATGGCGGTCGTCACCGGCTGCGTCCACCAATAACCCGAGGCCGCCCAGTGCGGCGCCCTGCGTCAATTTGGCGCCGACGTAGTGGTCGTTGCCTGCGCCATCGTACAAGATTCCCAGCCCGGCGAAGCCCGTGCCCCCCGAACCTTGGGACAGGTGGTACGCATCGTCGCCGGCGCGGTCGATCAACAGGCCGACGCCCAGGCGGCCGGTGGCCAGGCCCAGCGGCGAAGCCTGGTAGGTATCGTTGCCGGCCAGGTCAATGACGACGCTGTTGCCGTGTTCCATCCCGGCAGCCGCCGCGATGGTCCCCCGGTAGGTGTCGTTTCCGCCCAGATCCAGAACCAGCGCAAAACGTTCATCCAGATCGTAGGTGTTGGACCCCTCGCCGCCGATCACGAGCAGGCCGTACGGGGTCTCGCGAAGCAGCACCACGTCACCGGTGACCCCGTTCGGAGGCGACGGCAGGGCCTGACGATCACGAAAACTCTCGCCCAGCCGCTCCAACCATCCGTCGTCGGACAGGCGCGCCAGCACCTGGGCCGCCGCGATCAACGCGCCATAATCCAATCGCTCACTCACGAACTCGCAAAAGCGGCGATCGGCCTCGGCTTCCGCGAGTGTCTGCTCACTGAGCTCCGACTCGTTCGGCGACTCAGTTAATGACACATTTGGGTAAAAATGTTCGACGAAGGACGCCGCGTGATCGAACAGGAACCGACGATCTTGAGGGCTGAGCTTCCGGAGCGCCGTGGTACGCAGCCGGTGGGCCTGCCCGAGCAGGGAGACCAGCGCGGCCACCTGCTCTTCTGCATTGCTTCCTGTTGGAGTAGGTAGGGGCGCGATCGCCTCCGGGTGGCGGTCCATCCCTTCTTCCAACGCCTGGATGAGAGCGGGTAGATGCTCCGTCCCGGACCGGACTAACTCGGCAACGTGATGCCCAGACTGCTCGATCGTCAGCATGCCCCGCCAGGGATCCGTGAGCGCAAGCACCATGAGCGGCCGTTTGAACCCCGCAGGAAAGCTCCTGGCGCCGGCGAGCGCTTCGAGCGCCACAGCCTGTTCTCTGGCCACGTGCCGCTCAAGATCGGGCTGGACCTGCTCTTGGAGGTGACCCACGGTGGGTCGGGGCAAGGTGGCCGCGTGCGGAGCCTGGTCCCGGTCTTGCGCCCCAGGTTGCCGAGCAGTCTCAAGACGGCATCCGAACAGAGCGAGCAGCAGGACCACCGCGCCGAGGCGTTGGAGCGCCGACATCCTTGGAACCGGCTGCATCGTGGCTAAAACCGCTGCCCGCCCTCGCATGATGCCTGCACAAGAACACAGAAAGTCGGAGGGGTCAAGAGAAGAGGACCAGGTGCGAATCCGCAAAGCGCGCCGGTTAACCGGAGGGAACTGGAAACTGGCCCGGGCGTTCGAACCGTAGCCGGGATGATAGCTGGGTGTCACGGCAGGCTGACCGGTCTGGGACTGCCATGACGGTTGCCTTGAGGCATGTAACGGTCCGCCAGTCGCCGGGACTAAGGGGGTGAGACGGTAGTGCTCTGGAACTATCTGTGGACCCTGCCGGCGGGAGGTCGGTATACTCTCGTGGTGCGGGCGACACACAAGCGGGGTGAATATGAGCGAACGGAATGAAACCGTGGCGGTATCGGTGGAGAGCCCTTCTTTTTCATACGGCAAGCTCGTGGTCGCGGTACTCTTCGCCGTGGCGCTGGGCACCTTCTACTACTTTGACCTCAAGCAGTACCTTTCGTTGGACGCGCTGAAGTCCAACCGGGACAGCCTGCTTGCCTTCACTGACATGCACTACGGCGCAGCCGTCGCCCTGTATATCGGGGTGTATGTGCTCCAGACAGCGTTTTCGCTCCCCGGTGGCGCCATCATGACACTGGCAGGAGGCTTTCTGTTCGGAAGCCTGCTCGGGACCCTCTACGTCAACGTGGGAGCGACGACCGGGGCGACACTGGCCTTCCTGGCAGCGCGGTATCTTCTGCGGGACTGGGTGGAGAAGAAATTCGGCGACCGGCTGGGGCCGATCCAGGAGGGGTTTGCCAAGAACGCGTTCAGTTACCTGCTGACGTTACGGCTGATCCCGCTCTTTCCCTTCTTCCTGGTGAACCTGGTGTCCGGCCTCACCAGGGTGACGCTCGGCACCTACGTGCTGGCCACGATGTTGGGGATCATTCCCGGCAGCTTTGTGTTCGCCTATGCGGGCCGCCAGCTCGGCACGATCAATTCATTGGCTGAGATCGCCTCGCCGCGGGTCCTCCTGGCCTTCACGCTGCTGGGCCTGCTGGCGCTGGTGCCGATCCTGTATCGGAAGCTGACGACTGGGAAGCAGACGTAACAGCGTTCGGTCGGATGAGGGCTCGAGACCGGAACTGGCTTAGGGTGAGTCCTGAGCAACGTCATGGAGGCACCAGTGAAAGAGCACGAGAAACCGATCGTTCTTCCGGATGACGAGTACAATCGGACGCTGGTCCACAACGTCCACCCGACGTCCTGGGTCAACCCCGATCCCACGGGGCGCTATAACATCGTGGTGATCGGGGCCGGGACCGCCGGGCTGGTCACCGCGGCGATCGCCGCGGGAGTGGGCGCCAAGGTCGCCTTGATCGAGAAGCATCTGATGGGAGGGGATTGCCTGAACGTCGGCTGCGTGCCTTCCAAAGGCATCATCCGGGCGTCTCGCGTCTGGGCAGAGGTCCGCCAGGTGGACGAGTTCGGGCTGCACATCCCGCCGGGCGTCAAATACGATTTTGGGGCCGCCATGGCGCGTATGCGCAAGCTCCGGGCCCGGCTCAGCCACACAGATTCGGTCCACCGCTTCACGAAGTTAGGCGTGGACGTGTACATCGGAAGCTGTCGCTTTTCCGGACCCGATGCGGTCGTGGTCGAGGGACCGTCGGGCAACCGGACGTTGCAGTTCGCGAAGGCGGCGATCTGTACCGGCGGTCGGGCCTCCACTCCGCCCACGCCTGGGTTACAAGAGGCCGGCTATCTCACGAACGAAACGGTCTTCACGCTGACCGAGCTGCCGCCCCGCCTGGGTGTCATCGGGGCCGGACCGATCGGATGCGAGTTGGCACAAGCATTTGCCCGTTTCGGCAGCCAGGTCTACCTCGTCGAGGCTCTGCACGGCATCTTGCCGAACGAGGACCGAGATGCCGCGGAGATCGTCCTCGAGTCCATGGTCCGCGACGGCGTCAAGCTCCTCTGCTGCGGCAAGGATTTGCGGATCAATAAAACGGCCGGCGGCAAGCGGCTGACGGTGGACTCGCATGGGCAGCATTATGACATCACGGTCGATGAAATCTTGATCGGCGTCGGTCGCACGCCCAATGTGGAAGGTCTCGGGTTGGAAACCGTCGGTGTGGAATACGACAAGACCGGCGTGAAAGTCAACGACCGGTTGCAGACGACGAACCCACGGATCTATGCCGCCGGAGACATCTGCTCGCGATACAAGTTCACCCACGTCGCCGATGCGATGGCCCAGATCCTCATTCAGAACGCGCTCTTCCCGCATCCGCTTGGATTGGCCTATGCCAGCATGGATTCGCTGATCATGCCGTGGTGTACGTTCACGGAGCCGGAAGTGGCTCACGTGGGGATGTATGAGGCGGATGCGAAGCAGAAAGGCATCGAAGTGGAGACCTACACCTACAAGCTCGACGAGGTGGACCGCGCCATTTTGGATGGGGAGGACCGTGGGTTTGCCAGGGTCCACATCCAGAAGGGCACGGACAAGATTCTCGGCGCGACCATCGTGGCCTCCCATGCGGGGGACCTAATTAGTGAGTTTTCAGTGCTGATGAAGGCCGGAGCGGGGCTGAAAACCATCACGGGAACGATCCATCCCTATCCGACCCAAGCGGAGGTCAACAAAAAAGTCGCCAATGCCTGGCGCAAGGCTCACTTCACGGATCGGCAGAAGAAGATTCTCCGCAAATGGTTCGCGTGGACTCGGTGAGACCCTTTGCATGACTGAGTCGGTCGGTCTTTCCTGTGGCCCTCCCTCCCCAACGCTCTCTCCGCGCAATCATTGCATTTCCATGTGCAACTGGCGAGAGAGAGGGACGGGTAGGGGTGGCTGGCGGTGTCACTGGGGGACACCGTTAGCCAGCGTCCTTTCCCTGCTCCTTGCAATCAATACGCTTGCCGAAGCGGAATCACCTGTCGTCCTCGAAGTCGGAAAATTTTCGGCGGCGGCGGAAGGGCCGGGTCTGCCGGACGGCTGGAAGCCACTGACCTTCAAGAAGATCGAGCGGCATACGACCTATACGCTGGTCAAGGACGAAGAGGCCATCGTCATCAAGGCTCTGAGCGAGGCGTCTTCATCGGGACTCACCAAAGAGATCAAGATCAACCCCAAGGAATACCCCATCGTGGAGTGGCGATGGAAGGTCTCGAATATCTACAAGAACGGTGATGTGACCAGGAAGGAGGGGGACGATTACCCGGCCCGGCTGTATATCACCTTCGAGTACGAGGCAGGTAAAGTCGGCTTCTTCAAGAAGGCCCAGTACGAGGCGGCTCGAATGCTCTATGGGCAATATCCGCCGGGCGGGGCCATCAATTATATCTGGGAGAGCAAGGCTCCCAAGGGCACCATGGTTCCCAACTCCTATACGGATCAGGTCATGATGTTCGTGGTCGAGAGCGGCGCCGAGCGCCTGAATCAATGGGTGTCCGAATCACGAAATCTCTATGAAGACTACAAGAAGGCCTTCGGCCAGGAGCCCCCGGTGATCTCCGGGGTGGCCATCATGACGGACACCGACAATACCAAGGAATCCGCCGCCACCTATTACGGCGACATCGTTTTCAAGAAGGCGGGGAATTGATTCATGGTCGGCCGTGCAGGGAGGAAAGTTGTGAAACAACGGGCTGACCTCCTGCGAGGCCAGCCCATTCAGCCGAGGACACTCAGGCTCGATCAGGGGAGGGACTAGTAGATGGTATTGGCGTGACCGCCCTTGGTGATCTCAGCCCTGATTGTGTCGCCGGGCTTTTTGTCGCCCCTGAGGCGCTTCGTCTCTTTGCTGACATACATCCGGTGTTCCTTACCGGCATAGTCTTCAATCACGTAGATCTGCCCGTCAATCTTGGACAGTTTGCCGTCAATCATCAGGTAGGCCGGTCCAGGCTTCGTGTCCATCTGCATTTTGGCTGGCGCTGGCGATTGGGGGGTCGATTTGGTCTTCGAAGCGGCAGCCTGGGTATCGGTCGCAGCACCGAACCCGACCAAGGCGGCGAGGATGAACATGGTAGTCACGCTCTTCATAACGGACCTCCTTCAGGTCTGGTTGAAATGGACCAAGCTTCTCAGATTGAATTTATCGACCGTCTGAGAAAAAAACTAAAGCAAGGCATATGCCTGCGAGCTATTTCAGAAGCGTTTTCGAAAGAATTCCAGTGGTTGAAAGAAACAGATGGGTCTCTGGGCGTAAGGATTTCATAAAATATCAGATGGAACTGTAGGCGTAGACCTCCGGAGAGACAATTCAGGTCCATGCAGCGACCCTCTCCGGAAGGGTAGAGACGGAGGGGTCTGATGCCGTCATGGCGAGCTGTGGTGCGTCCATGGCTGAACGTCATCCGAACCCAGCCTGTCCTGGCCGTGTTTGAAGTCTGCCTTCGCTGCAACTCGGCCTGCGGCTACTGCAACCTCCCGCTCAATGTCGGCCGGTACGAAATGACGCGCGAGGAGATCCGGCGGGTCTTCACCGACCTCTATCGGAACGGCTTGCGGTTTGTCTTTGTGCAGGGCGGTGAGCCTCTCCTGCGGCGGGACCTACCCGAGATCCTGGACGATCTGGCTGAGATCGGATTCGGCCTTACGTTGATCACGAACGGCACCCGGTTCACCCGCGAACTGGTGGCTCGCCTGGCTCGTCTGCCGATCAACCTGTCGGTGAGCCTGGATACCCTGGATCGTGCCCGGTACCAACGGATCCGAGGGGCCGATCAGTTGCCGCAGGTGCTGGCGGGAGTCGACCTCCTTTCCGAGTTCCCGCACCCCAAATATCTGACCTGCATCGTGAGCCAGGCGAATCGGGGCGACGTTCTGGACGTTGTGCGCTTCGCGCGGGCGCGCGGGTTCATCCCGGTGGTCGGGGCCTATCACTGGGAGATCGAGCGGTACGGCAAGGTTGACCTGACGCTCCAGTACCAGCGGGTGGACGCTATGACGGTCTTTGAGCAGGTGCTCGAGTCCGGGCTGGTGCCGCGCGGCTACTTCCGGGATTACCTGCGCGACAACATCCGATGGCTCAGCGGCGGATCCCTGGAACGATGCGACGCCGGGCGGTACAGCATCGCCATCGACGCCTCGGGCAATGTGGCGCCGTGTCTGGCCCTCAACCACGCGGGGAACCTGCTGGAGTGCTCGTTCTATGATATTCTGGCTCGGTTCGACCGCGAGGCGATCAGGCGCTGCTCCGACCGCTCGTCTTGCAATATGCTCTGCAGCCGCGTTGTCGGATCGACGCTTCGCCACCCGCTCTCGGCTCTGATCACGCCGAGGTCGATTCCAGCTGAGGCACTCACATGATTCGCTGCCTGAGCCTTGTAATCGCGATGGTTCTCCTGGTCGGCTGCTCGACGGTTCCGAAGTCGTTCAACCCGGAGGAGCCGATTCCAGCACAGTCGTTCTCCCATCAGGCATGGGAGGAGACGCTTCGTGAACACGTGAAGGACGGTGTGGTCAACTATCCGGCCTTGGCGACCGAGCCCAGGTTGGGGACATACCTTCGTCAGTTGGATCGGGTGGACCCGACCAGCTTGCTCGCCCGAGAAGACCGCCTCGCGTTCTGGATCAACGCGTACAATGCCTTCGCGATCAAGGGCATCCTGGAAGGCTATTCTCCGATGACCCTGTTCGGGAGGTACCGCTACTTTATTGCCCGCGAGTACGAGGTCGGTGGGCGGGTCATCAATCTCTATGATTTGGAGCGGAAGCTGCTGATCCCCGACTTCCGGGAGCCTCGCATTCACTTCGCCATCGTATGCGCCTCGCAGTCCTGCCCCAAGCTCCGGTCCTGGGCCTACACGGGGGACAAACTGGAGCGGCAACTGGAAGACAGCGCCAGGGGCTTCATCAACGATCCAACCCGCAATCAATTCGATCGTGACAAGAAGATCGCCAGGCTCTCGATGATCTTCAGTTGGTTCAAGGAGGACTTCGTGGCCCATTCCGGGTCGCTAATCAACTACGTCCGGCGCTACGTGGCTGACCCGGTACTGGCGCGCGAGCTGGAGACGACGTCTTATAAGGTCGAGTTCCTGGAGTACGACTGGCGACTGAACGGTCCTACTCCCAGCCCGGAGGTCCTCGGTGGTCGTCCTTCCTGACGAACGCGTCCCGATCGCCCGCCTCCTGCGATTCCTAGAGCAGGGCGAGCGTGTGGCCCACGACTGTGCTCGAGCGCAGGCTACGCTCGCATCGGAAGCGGGCGGGGATTCCAGAATGTCCCGGTTTCTCCTCGGGCAGGCCCGCCAGGAAGCCTACCATGCGGTGGCGTTTCAGGGCGCGATCGCCTGGCTGGCCCCGCGCCACCTCGGGATTTGCCCGTTGCTCGAGCCGTTGGAGCGCTATCGCTTGTTGCTCGAATCTGCGCTCCGCCGGGGCGATTTCGCGGAAACACTATTGGCCGAGCAGATCATCCTGGAGGGGTTGGGCGAGGCGATCCTGAAGAGGATCGAAGCCGGATTGGTCAAACGGAACGCCCCCTTCGGCCGCCTGCGTCGGATCTTGCTGCACCAGGAAGAGGCGCATCATGGGTTCGGCTGCCGGGCGCTGGAGCGAGCCCTTGCCAGAGGCGAGACCTCGCAGGGCGCCTCGCGCGTCCGCGCGAGTGAATACCTGGTGCTGGCGGACGCCATGGTGACCACCTTGGCCGACTTGTTCGACGATCTTCAGGAAGATGCCTCCGCCTGGGCATCGGACGCGAGGGCATATCTGCCGGCGTGGCTCACCTCCTAAGGATCAGCCCCCTCCCTTGCTCTCTCCCTCGGGGGTGGGAGGATGGGGGTGAAGGACGCTCATGATCTCGGTCATTATTCCCACCTTCAATGAGGAGCAAGCCCTGCCGGGTACGCTCCGTGCTTTGCTTAGCCAACCCGGCGACTACGAAGTGATCGTGGTGGATGGGGGGAGCGTTGACCGGACCTGGGCCGTCGCCGAATCCTTCGGATTCGCGGCGCCTGGCGAAATTGAAAATTCAAAATTCAAAATTAAAAATGTTGGGTGGCAAGTCCCTCACATCCAAAATCTGATTCGTTTGTCAGCGAAACGAGGCCGCGCGTCACAGATGAACGCCGGCGCGAAGCAGGCGGGCGGCGATTGGCTCCTGTTTCTGCACGCCGACACGCTCCTGCCGGAGGGCGCGCTGGCGCGGCTCAACGGACTTGAGGCCGATCACACCATTCAGGCGGGGGGCTTTCTCCACCGGTTTTCGGGCGAGGACTGGCGGCTACGGCTGGTGTCCGTTCTGGACAATTTCCGCTGCCGGCGCAGCCGGATCATCTATGGGGATCAGGCGATGTTCGTCCGGCGGGCGCTCTTTGAGCGGCTCGGCGGGTTCCCGGATCAGCCAATCCTGGAGGACGTCTCCTTCTGCGACAAGCTGGTCCATGTCGTGACCCCGGTCCTGCTCGCGCCGCCGGTGCTCACCGATTCCCGCAAGTTTCTGAAGATGGGCGTGTGGCGCAGCTTTGCCCGCGTCCTGCTCATCATCCTGCACGTGGAGTTTCGTCTTCCGGTCCTGCCTCGGGCCTTCTTTCAGGATATCCGCTGACAGACGTGGCGAATTTTGTTAAGCTCGGCCCAGGAGTTCGCCATGAAATGCTTCTACCATCCGCCCAGTGAGGCGATCGGAATCTGCAAATTCTGCTGCAAAGGACTCTGCCCGGAGTGCGCGGTGGATCTGGCGCACGGCCTCGCCTGCAAAAACAAGTGTGAAAACGAGGTAGCGGGGATGCAGGAGATGATCGCGAAGGAAAAGATTGAATACGACAAACGGGATTCCACGCTTTCCATCTACAGCGCGCTCTATTTCTCCGTGGGGCTGGCCTTCCTGATTGTCGGGACCGTGGTCCGGCCGGATTTCTTTCTGTTCTCGATCGGGGCCATTCTCACGGCTGGGGCCTCCTGGTTCTATCTTCAGCGTCGGAAATACCGCGCCCCATTGCAAGGTGAGCAAGGGACGTCCCAGCCGAAGGACGACCGAAAATAGAAAGAGGGCTGGGGAGTTACCCCAGCCCGCTTCTGGACTGAGTCTCTGTACTAGAGGTTTCGCGCGACCACCCGACTCGACCGAGCTCGCCCGTCGACCTTTCGACAGGCTCAAGGCCCCGAGCCGGGTCGAGGGGTAGCCTCTGGGTCGAGCGATCGCAGGCTGAGCTTTGTCATTCGACCCAGACCGATTGCTCGACGTCCGCCTGAACGGGGAGGTGCACTCCGAGGCTGAGGAGAGGGAGCTTGTGAAGCGGACCGTCCGCGTGTGAATGGATGGGGAGGACGCTCGATGAAGATGCTGATGATTGTGTTCCGGGACACCTTGGAGGAGAAGGTGCTGTTTTTTCTCAAAGATCGCGATATTAAGGCCTACACGGTGATCCCCAAAGTGATCGGTTCGGGGGAGACCGGAACTGTGACAGGGTCCCCGTTCTTTCCCGGTTTCAACGAGATGGTGCTGGTGGTGCTCCCGGACGATCACGCAGACCAGATCGTCGCCGAATTGAAGGCCTTTCGTGACGAGCAAATCAAGACGCATCCGGCTGGGAAGACCCCAATTCGCGTGTTCGTCCTGCCCTGCACACAGGCGGTCTAGCAGGAGCCCCACTTCCACCTCATCTGATGCGTCGTCGGCTCAGTTGTCGAGCGGGATGGTGATCACGATGCCGCCCATCACGTCATTCAACTGAAAGTCCCGTTTCGGACTCAGGAGATGGGTGTTGTGACAGCTCACGCACGCTTTCGACACGGCTCGGTCCGCGTAAATCGCCTGGAAATATCGTTTCCGCCCGCTCGTGACCACGCTCGTGGCGGGACGTTCGGGATGAGTCCGGACGGCCTCGAGGCCTTTCCGCTCGAACTCCGTCGTCGGCCCGCTTCGAATCGGCCAGAGGCTGATCAGCCCGTAGCGAATCCCGATCCCGCTCTCCGCCGCCAGCCGGCCGGCGAGCTTCAGGAACTGGGCCGGCAGCGGGAGGGCGTTCCGCTGCTCCCAGTGTTCTGCCGCGAAGGTAATCCCCTTCTCCTGCATGCGCTCCACGACGTGAGTGGTATAGATGGTTCGATCAGCTTCGATCACGGCATGGAGTAGGTCCGCCACCTTCTCTGCGGGGATGGGAGCCACGCTTTCATCGGATTTGCCTCCGTGGGAGAGCGTCCAGGACCCCGCGACGATCATCACCACGGCCAGGACGTCCAACCAGACTGCTCTCTGACTCCTCTTGGGCGGCATCATGCTGATTCTCCCCGAGGGTGAGATGGGCCGTGAACGGGAATCATGATACGACAGAGCGTTCCGTGCCCCTCTTCGCTCTCCATCTGAATGTGGCCTCCATACTTGGTGATGATCCGATTGGCGACCGTAAGGCCCAGTCCGGTGCCGCTGCCCTGGCCTTTCGTGGTGAAGAAGGGGTCGAAGATCTTCTGCAGGTACGGTTTCGGAATCCCGGGACCGGAATCGCGGATCGTTACCACCACCATGCCTTCTTTGGCTTCCGTGAACAGAGAGAGCAGCCCCTTGCCCTGCATCGCCTGGACCGAGTTCGCGATGATGTTCAGGAAAACCTGCCGTAGCTCCTCGGGAACGGCATGGGTCTTGGGCAAGGGCTGATACTTCGTCTGTACGTTCAAGCCGGCACCTCCATGGGCCAGTTGTGCCAGCTTGAGGGCCTGATCCAGCTGCTCATTGATATCCACCTGCACCTGCCGGTCCATTCCCTCCGCGCGGGCAAGCCCCGTGAAATCACGAATCGTCGTGGCCATTCGCTTGCCGTGCTGGACGATGTCTCGCGCATAGGACCTCACCTGGTCGAGATCGGTCTCATCCTGAATCGCCTCTCCCAGCCCGAGGATCCCGAAGAGAGGGTTGTTCAACTCATGCCCGATCCCGGCGCTGAGCACCCCCAGACTGCCGAGCTTCTCCGCCTGGATCAGCTGGTCTTGCAGCCGGCTTTCATCCGTGGTGTCCCGGAGGACCAGTCCGATCCGCTGTCCCTCTCCGGGGCGCCCGGTGCTCTGGAACCACTCATACCGATAGACTCTCAACCCGATGTGGAGCTCTTTCCGCGCCGAATCGGTCACGCTGGCCCGCTGGGGCGCGAGCGGATCCCGGAGTTCCCGAGGAAGAGACGGCATGCCGTCCCTCTCGTGATCGGGCTCATTCACCAACGCGTCGAATTCCTCCCGGAGTCGCTCCCGCGAGGGATCATCGAGAGGCAGGAGCTCGAAGAGACCGACGGAATTTCGGTCCAGGTCCTTCAGGCTGAAGGTGTCCCTGGAGGCGCGGTTGATGTACTGCACCCCCATGCCCTGGTCCAGCATGATGATGGGGGTCGGGACGCCGTCCAGGATCTGGTCTGTGGACTTCTGGAGGTACTGGACCTCCTGGGTCTTCAGTTCGACCTGGTCGGTCAGTCCGGCGAAGGCCACCTCGAGTTGGGCGTTCATCCGGGCGATCTCGTCCGCCAGATCCTCGATCTCGTCGCCGGTCTTGATGTGAATCGGCTCCCGCAGCGCGCCACGACCGATGAGCCTGGCGATTTCCTGAAGCCGGCGAATCGGCGTGACAATGCGGACGGCGGCGACATAGCCAAGTGAGACGAGCAGCCCGACGGCGATCAGCCCGAAGACCGAGATCCAGGTCAGGAGATGCTTGACCGGGGCGAAGAGTTCGTCGGATGACTGCCAAACGAACGTGTGCCAGAGGCGCCCGGTGGAGCCACGCGTGATCCGGCTCGTTTCCGGGAGCGTGGCAAACCCGATGATGGAGGTGTCCCGACCGCCGTGACCGTCACTCGGGGCCTTGACCCACCCCGGCTGAGGTTGTGTGACCAGCGGAATCAAGTCCGGGTCCGCGAGGCGCACGCCGGTCGGGAGGATCGGGCAGCTCAGCACGGTTCCGTCACTATCGATCAACATGGCATGGCCGGTCTTCCCGAACCGAATCGGATGCGTCGTGGGCGCCAGGAATTCCTTGGCGTCATACACGCGATGCACCACGCCGATCGCCTGGTAGCGGATGCCGTCCATGACGGGCAAGGACACGGTAAAGGTATAGACACCGAGCTTGTCGTCGAAGGCCAGGTTTTCGACGTAGGGCTTGCCGACGCCCTTGTTGAATGCCCCTTGCCACCAGGGCGAGTCTGCGCTGTGGTAAGGGGCCGCGGTGTTTATGCTGGCGATCAGCCCGCCCGTGAGGTCGGTGACATACAATGACCTGGTCGCCGCCCGAATCGCAATCGGCAAGGACTGTTCCGTTTCCAGCTCCGATCCCGTGTAATATTGCCGCAGCAGCGACGCCAGCCTGCCCTCAGTCACGGCCTTGACGAACGCAGGGTCTCGGGCTTCCCACTGTCCCGCGCTTTTCTTGGTGAGCGTCTGACGGGCTGGCTCGCTCAGAACCTGGACCCTATCCCGCCGGTCCTCCAGCGCCCTCACGATCAGCGGATCGTTCGCGATCCGGGAGGTTCTGGCGATCTCGTCGCTCAGGACCAGGTCCAACTTCCTCGCGGTCTCCGTCGCCAACGCTTCAAAACTTGCGCCATTGACCTCGCGGATCTCCTGCGACCCCTGGAGAAACGCCATGACCAGCCCGATAAGAAGGGGAAACACTCCCACGAGCAGCATCGCGAGGATGAGCTTCCCCTTGAGCCCCCAGCGCGCCGGCCTGTTCTGCTGATTGTCTGGGCGATCCATCACGCGGTCCGGGATGCGGGCGGCTCCGCCCGCGGAAACAGCAGGTGAAAGGTCGTGCCCTTGGCGACTTCGCTTTCGACGGAAATTGTGCCGCTGTGTTTCTGCACCATGACCTTCACATTGTGCAGCCCCAGGCCGGTACCCTTCTCAGGCGATTTGGTGGTGAAGAGAGGGTCGAAGATTCGATCCAGGCTGTCCGTGGGAATGCCGCAACCGGTGTCGGAGATTGCGACCGTCACCTTCGTGTCTTCACAGCGCGTGACCAGGGTAAGCGTCCCCGTGCCCTCCATGGCCTGCACGCCGTTGGTAATGAGGTTGACGAACACGTGGAGCATCTCCTCGGGGTTCGCTTTCACGACGGGCTCGTCGGCGTACTGCTTGACCACCGACAGGTCCTGGAGGACCGCGGCATAGCGGGCGATCTTGAGCGCCTCATCGAGTTTGAGGTTGAGGTCCACGGCGACGGCGTCGGTCGCGGTCGAGCGGCGAGCGTATTGCGTCAAATCCTTGGAGATTGCGTTGATCTGCCGGACGGCCCCGATGATCTCGTTGGCATGCTCTCGAATGGTCGCCGCATCGTGTTCCTCCCGGATCTGCTCCGCGAAGGCCATGATCAGGTACAGGGGATTATTGATGTCATGGGCGATCCCTGCGGCAAACGAGCCGATGGCGGCCAGCTTCTCGGTTTGAAACAACTGCCCCTGCAGGGTGGATTGGTATTGGATCAGATTCCAGAGGAGCTTGGCAGCGTCCCCGCCCAGGACTTCGACGCCCGGTCGCTTATGTTTGGCGATGATCCGGACCATGGCGGGATCGCCGGTGACGTCCACGATGAGATTGACTCCGCGATCGGCGATGAGGTCTGTGACCCGGTCCGCGACCGTGATCATGAGACGCCTGGCGAGCTTCAGCCCGGGTGCCGCGCGGTCCTTGTCCGAGATGCCGATGATCTCGATGCCGGGAATCTGGCTGAACAGCCCCAGGAGGGCGGTGCCTCCCTTCCCAGCCCCCAGAATGGCCACTTTGGCCGGTTGGAAATTCACGACAGCCACACACCTCCTTACTAGACCAGGCGGCGAGGGCTCATGGCCGAGAGGGACCCGCTGTAGATGGTGCGCCGCTCCTCTCAGCGAAGGGGCGAGGCGGCCCCTCCGCCGGCTCGGGAAGAGTGCATAGGGGGGACGTCTGATCTAGAGCCGGTGGATTTCACGCTGCTCCATCGCCTTGCCCACAGCGGCCTTCAGTTTTTCGCCCTCGACCGGCTTCACCAGGTAATCCACGATCCCCTGTCTTAGGAAGGACGTTGCCATCTCTACATCCGGGAATCCGGTCACGACGATTAAGGGAACGCGCGGGTATTCTTTGCGGAAATAAGCGATCGCCTCCACACCGTTGATCTTCGGCATGCGGATATCGCAGATGATGGCGTCAAGGAACAGACGGTTGTCGCCGGTGTTGATCACTTCAATGGCCTTCTGTCCGTCCTCCGCTTCCTTCACATCGTACCCCGCCTTCTGGAGCGTCATCCGCATCACTTTCCTGACGTCGGGTTCGTCATCCACCACCAGAATGCGACCGTTCCCACTCTGCGGCCCGAACAGAAAATCCGATTTGCCCTCAGCCATGATGGTCCTCCCTCATTGGGATGTTGGTTCACTGCTCTCTATCGTCTTCTCATCTCCAAACCCTTGGGCCAGGAACAGAACGATGTCGCTCCACCGGTGGCGCTATTGTATAGGAATCGGAGGGTCTACGGAACCACCCTCTCGGGCCAGATCTGTGAAGAGTCAGAGGAGCCATTGACGTCAGGTGCGGAGGTCGGTGCGCTCACCCCAATTGTTAAAAGTATGACCCCATCCGGGGTCCGATTTCAAGTGAGACCTCGGCAGGACAGGGGAATGGCTCATGAGCGTAGGCGTCTTTCCTCTTCTCTCTTGCAAGCCTCGTCCGGGGCATTGGCGCTCAGGTTTGGGAGCCTTCCGGCCGATAAGAGCAGTAGCCTGCCAGGGTTCAGGGAAGTCGGCCTGGGAGCCAGACCGATGCGGTTTCTCCACAGCTCATCCCTCGATACGTTCATGGAATGGGAGTCCGGCGTCCTGGTCACCCCTGCGGGAACGCTTCGGTTGCGACCCGGGAACAAGAGGCAAGCTGCCTGGCTGTTTGCTCCTGCGGTGCCGTTCTACAAGTTTCAGCCACCCGAAGAACTCCTGGGGGACTAACCGCGTCTCCCGTCAGGCATCCCCATCTTAGTCAGGAAGTGGCCGTCCCCGCGTCTCGGGCGCAAAGGGGAGGATGACCAGGCCCACTAGATAGATCAGCGCAATCGCGCTCGCGGCCCGTCCGAAGCTGCCCAGCGAAGCGACCAGGGATCCCGTCAGGAAGGGCGAGATGGACGCCAGCACGCGGCCGGCATTGAAGCAGAACCCGGCGCCGGTCGCGCGCAGGCGGGTCGGGTACAGTTCCGGAAGATAGATGGGGAAACCGCTGAAGATGCCATTGTTGAAGAAGCCCAGCAGCGGGAGCAACAGCACCACATCCAGATAGGCATGTGGCGTGAGGAATGTCACCGGAAGCATGACCAAGCTCCCGGCGCACATGAGGGCGAAGACAGGCCGGCGGCCGAATCGCTCTGCCAGGGGACCGAAGCTCAGATAGCCCAGGAGAGCCCCGGCGTTGAGCGCCATGATCGCATAGCTCATGGCACTCGACAACGTGGCGCGGCCCAGCCCCTGCATGTCGGGCAAGGCCGCAATCAGCGTCGGGGTCCAGTTGGTCGCGCCCCAGAGTCCGAACACGGCGACAAAGGCGAGCCCTGACCCGACCAGGGTCGAGCGCCGGAGGGGACGCTGGAACAACTCCCAGAGCCTGAGCTGATGCGTCCTCCCGGATCGCTGCTCTTCCGCGTGGACTTTCACCCACCGGTCAGGTTCCTTCACCCAGAGGCGGACCAGCAAGGCCACGAGCGCCGGAATCACGCCGACCAGGAACAGGGCCCGCCAGCCGTATCCACGCAGCAGCAAGTTGAAGGTGGCGGCGAGGAAAAAGCCCACCGCCCAGGCCGATTGGAGAATCCCCGCCGCCTTGGCCCGCTTGTCTTCGGGCCAGGCCTCCGCCACGATTGACGCGCCGGCCGCCCATTCCCCGCCGATTCCCAGCGCGGTCAGGAACCGATAGATCGCCAGGTGCCACCAGTCCTGCGACAGGGCGGCCAGGCCCGTGAAGACCGAGTACGTGAGGATCGTGATGATCAGCGTCTTCGTGCGTCCGAGGCGGTCCGCCGCCACCCCGAATAGTACGCCGCCGATCGCCCAGCCGATCAGGAAGATGGAAAAGATGATCCCGCCGTACCATCCGATGACCTCCGGGCCGATGACCTCCGGGCCGATGACCTCCGGGCCGATCGCCTCCGGGCCGCTGCTCTGCTGGCCGGCTGTCCCGGCGGCTGCGGAGAGCCGGAGGAGATCTTCGAGGGCGGGATGGAGCACGAGTGCATAGATCGTCGCATCCATGGAATCAAAGACCCACCCGAGCCAGGCCACGAACAGCACCAGCCACTGGTAGCGGGTGACGCCGTGACGCCAGGAGTGCGCAGGCATGACAGGCTGTTCGGGCACAATGGGGTGCCAGGCTAGGCAGGTTTCAGCCCGGTGTCAAGCGCCCGTTGCGGGGCTTCCGACCCGATGCTATAGTCGGACCCCATGGCGCGGTTGGACTACTACGACACGCTCGGCGTCTCGAGAGAAGCTTCCGACGAGGACATTAAGAAGGCCTACCGGAAGCTCGTCTTCCAGTACCACCCGGACCGGAATCCGAGCAATACGGAAGCCGAGGCGAAGATCCGCGAGATCAACGCCGCCTACGAGATCATCGGGGACCCGGACAAGCGACGGACCTTCGAACGTCTGCGCTGGGGGGATGAGCCCCGGGAGTCCGCGCCGGATCCCGCCGTTATTCTCGAGGAGATGGAGCGGAAGCTCGCTGATGAAGGACGCAAAGAGGTGTTTGCGGCTCTGGTCCAGAACGTCTCACGGGTCAAGGCCGAACTGGCGAAGATCCGGGCCCGCACCGTCGAACGGCAGGGGTACGACACGTTTCAGGAGACTGTGGTGGCCTCGCGCGCGGCGGAAGTCCTGCACGAGTTCGTGACTCCGGAGATGGAGACCAAGAAGAAGCGGGTGCTGGACGTGGCCCTCCTGATGATGATCTCCCAGCGGGTCGCCAAAAAAGAGGACGAGCAGCGCCTCAAGGAGGTGAAGGAGCGCCTCCAGGAGGCCTACCAGCGCGGCCGGCTGAACGGCTACCGGGATGCCTTGGAGCTGTTCTATGCCAGACGATGAAGAATGGTCAATGGTCCATGGTTAATGGTCAATGCCGGCATTCCCCATCAACCATTAACCATCAGCCATTGGCGGTTTTCCCGTCGCCAACTCTCCGGAAACAAACCGGCCTGCCTGCATGACGCCGGCGATCCGGTCCTTGTTGCGCAGCAAGCCGATGTTCCTGAGCGGGTTGCCGCTGACGACAAGCAGGTCCGCGACCTTGCCTACCTCGATGGTCCCCACCTCTTGATTGATCCCGAGCAGCCGGGCGGCCGAGCTGGTGGCGGCCACGAGGGCGTCCATCGGGCTCATCCCCAGCGCGACCATCCGCTCCAATTCCTGCGCGTTTGCTCCGTGCTCATTGAACGGCGTGCCCGCGTCCGTGCCCATGGCGATGGGAATCCCGGACCGGTAGGCCTTCTTGAAACTGGCTTCATGCCGGGGTCGCAACGCCCGCGCCTTCTGCAAGGCCGTCTCCGGAACGCCGCACGCCCCGCGGCAGTCGGCGGTCGTGGCGAGCGCCGAGAGGGTCGGGACCATGAAGACGCCGTGCGCGCGCATCAGGTCGGCGGCCTTGTCGTCCATGAGGGTCGCGTGCTCGATCGAATGCGCGCCGGCGCGGACGGCGTTTTTCATCCCTTCGGCGCCGTGCGCGTGCGCGGCGATGCGCCGGCCCGCCTGACGGGCTTCCGCCATGCCCGCCGCCAGCTCGTCGAGGGTCATCTGCGCGGACTCCGGCGAGGTACCAGGAGTGAGGACCCCACCGGTCGCGATGAACTTGATCACCGCTGCGCCGGCGGCCAGTTGCTCGCGGACGGCCTGCACCACCTCGGCCGGGCCGTCGGCTTCACGGCCGATGAAGCGGGCATGCCCGCCGGTCATGCAAATCACCAGGCCGGCCGGGAGGATGCGCGGCCCCGCCCCGAGGCCGTCCGCGATGGCCCGCACAAGCGCGAAGATCGAGTGATCCCGGAAGCCGAGATCGCGGACCGTGGTGAAGCCGGCCTCAAGGGTGAGGCGGGCGAATCGGGCGGCTTTCAGGAGCGTGAAGGCAGGGTCTTCTTCCTGGATCGTCCGGACCACGTCCGGCTCGCTCCCGAGGCAGAGGTGCACGTGGCAATCGATCAGGCCGGGCAGGACGGTCATTCCTCGACCGTCAATGGTGACTGCGCCGCGAGGCGCGCGCACCTCCTTCTCCTCGCCCACCGCCGCGATGCGGCCGTCCTGAAGCAGCACGGTCGCCCGTTCCCGGACGCGCCCGGTCCCGTCGATCATCCGGATCTGTCGTAAGACGATTCTCATCGTGGAGGCCAGAATCCCAGGGCGGCAGGAAGCGTCCCTACGCAACTCACACGATCGGTTGGCTCGCTACCCCGGTAGCCCTACTGGGGGCTGACCGGGATGGTGATCACGATGCCCCCCATGACATCGTTGAGCTTGAAGTCCCGCTTGGGGCTGTTCGCGTGGTTGTTGTGGCAGGTGACGCACGCCGGGGTCACGGCCACGTCCGCATAGATGGCCTGGAAGTACCGCTCGTGTCCGTGCCGCACGAATCCCGTGTAGGGTACATTCGGGTTCTTGATCACCGCTTCAAGGCCTGTCCGCTCGAAGTCCGTGGCCGGCGCGTTCCAGACATAAATCGGCCAGAGGCTGACAAGCTTGTACTTGAGGCCGCTGCCCTTCTCCGCCACGAGGCGCCCGGTCTCGATCAAGAACTGAGCCGGGAGCGGCAGGGCGTTCTCCTGCTTCCAGTGTTCTGCCGCCTGCACGATGCCGCGCTCCTGCATTTTCTCCACCACCCCCGTCGCGTACACGGTTCGGTTGGCCTCGATCACGGCGTGGACGTACTCGGCCACCATCTCCGGAGCGATCGTCACGGGTGCCCCCGCATCCTTACGGAGCGACGTAACGATCCAGTACCCGGCCAGACCCACCACGGTGAACATGATCAGGGCACTTGCCCACACCATAGCATGTTTCATGAACGTGCTCCGCTCCTTATCTCCTGACCAGGGTCATCCACGCTGAAGCGTGGGGCTTGAGTAAAGGCGGGAGGCGGCCTCCACGGCGACCCCCGTGCGGCGGATCAAGCCTCGGTGCTCAAAGATGTCTTCCAGGGCGCTGAGGAGGCTCAGGACGTCGGCCTTCGTGGAAGATTCGCCCATCAATCCGATACGCCAGGCTTTGCCTTGCAGCGCGCCCAGGCCGCCGCCGATCTCGATCCCGAACCGCTGCAGCAGTTCGGTTCTGACCGAGCCCTCTTCCACGGGGGTCGGGAGGAGGACGCAGTGCAGGCTGGGCAGGCGGTGGCCTTCTTGCGCGAAGGGCGTCAGACCGAGGGCGCCGAGTCCGGCCATCAGCGCGTCGCCGTTCGTCCGGTGCCGCGCGAATCGAGCCTCCAGTCCCTCCTCCTCGACGAGACGCAACGCTTCCCGCAGCGCGTACAGCATCGAGATGGGGGCAGTGTGATGATAGGCCCGCTTGCCCTCCGCCCAATAGTCCGCGATCAGCGACAGATCCAGATACCAGCTCTGACAGGGCGCTTTGCGCCCCCGGATGACCGCCAGCGCACGGTCGCTCAACGTGAGCGGCGCCAGCCCAGGCGGACAGCTCAGGCACTTCTGGGTTCCACTGTAACAGGCGTCAATTCCCCACCGATCCACTTCGACGGGAAGCCCGCCCAGGGAGGTGACCGCGTCCACGATGAACAGGGCGCCGTGCTCCCGGCACAGCGCGCCGATCCGTTCCAACGGTTGGTGGACACCGGTCGAAGTTTCGGCATGCACGAGCGCCACCGCCTTCACCGGGCCGGTCTTCGTGAGCGCCTCCGCGATCGTCTCCGGTTCGATGATGTGACCCCAGGGCGCCTCCGCCCGGATCAGCCGGCCGCCGCAGCGTTCGACGATCGTCGCCATTCTCGCACCGAAGATGCCGTTGATGCCCACGATCACCGGATCACCGGGCTCCGTCAGATTCACCAGCGCGGCCTCCATACCGGCCGAGCCGGTTCCCGACACGGCGATCGTAAAAGGGTTCTGCGTCCGGAAGACGTGTCGTAGCATCTCCTGGATTTCGTTCATGAGCTGAAGGAAGGCGGGATCGAGGTGCCCGAGCAGGGGAGAGGCGATGGCGCGGAGCACGCGGGGGTGGACCAGGCTCGGTCCTGGACCAAGCAGCAACCGGTGTGGGATCGAGAGCTCGCTGTAATGTTCAGCCATCAGACCGATACCGGGTCGGGAGTGACTCAGGCGACATGACCGCAGCGTGCCGCGCCCAGTCTGGGAGTGGGTAGTATACCGAAATCACCTCGGCTGCTACTAGTGGGCAGTTCTGAGAAGAATGGCAAAAGTGGTATACTGCGGCGCTTCGAGAATCCAGTGTTGATGAATCCGTACGAGACAGACCAGGACGAATTTCCAACCCCACCTGCGGCGCTGGATTCCGTCCCGCCGGATCGCGGCCCCCTTCGGCCGCAGCTCTCGCCTGTCGTGACCGGTCTCTCCGCGGTGATCCTTCTGGCCTGCCTCACCCTGTATGGGTGGCTGCATTTGTCGGTGCCTCCCTTGGAGCGCGTCCCCACGCCGGAGCGCGCGCTCTCGCTCATGGTCGGCCGGACCCTCGACCTCGAAGACGCGCTGACGCGGCTACCCGCCTGGGAACGATGGTTCTACCGGATGACGACAGAC
Source organism: Nitrospirota bacterium (assembly GCA_020027965.1). Taxonomy (GTDB): domain Bacteria; phylum Nitrospirota; class Nitrospiria; order Nitrospirales; family Nitrospiraceae; genus JAHRHE01. The sequence goes on along the minus strand of JAHRHE010000003.1, from coordinate 27,187 downwards.
AGCGGCCCGGACGAGCTGAAGCAGGCGATCACCTGGTATGAAGAACTCGCTGCCGCGCGGCCTCATCCACTGATCCACCTCCAACTGGCTATTTTGCAGGCCGAAGCCGGGCGGCTGGACGAAGTCCGGAAGAAGACCAAAGCCTGGTCCGCCCGTCCTGATCCCTATCCGACCTTGGCGCACCTGCTCAGGGCAGCGTATCTCGAGCCGAGGCTCGATCCGGCAGCCGGGGTGCTCTTCCAGGCCGAGCTGGCGGAGACAGTACCGGCCGGCTGGTTCCATGATCGGCTCGCGATCAATGTGGCGACCCGCAGCGGTGACCGTGCACTGCTGTCGAGAACCCGTGACGCGATGACGGCGCGCGGGGACCTCTTGGTCCGGCGCACGCGCGCATTCGCGGTGCTTGAGTGGGGGGTGCTCCTGCTCGGCCTCGCGGCGTGCCGTTGGATGTGGAGTCGGCGACATGCGGAGCCGGCCTCCTTCAGGGTGGGGTCTGCACCGATCCCGCCGCGCTGGAGAGGATGGGATGGCGTGGCCGTGTTGGTGCAAGGCGGGGCGCTCGGTGGGGTGCTGACCTTGGGATTTCTCCTGTGGGTGGAGCTCCCCCCTTCGGTGCTGGCGGCCATCTCGATTCCGCTCGCCAACCTGCCGGTGCTCCTGCTGGCCCATCGGTACTTGTTCGGTGGAGAGACGCCGGGATTGCGATCGGGCCTTGGTCTGTGGCCACTCGCCGGGGCCTGGGGACGGTTGGGACTGGCGGTGGTGGCGGTGGTGGCCGCCGGGCTGGTCGGAGAATGGGGGATCGGGCTGGCCGCCGACCAGTTCGATCTGTCCGACCACTGGACCGAATGGTTTGACAGCGATCTGGTCTGGGGAAGCCCGGGTATCGTGGCGCTCACTATTCTGCAATACGTCGTGCTGGCGCCGACCTTCGAGGAACTGGTCTTTCGCGGGCTGCTGTTCGGCACGCTCAGGCGGAAGTTCCGGTGGGGCACGGCCGCCGTGATCAGCTCGGCGATCTTTGCCATCGCCCATGGCTACGGCCTGTTGGGGTTCGCTGGCGTCTTCTGGAGCGGAGTGATCTGGGCCTGGGCCTATGAGAAGACCGGCAGCTTGCTTCCCGGCATGCTGGCTCACGCGGTGAATAACCTGATGGTGTGCCTCTCGGTGCTCTTGCTGCTCCGATATTGAACGAGCTGGCCGGCGACTAGTGAGCAAGCCGACAGGGAGCAACTTCCTCGCCATTGTAGCCCGTCCGAGCTCGAAAGAAATCCCGAAGGATAGTCGCCAAAATCGGTCCGATCGTGCTATGCTTAGGGTATAATCCTCGGGATTTTCGCGGTCCAGAGCCGCGTCGCGCGCCACGCGGTCTCCGTGGAGGATATGGAGAGCGATGCTGACGTGCCCACAATGTGAGAAGCAATTTGTTCGGCGGTCCAGACAACGTGGAGTCGTCGAGCACCTGCTGTCCCTTTTCCTGCTCTTTCCCTTTCGATGCCAGCTCTGCACCCAGCGCTTTCTCGCGTTCTCCGGAACGATCCACCATGTCCCTATCCGAGAGTACGTCAGGGTACCGATCCGCCTTCCGGTGTCCTATGGCGCCGTCAATGCATCCGAGCAGATCCGCGGGGAGGGGATGACGCTCAATCTGTCGATCCGGGGGTGTCGCCTGGAAAGCGATCCGCCGTTGAAGCCGGGCGCGGCCCTGCGTCTGGAGCTTCGGACCGGTGACCGCGAGGGGCAAATCGCAATCCAATCCGCGGTGGTGCGATCCGTTCAGGACAAGCGGGCGGGTATCGAGTTTCTGGAGATACAGAAGGAGGATGAGATCAAGCTCGGGCGCCTGAAGGAAAAACTGCTCAGCGCGGGTGCACCGGCCGCACAGTTTACCTCGTCCGTCCAGTCAGGCGGTGGAGAAGCCTCGCCGGCCTGAATCATCGCGCGGCCGTCCTTTATTGCCTTCCTATATTGCCTTCCTCCGGAGTATCCTGGTCAAGAACCCTTCCACCGATCATTGCCGGGAGGTTCCGACGACGCTTTGACTCGCCCACCGAGGTGCAGGCTCGGGGCTGGTCCGTCATGGGCTCGAGTTCCCAGAGAGGGAGACTGGGGCGGCAACACCCGTGCAAAGCCTGCCGCGGTTCTGGTATACTGCCCCCGTCAGGGCGCGGTCGGGCCGGGACCTTGACCGGACGGAGCCACAGGCCGAACTTCAGGTGGGCCGCTATGCTACGCTGCTCGAAGTGCGGGAAAGAATTTGTTCGCCGATCCCACCGGCGCGGACCGCTTGAGCACCTGCTCTCCCTCATCCTGATCTTCCCCTTTCGCTGCCAACTCTGTGACCATCGGTTTCTCGCACTCTACAGGCGAGTGCATCGTAGCCCGCATCGGGAATACAGGCGCCTTCCGACTCGGCTGCCGGTGGCGTTCCACTCGGTGGATCCGTCGGAAGACGTCCGGGGAGCAGGCACGGTAGTCGATCTGTCCATCAACGGATGCGGCATCGAGAGCGACCGCCTGTTGCGGCGAGGACTCGTGCTGCATTTGCAGATCCCCCCGACCCCGAGCAACCTCCCCATCGAGGTGGGTGCCGCGGTAGTGCGGTCTGTCAACGGAAACAAGGTTGGACTGAAGTTTCTCGAGATACGCAAGAGTGACGGGGACCACCTCCGTCAGCTCAGCGGGACCCTTGCGGCTCATGCAGCTACCATGCGGCCGTTCGTCTCCTCAGGCAGGCATCCCGCACTCTGAGCGCAGGCCTCCAGTTTGCCGGGGGGAGCGTGCCCCTGTCCCTATTTCATCCCATCATTACCGCCTGGTTCCGACGACGCTTCGGGTCGCCCACCGAGGTGCAAGCCCGGAGCTGGCCGGCGATCGCGTCCGGCGCCGATACGCTGATCGCTGCGCCCACCGGTTCCGGGAAGACCCTTGCGGCATTCTTGTCGTGTATTGACAGGCTGTTTCAGCAGGCGCTCGCCCGCGAGCTGGAAGACCGCACGCACATCCTCTATGTCTCCCCGCTGAAGGCGCTCAGCAACGACGTCCAGAAGAACCTGCAAGAGCCGCTGGCGGAGATCGCCGAGGCGGCCCTCGCGGCCGGGCTCTTGATGCCGGAACTCCGCGTCACGGTTCGGACCGGCGATACCCCGGCCTGGGACCGGCAGCTCATGCTCCGGCGTCCGCCCCACATCCTGATCACGACCCCGGAGTCGCTCTATCTCCTGCTCACTGCTCGGAAGAGCCGAGAGATCCTGCGTGACGTCCGGACCGTGATCGTGGACGAAATTCACGCCGTGGCCCCGAACAAGCGTGGCGCGCATCTGGCGCTGTCGCTTGAGCGCCTGGATGCGGTGGCGATCTCCAAGCCGGTGCGGATCGGTCTGTCGGCGACCCAACGGCCCATCGAAACCATCGCGGAATTCCTTATCGGCGCGTCACGCGTCACCCTTCGGGCGCCTCAGGGTCCCGAGGCGGATCGAGGGACGCGTCACGCGTCACGCATCATCGATATCGGCCACCGGCGCGAGATGGAGCTCATGGTGGAGGTCCCGAAAGACGAGCTAGGGGCCGTGGCCACGAACGCGATCTGGAGCGACCTCTATGGTCGCCTCGCCGAGCTCGTGCGGGAGCATCGGTCCACCCTGGTCTTCGTCAACACCAGACGGCTGGCTGAGCGGGTCGCGCACCATCTTGAAGAGCGTTTGGGCGAGCAAGTGGTGGCGACCCACCACGGGAGTCTGTCGCGGCAACTTCGCCTCTCCGCCGAGGAGCGGCTGAAACGCGGGCAGACCCGGGTGGTGGTGGCGACGGCCTCACTGGAGCTCGGCATTGACGTGGGCACTGTCGATCTGGTCTGTCAGATCGGCTCGCCGCGCGCGATCTCGACGTGTCTGCAGCGGGTGGGGCGATCGGGCCACTGGATCGGGGCCATGCCGAAAGGGCGCCTGTTCGCGACGACTCGCGACGAGTTGATCGAGTGCGCGGCGCTGGTTCGTGCGGTCCGGTCAGGCATCCTGGACCGCGTTGAGGTGCCGCCGGCTCCCTTGGATATCCTGGCCCAGCAGCTCGTCGCGGAAGCCGCGACGCAGGAATGGGGGGAAGACGAGCTGTTTGATCTGTGCCGGCGGGCCTACCCCTACCGTAGCCTTGATCGGCGCGACTTCGACGCGGTGGTCCGGATGCTGGCCGACGGAATTGCCACGAGCCGCGGACGCGGGCGGGCGTACCTGCATCACGACCGAATCAATCGGCGCATTCGCGCGCGGCGCGGTGCCCGCCTGGCGGCCATCACCTCGGGCGGGGCCATTCCGGATACCGCCAGCTATGCGGTCGTCGCTGAGCCGGATGGCACGGTGGTGGGGTCGGTGGACGAAGATTTCGCGGTGGAAAGTCTGGCCGGCGACATCATGTTGCTCGGGAACTCATCCTGGCGCATCCGCGGCGTTGAGACCGGGAAAGTCCGGGTGGAGGATGCCCATGGCGCGCCACCCACGATTCCCTTCTGGCGGGGCGAGGCGCCATCGCGCACGGCCGAGCTGTCCGCCGAGGTGGCCGCGATCCGGGCCGAGATCGACCGACTTCTTCAGTCAGAGGAGACCAATCCTTCCCTTTCACCCATCACGCATCACGCGTCACCTGTCACCTGGCTTCAATCCGAATGCGGTCTGGACCGCCGCGGGGCGGAACAGGCAGTGGCATACGTGGCGGCGGGCCGCGCGGTGCTGGGTTCCGTGCCGACCCAGGAGACCATTATTGCGGAGCGGTTTTTCGACGAAGGCGGCGGCATGCAACTGGTCCTGCACGCGCCGTTCGGCGGCCGCCTGAACCGAGCCTGGGGCCTCGCGCTCCGCAAGCGATTCTGCGTGACGTTTGACTTCGAGCTCCAGGCTGCGGCCACGGACGAAGGGATCGTGATCTCATTGGGCGAGCGGCACAGCTTCCCGTTGGAGTCGGTCTTCGGATTTCTGAACGCCGAGACGGTCCGGGCGGTCTTGGTCCAGGCCGTGCTGGCCGCGCCGATGTTTGTCAGCCGCTGGCGCTGGAACGCCTCCCGCGCGCTGGCGCTGCTTCGGTTCGCCAACGGGCGCCGGGTCCCGCCGCAGATCCAGCGGATGCGCGCAGAGGATCTCCTGGCGGCGGTGTTCCCCGCTGCACTGGCCTGCCAGGACAATCATCGTGCAGATCCGGGAGATCGGGAGGTGCCGGACCATCCGCTCGTGCAGGAGACAATTCGAGACTGTCTCACCGAGGCGATGGACCTGGACGGGCTCACGGCCTTGTTGCGCAGGATCGAGCGTGGGGAGGTCCGATGCCTGGCTTTGGACACGCCGGCGCCGTCACCCTTCTGTCATGAGATCCTGAATGCCAATCCCTACGCGTACTTGGACGATGCGCCGCTGGAGGAGCGCCGGGCACGCGCCGTCGAGATGCGCCGCAGCCTGCCACCGGAGCTGGCCGGCGACGTCGGCGCCTTGTCGCCCGGGGCCATCGCAGAAGTGGCGGAAGAAGCCTGGCCGGTCGTTCGTGATCCGGATGAGCTGCATGACGCGCTGCTGACGTTGATCTGGGTACCGGAGGACGAGGGACAGGGCTGGGCGGTCCACTTGCCGGCGTTGATCCAGGCCGGCCGCGCAACGGTTGTCACAATGCAAAATGAAAAAGTAAAAATGCAAAAGGGCGAGGAGGTCCGAGGATGGGTGGCGGCTGAGCGTCTTTCGACTGTCGGGGCGGCCTTCCCGGATGCACAGTTCAATCCCACTGTACATTCGATGGCATCAGAGCCGGTGCCGGATCGCGAAGAGGCGATCCGCGCGATCGTCCAAGGCTGGATGGAGAGCATCGGTCCGACGACCGCCGTCGAGCTAGCCGCCAGATTGCATCTGCCCGGTCAGGATGTGACGGGCGCGCTGCTGAAGCTCGAGTCTCAGGGCCTAGTCCTCCGCGGTCGCTTCCGGCCTACGCTTCACGCGTCACGCGTCACGCGTCACGAGATTGAGTGGTGCGACCGCCGTCTCCTGGCGCGCATCCACCGCCTGACCATCGGCATTTTGCGACGAGAGATCGAGCCGGTCACGGCGGCCGACTTCATGCGATTTCTACTCCAGTGGCAGCACGTGACGTCCGGGTCGCGCTTGCACGGTGAGCCGGGCCTGCTGGAGGTGATCCGTCAACTGGCTGGATTCGAAGCGGCCGCCTCCGCCTGGGAGCGGCATCTGCTTCCGAGCCGGATCTCCAAGTACGATCCTGATCTTCTCGACCGTCTCTGCTTGAGCGGTGCGGCGGCGTGGGGTCGGCTCAGCCCGCATCCTCGTATGGAAACTCAATCGGACAGTGACGCCGACTCCCGTCGCGTACGGCGGATCGTTCCGACCAGCATCGCGCCCCTCACCCTGTTTCCAAGAGAAGACGCCGAGTGGCTGCTGAGCGCCTTCGACGACGAGGCCGGGCCCCGGGGAGCTGAACTCCTGACGGCGCTGAGCTCGATTGCCCAGGATCTCCACCGGCAGCTGCAGGCGCGAGGCGCCAGCTTCTTCGCCGACCTGGTGAGGGGGACCGGGCATCTTCCATCCGAGGTGGAAGATGGACTCTGGGAACTTGTCGCGGCGGGGCTGGTGACGGCGGATGGGTTCGATAATCTGCGGGCGTTGCTGGACCCCCGACGCCGGCGTGCGGAGGGCCGTGCGCGGACGCGACGTCCTCGTCATGGCACCGGCCGGTGGTCGCTCCTGCGCCCGGCTCTCAGCTCAGAGGTCTTGCCCGTCACCCGTCACGAGTCACGCGCCACCGCGACGGAAGCCGTGGCTCGCCAGTTACTCCGCCGCTATGGCGTGGTCTTCCGTGACCTGCTCGGACGGGAGTCGCTAACCCTGGCGTGGCGCGACCTGTTGGTCCAATACCGGCGGATGGAGTTGCGGGGGGAGGTCCGGGGCGGGCGCTTCGTCAGCGGCTTTACCGGCGAGCAATTCGCACTCGCGGAGGCGGTGGAATCCCTGCGCGCGATGCGCAAAGCGGCGGCGCTTGGAGCGTCCGCGGAGATCAGGGTCTCAGCCGCCGACCCCTTGAACCTCGTCGGCATCATTCTCCCGGGCCCACGCGTGCCGGCCGTCCCGAGCAACTACCTGATCTTCCGCGATGGCCTCCCGATCCGCTCCGGCGCCTTGCGTGAGGAGCCTCACCGTGAGGCCTTCTCCTCAGCAGACCTGCCGCGGGGCATCCGTCGTCAATCGTAAGCCGCGGCACCGTCCGTTCACGGGTTCACCGTCACCGTGCCCCGCATGTTACTTGTGTGGAGCTCGCAGTGATACTCGAAGGTGCCAGGTCTCGTGAAGGTGTGTGCGAAGGTGTCCCCGGGCTTGGTCAACGTGACGCCGCTATTGAATTCTTTCCCTCCTCCGGAACAATCCTGAGCCGGACATCCTCCACTCGTCACTGTGTGCGGCTCTTTCGCGCCGTCAGCGTAGATCCAGATCACTCGCTCGCCCGTCTTGATTGTCACCCGGCCGGGAGTAAAGAAGGTGGTCGCCCGGCGCACCACGACCGTCGCCCCGATCGTTGGCTGTGAGGCGCGGACGGCCGGAGATGGCGTCTGGCCGGCCTGTCTTGCGACCGACACGAAATCGGCGGGGTCGGCACCAAGGTGGCACTCGTGTCCCGGTTGGGCGGTCATGAGCAAGGCCTTGAGCTTGGACAGGAGGGCATGCGCAGGGCTTCTACCGAAAGCACGATCGTCGGGGAGGGCTTTCAAGTCAGCCGGGCCGTCACCATCGCCTGCCTGGACAAACTTCAGGAGGCAGTCGCTCGGATTAACGCGCCAAGTGACTTCCGCATCGAAGGATTCTCCAATCTCTCCCTTGTCTACGATGACGGCCGTCTCCGCTTCACGCAGGTCGATACCATAATCAACCAGAACCTCTCCTGTGGCCCAGGCGCCCAGGGCGTTGGGAGGCGCTACAAGCAGGCTGGTGAGAGCCGCGCTGGCCAGCAACCTTCCATGCGTAAGAAGGATCTTACTCAGTGTGGTACCTCTTTGCGTTGACCGGTCGTTCACCTTACCCATTCAGGTAGGCCAGGATCAGTGCACCTGCAGCAAGGAGACCCATGACGCCGATAATCAGGATCCGCCACCAGTGCAACTGCTCGCGGACGGGCGTCGCGGCCAGGTCGAGCCCTCTGACGAGCAACCAGCCGCGGAACTCCTGAGCTCCGGCCGTGGCCAGGCCTCGCCGCTCGCAATCTGTGACGAAGTCCTCCAGGATAGCCTGTCGGAGCTGGGAACGAAGAAGCCGGTCGAGTAGCCCAGGGAGACGGAAGCGGCCGATCGTATTAGTAACCCAATGATCCAACGTCGCCGCGTACCGGGTGCGGAGCTGTTCGATGGACACCTTCGGAGGTCCGCTTTCACTCAGGCTAGCTGGAAGCCGCTCGAGCCATTCACGCAGCGCGCGCTCGAAGGCTGCGAACGTGCGTGTCGCAGCCGTGAGGGCGCCAGCCAGGGCCCCGCCGATCAGCCCCGCCATTGCGAACACCGCCGTCAGAGACCACCCGCCGAGCAGAGACCAGGCCCCGTGACCGGACAGGGTTCGGGCATACGTAGAGGCCACTGCTGCTAACGCAACGAGCCCGAGACCGGAATAGAGAAGAATCAGCAGGGTCGAGCGGAGAAAGGTCTTGGCAAGAAACGGCAGTCGCCCTGTGGGCGTGCCGGCAGTGGATCCTTGCGGGCTTGACGCTGCGCTCATGGATCAGCCACCGCGCATGCCGCTTGTCTCTCTGTATCCAGCGCAGGCCGATCCGAACACACGCGATGGGAGACCGGTCGGTGCTTCGTTCAGCGGCGGCTCGCCGGCCATTCTCGGGTGAGTACAGCCAGCGTCTCGCTCGGGCTGGTCCGGTCCGACGGGAACAAGATCGAATAGTGTGCCTGGGTGAAGGCGACAAACTTCGGTTGGTCGTCCGGTTTCACCCCGAGCACGGTCCCCAGCGAGAGCAGGTATTCCCCCTGGCCGCGGGCCGCGTCTTGTTTGAGGTTCTCGAGATTGAAGGCAACGAAGGCGGTGGCCTTGTACTCGTCCTTGACGAGGCCATCTTCGGTGAACCAGGACTTCCCGGATGTGCTGGATAAGATGTCGGTGGTTGGATCCGTGGTGGCCTTCACCGTACCTTTCATAGTACAGGCCGACAAGGCGCACGCAAGCGCTACAATAGGGAACAGACGAAGGGCGGCTCGGACTGGGATGTTCATGGTCAGGCCTCCTCTCTGTGCATGACAATCTACGACGATTCTCCCTCTTTCTGGTTGCCGATTCAAGCTTCTGGCCTATTCCTGACATGGGCACCGGCACTCCGGCTGCGGGAGCGCTCATCCGCCACGGTGGGGCATGAGGAGGTCAAAGGACCGAAAGCCGAGACCGAGACGTTTGCAGATGAGGTATTGCCGATCGAAGCGGTTGCGGGTCCCGATGATCTCCCGGAGGCTCCGGAACCCCAGGCGTCCCCAGCAGGCCAGATGGAAGACCGCGAGCGGATAGTCCGTTCCGAACAGGAGCCGGTCGTGCGTCTCCGGGTGCCGGCGGAGTCGCAGCAGCATCCGGAACCGGTTGGGCAACGTCAAGGCAGAGATGTCGGCATAGAAGTTCGGATACTGCCGCACCAATTCCAGAAACGTCCGGTGGAACGGTTCGTAGACCATCAGCCCATAGCTGCAGGCGTGGGCGGCGATGACCGTGACACCCTCATCCAGGGCGACCCGCAGTTTGGCGGGATCACCGACGGACTGATCTTTACCGATGAGGCTGAACTCATAGCCGACGTGGCTGAGCAGCGGGATTCGCCGCCGAGCGAGCGCCCGATAGAATGCCGTGTAGCGGCGGTTGGCCGGGTCAAACTGCTGGGCGTTGGGTAGGACCTTCACCAGGGCCGCCCCCGCGTCGGCGCAACGTTCGAGCTCGTCGATTGCGTCGCGCCGCTGCGGATTGATCGACACCCCGGCCAGAAACTCCTTCGGATACGCCCACACCACTCCCAAGACATAGTCATTGGTGACGAGGAAATCCGTTCCCTCACAATCCAGCCTGCCCTCTTGGTCATAGACCCCGTCCATGCCGAGCAGGACCGCCCGGCCGACGTAGCGCGAGGCGCGAATCTCTGCCAGGAGATCGTCCACGTACTTCTGATTGGCTTCGATCGGACGCCGCACCTGTAAGCCGTGCTTCCACAGGAGAAATCGGAATAGCCAGCTCTTAAGGACCTTCGGCGAGATCACACAGCCGTTGTTTCCCTCGGGGAGCGCCGCGAGATGCACGTGACAGTCAATCAGTGACCTGTTCGGGACGGCTGAGCTCATGCGGCCAATAACGCGTCGCTTTCGGCATGCCCTGGAGGCCGCCGATCAGTTTGTGTCCCAGACTATCAGGGCGCCTCATTGAGCGCCTGATACGCCCGATTGAAGATCGTCAGTACCAGCAGCGCGAGCATCAGGACCAGCACCGCGTCCAGCCAGCGCCCGGGTTGAGCCCCGAAGCCGAGCATCAGGGCGAGCAGACTGAAGATGACGGCGCGATCGCTCTTCCTCATCGGGCCGTCAGAACGCCGTTGCGCCCCGATCTGAACCGCCAGGACTCCCGTCATCTCGCTGACCAGGGCGAGGACGACCACCGGCACCACCAGGATCCCGGACACACCGGGAATCGCGGCGAACGGCAGATACAGGGCCATGTCCGACAGCACATCCCCCAGTTCATTGAGGATCGAGTCAAGCTTGCTCGTCGAGTCGTACTCATGCGTCAGCATCTCATGGATCGTGCTCACCGCCATCCGCAGGAAGAGGGCCAGTGGAATCAGGAAGAGGACCCAGCGCGTCTGGCGCCCCCACATCACGATGCCCCCTACCGCGAACGAGAGCACCATGGCGGCCACCGTCACCTGATTGGGCGTGACGCCAGCCCTGGCCATGAGACGCGTCAATGGGCGCAGGAGATCCTGAAATGCGGACTTCAAGTCGTAGAGACTGGGCATCGTCACAACTCCGAAGAAGATTGCAGCCGTTCCATCGCGATGCGCTTGACCGCCCGCAGGTCCAGCTTTCCGGAGCCGAGCACGGGAAGCTGCTCGACCTTGATGAAGTGATCCCGCCGCGGGATGAACAGATTCGGGAGCCCGGTCGCCGCGACCTTGGCCAGGATGTCCGGGATCGCCGCCTCATCCAGCGTATGCAGCACTGCCAGGCGCTCGCCCTTGCGCTCGTCAGGGACGGCGGTGACGGCAAAGACCTGAAGGTCGGAACCGGCCGCCTCCTGCAGGGCCTCTTCGACGCGACCGTGGGGGACCATCTCGCCCCCGATCTTGGAGAAGCGCGACAGGCGGTCCGTAATCCGAAGGAATCCGTCTTCGTCCAGCACGGCCATGTCCCCGGTGATGTACCACCCGTCACGCATGGCCTTGGCGGTCAGATCGTCGCGCCCCAGGTAGCCACGCATGACATTCGTGCCCCGGACGAGCAGCAGGCCCGGCGTGCGGGGCGGGACCGACTCGAACGTGTCGGGATCCACGATCCGGACCGACATGCACGGAAGCGGTTGTCCCACCGTGCCGCGTCGGGCTCCGGCCTGGTAGAAGCCCGGGGCACGAAAGTCAGGTCCATTGACGGCGATCACCGGAGAGCACTCGGTGGTGCCATAGCCCTCCAGCGGCGCAATGCCGAACCGATCCTGGAACGCCTGCGCGAGTCTTTCCGGCAGCTTCTCCGCTCCGCTCAGCACGGCGCGGAGAGACCCGAACTGCTCGGGCGTGCAGCGTCGCAGGTACAGTTGCAGGAAGGTGGGCGTGGCGATCAACAAGGTCGCCCGATGCCGGTACACCAAGTCCCCGATTGCCCCGGCGTCGAGCGGAGTCGGATGGAAGACCACGCCCATCCCGTGAGTCGCCGCCAGCCACAGGCAGGCCAGGTAGCCGAAGGAGTGAAAGAAGGGGAGAATGCCCACCAGCCGGTCGTCCGGTCTGATGGGGAAGACCTGGGCCACGGCCTGCACGTTGGTGTCAATATTGTGGTGCGTCAACATGACGCCCTTCGGTTCGCCGGTGCTCCCGCTGCTGAAGATCACAGTGGCCACGTCGTCCATGGTGGGACGGCGGCTCGCCCCGCACGCCCGCTCCAGCAGCCGGACCGGAGCCAGGAGCGAGAGGAACAAGGCCCCGAGCCGGGTGTGCCGGCGTATGGAAGCCCCCAGGTCCTCCAGCCAGAGCGGTGTGACGCCCTCCGGGAGCTCGAGCTTGGCCTTGTCAACAAACGCCCGGCTCGTCACCACCGTACGGAGCCCGGCCTGGCGTGCGGCGGACTCCATCCCGGCCCGTCCGGCCGTGTAGTTGAAGTTGACGCTGGTTCGTCCGGAGAGGCTCGCCGCCACGTTCGCCAGCGCGCCCGCGACGCTCGGTGGCAGGAGGATGCCGACGAACCCCTGTCCTTTCCAGTGGGGGGCGAGCGCGCGGGCCAGGACGACCGCGCCGGTGAGCGCCTGCAAGCGGGAGACTCGCGGGCGCGTCGCGTCGGCGAACGCCACGCGGAAGGGACGCCGCCGCATCGTCCGGACGAAGGAGTGATGCAGCGGGCGGCGGTCCGTCTTTCGAAAGGCCCACGAGGCCTCCCCCAAGCCCTGGACTGCCTGCCGCACCTCGGAAATCGGGGTGTCGGGTGGTAGGGGGGCGCCGAACGAGGTGGACACGGGATAGGGAATCCGCTCCGGCCGCTTCCACACAAAACGCCCGCCTGCATAGCTGAAGATGCTTCCCCAGACACGGTCCAGGTGGACCGGGATGATCGGGACGCGGCGCCCTTTGAGGAGGCGCTCGAACCCGCGGCGGAACGGCAGCATCATTCCGGTCCGGGTGATCTGTCCCTCCGGGAAAATGCAGACGAGCTCTCCCTGGTCCAAGTAGCGTCCCGCGTCGCGGAGCGCGCGCAGGACCACCCGTGGGCCCTCTGAGCTTGAGATCGGAATCGCGCCCAGCGCCTTCATGAACGGTCGCAGAACTGGGTGGTGGAAGTATTCAGCATCCACGATGAAGCGAACCGGACGATCCAGGCTGGCAATCAAAAGGAACCCGTCGATGAAGGACACATGATTCGGCACGAGCAGCGCGCCGCCCTTCTCAGGGACGTGCGCCCGTCCGGCGACCGTCAGCCGGTAGAAGGTGTGTGTGAGCAGGATCAACGCCAGACGAAGGAATGCATCAGGCAAGAGCCAGAGGGCCCAGGCTGTGCCGGCAACGGTCGCCGCCCCGGCCGCCATCAGGATGCCTGTGGTGGAGAATCCCATCTCAGCGAGGGCGCTGGCGCCGAGCGAACTGGCAAGGATCCCTCCATATATAAAGGTATTGCACAGCGCAATGACCGACCCGCGCCGATCCTCCGGTGATCGCCACTGGATGAGCGAGTTGAGCGGAACGACAAGTAGCCCGCTGGCCACGCCAAGTGTCCCCATGAGGACAAGAGTCCCGGCCAGCTTCGGCGCGAGTGCGCCGAGCAGCAGGAGCGCACCGGCTAGGCCGATCGCGCCGAGTGGAATGAGGCCGTATTCAACCTTCGAGGCCGACAGCTTGCCGGCGAGCATCGCTCCTGCCCCAACCCCGATGGCAAGCACGGCCATCGGTATCCCCGACAGGGCATCGGAGAGCCCGAGCACCGCCTTCGTGTAGATCAGCATGTCCTGGCCGGTCAGGCTGGCAATGACCCAGAAGAAGACCGCACCGATGACGGCCAGCCGGAGCACGCGTTCGCTCCGCACGGCGGCCCAGGCCCCTGCGACCGTCGAGGCCACGCCGCCTTCCGATCGCGCCGGTGCCACTCGGGGGACAGCCCAGGAGGCAACAAACCCAACGACCGCTACGGTGGTCAGCGCCAGTCCCGCCATCCAGGTCGCCGTGCCGGCGATCTGGAGGAGAAGGCCCGCCGTCGCCGTGCCGGCGATAATCGCAAGAAAGGTCCACATCTCCAGCAGGCCGTTTCCGGCGGAAAGATGCTCGTGCGGAAGGATTTCCGGAAGGATGCCATACTTGGCGGGGCTGAAGAGCGCGCTATGGACACCCATCAGTCCCAACACGGCGAGAGGAAGCAGGCTGCCCGAGGGCGTGATCAGGAGCGCAACCGTGCCGGCCGCCATGAGCGCCACCTCGACCGCTTTCATCACGATGATCACCGAGCGCTTGCTCAGCCGATCTGCGACGACACCTGCAACCAGGGACACGAGCATCAGGGGAAGGGTAAAGACGACAAAGGCAACCGTGGTGCGGGTCTGCGACGCAGCTTCGAAGGCGGGCCCACCGCTGACACTCGCGGCGACCTGTCCGATCGCCAGCAAGGCCACCATGAGCTTCCATGCGTTGTCGTTAAAGGCGCCGCAGAATTGGGCGATCAGGAGCCCACGTAGGGGATGTCTCGACTGCCGGTCTGTGAGAGACGGTTCCCGCATCAGGGGCTTCCAAGTGCCTTGCTATCATGTCGAAACCATGCTGAAAGGTCAAACAAACAGCGTAAGTCGGCCATAGCCGTCGGCAGGCCAGACTACCTCAGACGCCGGTATGAGGAGGCCCTTTTTGGTGGGCTTGATGCCGGGCTGGAGGGCGGCAAGGCCTGAGTTTTCGCGCAGGCCTTGCCACCCTGATCGCAGACGAGGGCTAGGAGGTGATGTGTGACGGTGCGACGTACCGCACGGCTTTCAGCTCGACCAGCGCGGCCAGCTTGTCGATCGGCAGGCGGCCGATGACGAGCTTCGCGCTCTTGGGCTGGACTAGCAACTCGAAGCCGAGCTTCTTGAGCTGCTCCATCGTCTCCGACGACGCATCCAGGAGCCAGACCTGAATCTCAGCCTTGCCGTTCTTCACGAACTGAGCTTCCTCGGCAGTGGGTGCCGTGCGCTTGTTCTTGAGCCGTTCCGCCACGGCCGCCAGCGCGGAGTGCAGCTTCGCCGCGTTCGGTCTCGGACCCTCCAGCTGGCCAGAAAGCCCGGACTTTTGCTCCACGCTTTCGATACTCGGCAACTGATTGGACGCGACAGGTCCGCGTTTGCCGATGGCGCTGTCCCGGAACAGGCGGAGAGGCTCCGACGCGGCTTTGGGTGCACCCAAGGCGCTGAATCGGCCGTCGAAGGAATCCACCTCTCCACGATCTCCACGACCGAAGACGCCTTCGTAACTGACGCCTTCGGGCATCTCGACCGGCACGTCGATGCGGCGGGGCTGGCCCCCGTCCGTGATCGTGATCTCTTCGACGGCGACAAACGAGGTGAACTGGGTCATTAAGCGGTAGTCGAGCCCCAATTGCGTGATCGCTTCCCGCACCTCGGTGCGTGTGGTGCCGCGTTGAAGACCGTTCAAGTCCTGTCCCATCAGGTCGTCAATCCGGGTCCGGGCCCAGAGTGTGGCCAGGACCTGGTGCCGGGGCTCCGAGCCCGGCAGATCCACCTGAATTTCACGAGTGACCTCTCGTCCCGCCATTTTGCCGCGCAGGCGAATGACGCCCTTGGCGGCCGACGTATAGCGGCCGGTGAGGACCACCGGCTTGGCGCTGAACAGATCCGGGAGGCGCGTGGGATACACATCCGCCACGCTGAGGCGCCCCCAGTCCACCGTGATATCCGTCAGCAGCGGGTTCCGGACCCGCTCGTGGAAGCGCTTGGCGGCTGCCGAGCCGTCGTCCTTGAGGCCCACGTACTCGACCTCGCCGCGTCCGTACTCCGCCATCTTATCCAGCAGGAAGCGATTGACCGAGCTCCCGATGCCGAACGAGAAGACTCGCGCGTTTGGATGCCGTTGCACCTCGGCGATGATCTCCAGATCGTTGCCCACGTACCCATCCGTCATGAAACAGACGATCCGGACATGGCCCTGCGAGTCTGAGGGATCCAGAGCGGCCCGGATCGCCTTCATCATCTCGGTCCCCCCGCCGCCGGCGCGGGACTGGAGGAACGCTTGCGCCTTCTGGAGATTCTCCTTGGTGGCCGGCACCGGCTGAGGAAACAAGATGTGGGTATCGCCTGAGAAGGTGATGAGGTTGAAGGTGTCCTGCGGGTAGAGGCCCTCGAGCGCCAGCTTCATCGTCTCCTTGGCCTTCTCGATCGGGAAGCCGGACATGGAGCCGGAGGTGTCCAGCACGAAGACCAGCTCTTTCGGCATCACCTCCGCCGGCGACACGCGGTCCGGCGGTTGCAGGATCAGCGTGAAGAAGCCGGCCTGTCCATGTTGGCCGTTGCGGTGGGTCAGCACGGCGTCTTCGATCTTGCGGCCTGCGACATCGTACGTGAGGATGAAATCCTTGTTGGGAATCACGGCTTTGTTCTGGAGCCGCACCACCGCCCGGTCGGTGCCCGCTCGTTCGACGCTGATCGCATGGCTTGGCGATGCCAGGCTCTCGATCGGAACGCCGGCGTCGAGGGCTACCTCCAGGGAGATGTCGTGCCCGGCGCGGGTGCCTTCCTTTACCACCGGTGGCGTGATGCGCGAAGCGTCCGGGACCCGGTCCGTATCGGGGGCCCAGCCTCCGCCCTGCTTCCCGGTCGGCTGGCCGGGGATGTACCGGGGTCCGACGACCATTGGGAAGACCAGCCCGTAGGAGCCGTCCTCGTAGGTGAGTATCTCGACGTAGCTGATCGTGATCGTCACTTTTTCGCCGGGCATGATGTTCGCGACTGACTGGGTGAAGATGTTGGGCCGTTCCTGATCCAGCAGACCTGCGACATGTCCCGCCGTCCGTGCGGCCTCGTAGATGGCCTGGGCTTCCTCCCGGCGCTTGATCTTCGCCTTCACGACGCGTTCGCCCACCGTCAGAGTCATGTCATCTACGGCGGCCCGCTGGGGGAGGGGGAAGGTGTAGACGGCCTCGATCTTGTCCTGGAAGGGATTCTCGAAGTGCTGGGTCACGTGGGTGCGCGCCAGAAACCCGGTGATCTCGACTTTCACCTCGGTATGTTTCAGCGGGCAGAAGGTGCTCGGCTGGCCTTGCTCATCGAGGGTGATCAGCGAGCCCTGCGTCACCGGCATAGCCGATGCCGGCATCGGCCGTTCAGGTGCGGCGAGCCGGCTGGCCGGCGTCACGCCGGGCCAGGCGGAGACAAGGGCTGCAGCGATCGCCGCAGCCAGGACTGAGAGACGGACAGACCGTTGGTGAAGAGCTTCCCCGTGCTTCATGGCTTCCCTCCTTATCAGAGGGGGCTGAATGCCTCCTCAGCGATGACATGCCCCGAGGCAGGCAATCCTTTCAGGCAGGCTTGTCCTGTTCTTGCACGGTCCTGCCGACCCTGGCGAGCAGGTTGCCCGCATCTTTATGGGATTTATATGGGGTCTCAGGCAGAGGAGATTCTTAAAAAACCAGAAATTACTTCGACATTTGACAGGGCTCAGCTTGGCGGTAAACTTGCCTTCGAGCGGTTGCACTTGGGCCGGTCGCCCTCGGCAACGAAGGGGTCCTCGGCGGTTCTCAGAGGGGGGGATTGACCATGAAAAGTTGGGGAGTCACTTTTCTTATTCTCGGAGTCGGCACGTTCGTGCTGCCCGTTGTGGGGCTCGAGTTTGCCATCATGAGCCTGTTTGGCGACGAGCGACCGATGGTGGCGGTCCTTCTGGCCCTCGCCGGCTTGCTGATGATCTGGAAGTCGACGCAGGAAGGGAAGCAGGTCGTAAGACAGGTCGCCAAGTAGGTTCCAAGCCAAGCCGTCCTTCGTTTCGCCAACGCCAGCCTCGCTGACCGCCTCATGAAATGACTCGTTCGCGGCGGTCAGCCACCCAGCCGGAACCTTTTCCACGCGTGCTCACAAGATACCGCCATCGCACGTCCAGCGGATGGGCCTGTTAGCCCTCACCCGTCTCGTGGGACATTGACACTCAGTTATCGAACAGTCACAGGTATTTCGAGCACGAGGCGGGAGGCAGGGTCGGAGGAGGGATTGACGACATACACGGCTTGTTCGTTCGGCGCGCCCGGCTGGGTCGGCTCGACCTTATCAACGAGGAGGCTCCGACTGCCGGCGTCGGTGCGGGCGCGGTTCGCCAGCGCGCCGAGTTGGGCCGGACTCTTGCCGGCGACGTCTGCATCAGGTTTCCGTCCGGGCACGATGGTCCGAAACTCAGGCTGTGGCTCGCGTGCAAAGACAATGAGCAGGGGCGTCGGACCCGGTGTTCCCTCAAGACTCAATGCTCCGGTGGCTGGGATCAGATAGCGGGTTCGAGCCAGTACCTTGGCGTCGAGGCCGTCTGTTTTGGTACCCGGTGCCGCCGTCGGGAACAGCATGGTCCATTTCCCGGCCGGGTCCTGCTTCAGAATATAGAGATAGCCGGGTTCGTTGACTTCGACCGTCAGGCGCAGGGCATCGCCGGCGCCAAACGCAGTGACCGGATCCACCTCGGAATAGCGGCCGTCTGATCCGCGCCTGAGGATGCTGTAGCGCAGGCCCATTGGTTGGGCTAAGGCTTTCATGGGCGCGAAGGCGCCGACTGGCTCCCCAAAGGCCCGGACCGAACTTTCCGTCTCCTCTTTCGGCACATCTTTCAGAACATCTCGGGACTTCTGCTTCTCGCTCTGCACCATCCCGCGCTCCTGTTGCTCCGCCACGCGGCCTTCACGAGATTCCGGCCCCCCGGCTTGCGCGTAAAACAGCTCACGGGCCTTTCCACTTTCGGACGTCTGGGCCACCGAGGCCTGCAGGCGCGCCATCTGCTGTGGCGGCTCTCCTGGTGTCGGGACTCCGGCCGATGGCGCCTGCGCCACTCTGGGCTCGTCCTCTGGCATTGCCGGCTTCTTCGCCTCGGGTCTGGCCGCTTGCGGGGCGGGAGCGAATTCCTGCCGCGCTGGAGGAACCTGCGGCGTGGCCGGCGTTTGTCCCGGCTTGGAACTTGGAGCCGGTTGGGGCAGCGTCCGCTCGAGTTTCACTTCCGGCTCGGGAGGTCGGGGCGTCGGCGCAGGTGGAGAGGATTTCTTAGAGAGGCGGTCTGCCTCTGCCGCCGGTTCCGCCTGCGGGGTTGGCTCGAAGCGTTTGCTCTCGTAGCGTTCAGTCGGAGGCTCGGCAGTGTTTCTGGAGTCTGCCGTCGCTGTCTGTTCGGATGCGGGCGGGCTGATTTGCTCGGAGAGGCGGATGACAGACACGACTGCCAGCACAGCCACGCCCAGACTGCCGGCGAGTGCCAGATTGGCCGGGCGTCGAAACCAGGTTGCCACGAGCGCAACCCAGGACCACTCGGCCTTTGCATCCGCCCGCTCCAGTGCCTCCAGCACCCGACGCCGGCTGCGGGGGTCGTCCAGCAGCTCCTTCAGGGCTTGCTCGTGCGCCAAGGCTTCAAAGAGCGCCGGGTCGCGCAGGGCCGCTTCGAAGAGCGCCTTGCGTTCCTCTTCGGTCAGCGTATTGGTCGCGTACCCGCCCAGCAGTTTTTCCAGGTCCTTCCTATCCATATTGAGTTTCGTGAAGCGTATCTCTCGAACCGCGGGATAGCCTTCCAGGTGAGGAAAAGGGCGACAGCACCCTTTTCCTCACCTTCCCTCTCCCTCAAAGGCCGAAGTCCAGCACTCCTCCACCTTACTTTGCGGTGGCCCGGAGGCGTGGCTGACCCCAATTGCGCGCATCATTTTCACCCGCCCACCCCGGGCGCGCCAAGACGCGCCGTTGCCCGAGCGAGCACCTGTCCATTTGTGTTCCTCTCTCAGAGTGCGTGGCGGGGTGCCTCTAACTGCGCGCGTCATCACCCGTTGCAGGTAGAAGAGCAACGGGTACCCGGCACACCTCCACCTTCTTTTCACAGCCGGGCGGCTGGGCTGGCCTTCACTGCGCGCGTCCACCGAGCACTCTATCCACCGAGGCCCGGAACCAATAAATCCTGAGTGCGCGGTGCGCGAGCACAACGGGCAGCCCTGCCGCCCGGCCCATCCTTCTTGTGTGCGCGCTCCGCGAGCACGGGAGGCACCCCGACCACACACTCCTACTCTTCTGTGCGCGCTCTGCGAGGCGCACGGCGCGACGAATAAGGAGCGCCACGTTTGTGCGCGCCGGCGAGGCGGTGAGCCGGCGGTGTCTTCCGCGGGTCAGTCATGCCTCCCGAGCCTTCCTTCCCAACTTCCACCCATTAGCTCCAGAAGCTGTTTGCGGCATCGAAAGTCCCACGTATAGATGGTGTTGATCGAACGCTGCCCCAAGAGAGCTTGGATCTCGACGAAACTCTTTCCTTCCAACTTCCAGCGGAACAGTTGACGGCAACGCGGGCTAAGCCGGGTCATGGCCGAGATCAACTGTTCTATCATTTCCTTGTGTTCGAGCTCCGTTCCAGGGTTCCCTCTCGGGTCCCGCAAAGGGAGATCTTCGATCGCCACCTGATTATACTCCCCGCGGCGCAACGACTTCCGGTGGAAGTCCAGCATCTTGAACCGGAGAATCTGGAAGGAGAGGGGAAGGAGCTCGTTCAGCTCCGTGACCTGGGCATACTTCTCGTGCAGGACGATGAGCACTTCCTGTGCCAGGTCCTCGGCCACCTCCCTCGACCATCTAGATGCGGCGAAGGCCACGATCCTTTCACGTAACTGGGAGAGAATCGCCTCCCGCTCCATCATTGCCTTCCGTTGGGCTGCCGGGATCCTGGCCGGACCACAGGGAAGAATTGTAGACAGTTCCTTCAGCTTTTACCACCCGCGACGACCTTCTGCGATCTTCGCTCTGGGTCGCGAGTTCATCGTTCGGCCTTCATCCGTCGCATACCCGATGTTTCACGCCCACGAGCCTGGTATGATACCGGGCGATCGGCTAGGTGCGAGGCCACTCACGCAATTCAAAATTGAAAATTATGGAAGCGCTCCGCCTTCGACCTCGCCCCCACCTGCACCAGATCAGTACGTCGAACGGTGGGGTTCCCAAACTGCCGGTGCCGGAGGCGCGCATCACTGTCCAGGGCGTGGTGGGGGATCGCCAGCGGAATCGGGCGGTCCATGGCGGTCCCGATCGAGCGGTCTGTCTGTTTTCCCTGGAGGTGATCGAGGCGCTTCAAGCCGAGGGACATTCGATTGCTCCAGGCGCCAGCGGCGAGAACTTGACGCTGGCGGGAGTGGATTGGGCCGGGCTCAAACCGGGGGCTCGGGTGCGCATCGGGCCGACGGTTCATCTGGAGATCACGAACTACACCGCGCCATGCGACCAGAATGCCGGGTGGTTCCTGAACGGGGACTTCAAGCGGATTTCCCAGAAGCGCCATCCCGGCTGGAGCCGGGTCTATGCGAAGGTGCTGGCCGAGGGGGTAGTGCGAAAGGGCGACGCCGTCGCTGTGGAAGGGACCAGGTAAGCCATTTCGAATTTCGAAATTCGAATTTCGAATTGTGAATTATGATGCCACGGGTGCTTGAACCGGAATTGATGGACGATCCCGAGCAGGCGCTGGCGTACGCGAAGGCCGACTTCGAGGAGGAGAACCAGGGCTTCGTCGACCGGTTTCTGGAATGCTATCCGGACTTCACGGAAGGGCATATCCTGGACCTGGGCTGCGGTCCGGCGGATATCCCGATCCGGCTGGCCCGCGCCCTTCCGAAGTGCCAGCTTACCGGCGTGGATGCGTCGCCGCCCATGATTCGTCTCGCCGAGGAGGCGCTCTGTGCGGCCGGCCTGGCGGAGCGGATCACACTCCGCTGTGAGCGCGTTCAAACCATGGTCCTTCCGGTTCCGGCCGATGCCGCCATCTCAAACAGCCTTGCGCATCACCTGCCCAACCCGCTCCAGTTCTGGTACGGGCCTCCGGCGGGACTTCTATAACTCCCTCCTGGCCTCCTTCACGGAAGACGAGGTGGCCGCCCAGTTGGCGGAGCTGAACCTGAGCCGTCTCCTGATCGACGTACCGGATGATCGGCATTGGATCGTCGGGGGACGGATCTACTGAAAGACCGTGATGCGTTTTGGGTAAGGCAGTGGTCAGTGGTCGGTGGTTGGTGTTTGGTGAGCAGGCGCCGTGGGCTGATAGCTGTTGGCTGAGAGCTTCGCGGGTGATGCGTACAAGAAGATGAGTACAGATGAGTGAAAGACGGTCGGGCTGTCTTGTGGTGGTGCTGATCGTGGCGCTCGCTTCCGTGGTGGCACCGGCTGGGGCGCAGGTGGATCAGCTTCGCAAGCTAAAGAAAGAGCGCGGGACTGTCAAGCCGGAAGAGGCTCCCATGGCCACGATTCCTGCAGGAGAGTTCTGGATGGGAGTAGATGGGACCATCGGGCTCGACGACGAGCGCCCGCGCCACAAGGTCTGGCTGGACGCCTATTTCATGGACCTCTATGAGGTCACGACCAGCCGCTACGCGGCCTTTCTGGCTGCGAGCGGCCGCGCCGTACCGTGGCTGTGGGACTCGGTGAATCTCCAACTCCACGGAGACCGGCCGGTCATCGGCGTCGATTGGGAGGATGCCGAGGCCTACTGCCGCTGGGCCGGCAAGCGGCTGCCGACCGAAGCTGAGTGGGAAAAGGCGGCGCGGGGGACCGATGAGCGCCGCTACCCGTGGGGCAATGCGACGCCCACGGCCGACTTCGCGAACCATGCCCTCGGCGCCCGATTCAGCTACAACCAGGTGTTGACGCCGGTCGGACGATACGAAAAGGGGAGGAGCCCATTCGGCCTGTACGACCTGGCCGGGAATGTCTGGGAATGGGTCCAGGACTGGTACGCAGCGGCGTACTACGAGCAGAGCCCGGAGCGAAATCCAACCGGGCCGGACGAGGGGCAGTTCAAGGTGCTCCGCGGAGGTTCCTGGTCCGACCTCCCCAAATACCTGTTGACCTACGGGCGGTTCAAACTGCCCCCTACCACGCGGAACAGCTACACCGGATTCCGCTGCGCGAAATCCGAAGGTTCACAGTAGAGAAAATAGCGGGATACAGGGGGAGAGGGGGACAAGGATGAAGAGAGAGACAGAAATGCAAAAGGAACGGGTAACGGGTAAAATAACAGCTCAAGCGACCGTTCCCTTTGGTTATTCACCCCCACCATCTCCTCCGGGGTGCCCATTGCTCTCCCCACCGCAATGGGCCATGAGGGGGAGGGCAGGGGAGGGGGGGCCATTCTTGCCTTGCGTGAATGGGTTATGATCCTCAAAACCTTTCAAGTGCCTCCCCTGGGGTGCAACTGCTCGATCATCGGTGACCCGGTGACGAAACAGGCGATCGTGGTGGATCCGGGAGGCGCGCACGAGCAGATCCTGCAGGAGGTCCGGAGCCTGGGGTTGACCGTCGTCGGCATTTTCCATACGCACGCCCATCTGGATCATTTCCTCGCCTCTGGGGAGATCAAGAAGGCCACCGGCGCGGCGCTCATGCTGCATGAAGCGGACCGGAAGCTTTGGGACTTGCTCGAGACACAATGCCGCCTGTTCGGTATTCCCTTCGTGCCGGCGCCGCCTCCGGACTCCTGGCTCAAGGACGAAGAGAAGATCCTCGTGGGTGGCCTACACGGGCTCGCGGTGCATACGCCGGGACACACGCCGGGCTCAATGTGCCTGCACTTTAAGGAGGAGCACCTCTTGCTGGCCGGTGACACGTTGTTCCGTGGTAGCATCGGCCGAACGGACCTGTGGGGTGGGGACTACGACGCGATCGAGCGGTCGATTCGAGAACGGCTCTACACGCTGGATGAAGCGACGCGGGTGATCACCGGACACGGGCCGGAGACCCAGATCGGTCTCGAACGGGAGGACAACGCGTTCGTGAGAGGATAGCGGTCTCCTGCGAGCCACCAAGAGAAGGGGCTGAATGCGGAGAGCTATAGTATGGAGGACACCATGAGACATCTCGGCAGGGTCTGTGCGGTTGCGACGATCGCTGCGCTGTGGTTCACTGTCCCTGGCTCTCTCTCCGTGGCCGAGATGGATCAGGTTGAGATCAAGGATGTGTCGGTGCGGCTGTCCGACCACGGCCCGGTTGTTCTGCTGAAAGCGGAGAACCGCGTCATCCCGATCTTCGTGGATCCCACCGTGGCCGGCTCGATTCAGGGCGCACTCACGGGACAGAAGACCCGACGCCCCCTCTCGCACGACCTGATGCACTCGATCCTGGACGCCTTCGGCGGAAAAGTCACGAAGACCGTGATCACGCTGAAGGACGGCACCTATTACGGGGCCTTGACGGTCGCCGTCAAGGACACGACGAAGGTCTTCGACAGCCGATCTTCCGATTCCATCGCGCTGGCCGTTCACTTCAAAGCGCCGATTCTGGTTGGGCGGGATCTGCTGGATTCGGCCGGGAAAGAACTCCCGGACTCCAAGCCGCAGACCCTCTGACGCATGGGACAGTCAGCCTGGTGGTCCTCGGTCACGGTGCTTGCGCGCCCGCGTGGCCTCTTCACTCTGCCGCCTCGTGTCCTCCTGACTAGCTCCTCGGAGGTCGATCATCTCCATTCCGATGACACTCTTTGATCCGGAGTTCCTGACCTGCCTGCTGCGGGAGTTCCGCGGATCCATGCGGGATCTCTTGTCCGAGCTCTGTGACGAGCTGGAGGGACCCTATCGGCGTCCCGCCGGGACGTTGGGATTGCAGCCCGCGTTCGGCCGCTTCGTGGGTGGCTCGCTCAAGCTCGAAGATTACTCCGGCTGGAAAGTCGTCGGGTGGATCGAGCTGCTGAACGATCTCCTCTATTTTATCGATCTCCGGGAGCAACTTCGCCGTGAGCGCGAGCATACGCGCTTTGCGTCAGACCTCTATGCCGAGTGCGAGGAGAAGTTTTACGAGAGCAGCTATGCCGAGGAGCTCTTCCCGCGCGGTGAACCGACGGCGGGCGGGCTCGAGCGACGCCTGTCAGATCTCTGCGTGCGCCTGGCGCAACAGTGGACCCAGGGATCCTTGTTTCTCGCGCCCGGCCTGCCCTGCGCCTGGCTAGCTCGCGAGGGGCGCCGCCTCTGGACCGTATCCGGGACCCTCGCTCCGAACTTCGAGCGGGCCGAACTGGGCGGCCGTCTCTACGTGGGGCTGGAGGGCGCGTACCTCGAGCCTCCGGTCGGGCTTCGACGACGGCTCGCCGGCCATGACCGCGTGACCTTTCTGATCCAGCCCAACGGCATTCAATTGCGGACCGGCCGGGCGATTGTTCCCCTGTTGAGCATGGGCCCCCCGCCAGGGGCTCAGTGGAGATACGTGCCGCCCACCGTGATCAGACGAGGACATGCTGATGGAGGTGGTCGCCTCACGCTGGGCGAGGTCTTACGGTATGGCAAAGACCGTTCGCCTCGCGCCGTCGTTATGCCTCCGGCGGGGCTCGACGACCGGATCCGGCAGGCGCTCGGGGTGATCGAGCAGGCCTGGCCGGCCGGCGCCGGAAACCTGACGACCCTGACCTCCCGGATCATCCCGCTGGAGGCCCGTGGCGTGGTCAGTTTCAGCTACCGCCACCAGCCCGGCCTTTCGTTCATCAACATGGTCGAACGGGATCAACTTGATCTGATCGATGACCTCATTCACGAGAACAGCCATCACTATCTGAATCTGTTGCTGCGGAAAAACCGTCTGCTGCGTGGCGACCGGAACCAGGAGATTTTTTATTCCCCGTGGCGGCAGAGCCTGAGGCCCCCGCGGGGCATTCTCCACGCCACGTTCACGTTCACGATGGGCGCGATGCTGTTTGAACAGCTGTCGGCGCACGGGGCGCGTCTCAGCGACTTGGACTTGTTACGCGCGCGCGCTCGCTGTCTCGAGGAGATTGAGTCGGTGGAGTATTCGATCCGGGATCTGCTCGGGCCCGCCCGTACATGGGGCTGGCTGACCGCGGCCGGTCTGAGGCTGGTTCGCCTGCTCGAGCGCGAGATCGCGCGGGTCCGCCGAAGCCTCGCCCCCTGGCGCAACGCCGTGATGCGCTCCCGGTACGGCCCCGCGCTCCGGCGCCATATCCACAAGCTGGAGCAAGCGCGAACGACCTATGGCCGCGCTGGATAAGGCGTGTCGAAAGGAGGCCTCTTGCTTTACATCGAAAGGGGGCTTGTATAAGCTGGTGCCTGCCGCTCAGACTGCGTCTCGTGCGGACGCAGGA
Organism: Nitrospirota bacterium; assembly: GCA_020027965.1. GTDB lineage: Bacteria > Nitrospirota > Nitrospiria > Nitrospirales > Nitrospiraceae > JAHRHE01. The sequence goes on along the minus strand of JAHRHE010000003.1, from coordinate 1,183 downwards.
TGAAGGCAACGCGAAGGCCGGGACGGTCGTGACATGGATATTGCCAAGCATCAGGTCGGCGATCACCTCGAGCTGACGATCACAGGACGGCTGGACGCGCAGTGGGCCGACCGCTTATCCCGTGAGTTGGCCGACGCGATACGCGGAGGCGCTCGCCGGCTCAGGCTGGATCTCGAGGGAGTGGACTTCATCAGCTCCGCCGGCCTGCGGGTGCTGCTCCAGTATTACAAACAGGTGAAGGGGATGCAGGGCTCGCTCGTGGTGTCCAACCCCTCGGCGCCCGTGAAAACCGTCATCGCGCTGGCAGGATTCGAAGAGCTGCTCGGGCTCAAGGCCACGCCGAGTCCTGAGGTCGCTCAGCCGGCCGCCCCCAGCGGCGACGCGAGTCGGGTCAGGGTGCTGGACCGTGGGACGGCGACCTTCGAGATCTTCGAGACCGCTCAGTACGAATCCCTCACCTGTCGGGCGATCGGCGATCCCGAGGTCCTGATGAGCGCGCCGACTCGGAAGGACCAGTGTCACACCATGCATTTTCCCGATGGCACTTTTGCCGTGGGGCTGGGCGCCTTCGGCCATGACTTCCAGGACTGTCAGGGTCGGTTCGGCAAGCTGGTGGCCGCCGCCGGCGCGGTGGCCTATCACCCGGCCGGCGGCACGACGGTGCCGGACTATCAGGTGCAGACCGGGGCCTTCCTCCCCGATGCTCAGGTCTTGTACTGCCTCACCTGCGAAGGACGGTTCTCCCACCACGTCCGGTTTGAGGCCAAGCCTCCTGCCGTGACCATCCCGATCGCCGACCTGGTCGAGAGCTGTTTGGCCGTGGCCCGGACCGAACTGATCGGCCTCATCATGATCGCTAAGACCAACGCGAGGTCCGTCAGTTTGGTCGTCGGCGTGGCCGCTGGGTCCGATCGCCCCACGCTGGAACACTTGCTTCGGCCGTTGGGGAAGCGAGCCTGGCCGACCGGATACTTTCATGCCGCGGCCTTCTCCGATCATCCCCTGCAGAAAGGCGAGCTCGATCTGCGGTCCACCGTCTCCGCTCTGTTCGACGGGCAGCCCGTCCAGCGCATCCTCCAGCTGGGCAGCGACGCGAAGGGGAGTGCCGAGCTGGCGCAGAGCCAATTTTTCCGCGGCGCCTGCTGGATTGGTCCGATTTCCGAAGTCACCGTCGAGCGGACCG
>JAHRHE010000041.1 GCA_020027965.1 Nitrospirota bacterium | reverse complement strand
GAGATGAAGCGAAAGGCCATCGCCCGCGGGGTGGACATCATCAACCTGGGTATCGGGGACCCGGACCTCCCCACACCCGCGCCGATCATCGAACGGCTGAAGCAGGCTGCGGCGGATCCGAACAACCATCAGTATCCCTCGTACGAAGGCCTGCTCTCGTTCCGGCAGGCCGTGGCCAGCTGGTACCAGCGGCGGTTCGGGGTGGTGCTGGATCCCGTGTCCGAGGTCCTCGCGCTGATCGGCTCCAAAGAAGGGATCGGCCACGTCCCGCTCGCTTTCGTGGATCCGGGAGACATCGTGCTGGTTCCGAGCCCAGGCTATCCCGTGTATCCGGTGGCCGCCAGCTTTGCGGGAGGAACGCCGTACCTCATGCCGCTCCTGAAGACGAACGGGTTCCTTCCGAATCTCGCTGTGATTCCCAAGGACGTGGCCCGGCGCGCGAAGCTCATGTTCCTGAATTCACCCAACAATCCGACGTCGGTTGTGGCCGACAGGGACTTCTTCAAGCGCGTCGTCGCCTTCGCACAGGAGCATCAGGTGATCGTGTGCCACGATGCGGCCTACTCCGAGATCTATTTCGACGGCCGCCGGCCCGCCAGCTTCATGGAGGTGGACGGGGCCAAGGATGTCGGCGTCGAATTCCACTCCCTGTCCAAGACCTTCAACATGACCGGGTGGCGGATCGGGTTTGCCGTGGGCCACAGGCAGGTTCTGGCAGGCCTGGGTAAGGTGAAGAGCAACCTGGATAGTGGGGTGTTTCAAGCCGTGCAGGAGGCCGGGATCACGGCGCTCGAATCCGACGACCGGCTCACGGAGGGGCTCCGTAAGATCTATCAGGAACGGCGGGACGTGCTGGTGCCGGGGCTCAAGCAGTTGGGGCTCGACGTGGACCTGCCCCCGGCGGCGTTCTACGTGTGGGCGGCCGTCCCGAAGAGCTATACGTCCGCGTCCTTCACCGCCCATCTGTTGGAGAAGGCCGGCATCGTCACCACTCCGGGGAATGGCTTCGGCGCTGCGGGCGAGGGGTACATCCGGTTAACGTTGACCACGCCCAGGGAGCGCTTGACAGAGGCCCTGGAACGCATCCGCAATACGGGCTTTTAAAATGCCGTGACAAGCGACAGGTAACGTGAGGGGTTAAGTGCAACCCCATGAACTTGTCATGTGTGATGCGTCGCGCACCATGGTCTGAGCTCATGCCCACCGTGTTTATCGGCTTCGGGTCCAACCTCGGCGACCGGCTCGATTACTGCGATCGTGCGGTCACATTGCTGAGCCTGCTCCCGGCCACGCAAATGACGGCCGTCTCCTCGCTGTACGAGACGGAGCCCGTGGCCGACGCAGGTGACCCAGGAAGCGGGTGGTTCTTGAACGGCGTCGTGCGCCTCGACACGGACGTGACTCCGGAGAGCCTCTTGGAGGTGTGCCGCGAAATGGAGCAGGCCTTGGGTCGGGATCTGGACGCGCGGAGCGGACCGAGGACGCTCGACCTCGACATCCTGTTTTACGGTGAGCGCACGATCAGCGGGCCAAACCTGGTGATTCCGCATCCCCGCCTGCATCTCAGGCGCTTCGTCCTGGCGCCGATGGTCGAGCTGGACCCGGACTGGCGCCACCCGGTCCTGGCGCGAACCGTCAGTGAGTTGCTCGACCAACTCGTTGATCCGGCGCAGGTCCGCCGAGTCGATCCCTCGCCGAGTTCTCGGTATGGCTCGCGCCCCCCCTGCAGCACGCGCGACTCTGCGCGAGACCTCCACTGATGCGACTCATCCGGTCCGTGAGCGCCCTGTCGGCCTGGCGCCGCAGGCTTGATCGGGAAGGAGTCTTCATCGGCCTGGTCCCGACCATGGGCGCGCTCCACGCCGGCCATCGGGCGCTCATCCGGGCGGCCCGCCTGTCCTGCGACGCGGTGGTCGTGAGCCTGTTCGTCAATCCGCTCCAGTTCGGTCCGCGTGAAGACTTCTCCCGGTATCCCCGACAACTCAGGGCGGATGCCGCCCTGTGCCGTGCAGAAGGCGTGGATGTCCTCTTTGCCCCATCCCGTGAGGACATCTACCCGGCCGGGTTCAGCACGGTAGTCACCGTGCCGGCCGTGTCGCGTCGCTGGGAGGGCGAATCCAGGCCAGGCCATTTCGCAGGCGTGGCCACGGTGGTCACGAAATTGATGGCCCTGGTGCGTCCCCATCTGGCCTTCTTCGGGCAGAAGGACTACCAGCAAGCGGCGATGATTCGGCGGCTGGTGGCGGATCTGGACTTAGGAATCAACGTCAGGGTCTGTCCGACTGTCCGGGATCCGGACGGTGTGGCGCTCAGCTCACGCAACCACTACCTGACATCGGCGCAGCGCCGAGCGGCGCCGGTGCTGTATGCCGCATTGAGGGCGGGGGGGGCCGCCCTGCTGGCCGGCGCCCGCTCAGCCGTCAGGATCCGGAGGGCGATGCAGCGGGTAGTCTCCTCGGAGCCGAAGGCCCGGCTCGAGTACCTCGCGGTCTGTGACCCGGAGACACTCGAGCCCCTCCGTCGCGTGACTGACAAGGCGGTGCTGCTCGCCGCGATCCGGATCGGACGGGTCCGGCTCATCGACAACATGCTGATCAAACGCTGAATGATGACTGATTTGACGATCTGTTGATCTTGAGATTTGTTGGTTGCAGCGCTTCGATCAATCGGCAAATCAAGAATTCAAGAAATGGCTCAGCGTTCATCGCTCAAGATTGTCGGCTTGCGATCAGCAGGCTGCGCACGAACTGGCTGAGCCGGTCCATCTCGTCCTTCCGAAGCCGAAGGAACTCCATCCCGATGAAGCCGGAGCGCGACGAGCGAACCACTGCGGCATCAACCGCAATCGACGGAGCGTTCTCCGCGACCTGTACTTGCAGTTGAACCAGCGCGCCTTCCGCGAAGTGGCCCTGGGTCTTGACTCTGCAACCACGGACCGAAAGATCCTTTACCATGCCCTTTTCACTGGTGTGCGCTGCTGAGATGGTGACGGGTAAGCCAATCTGGATCCGCACGTTCTCCCGTCTGTCAACCGGCTTCTTGGAGTACCGGATGCCCCACTGCATGGCTTTGAAGCGGCGCGCGCAGAGCTGGCAGCGGAAGGGATAGAGATAGGCGAAGCTCAGCAGGTAGTCGACCAGACCTCTCCGGCGGGCCCGCTGGACGAAATCCTGCCTACAATGGGGGCATTGCGGCTGCATCGTATCGTTTCCCTGGAGCACGCTCACCGGCCTACCGTGATGCCGACCGTTTAGTTACAGGTCCGCTACAGACCCGGCCGGGGAGCTGCATCCCGCGGCCGGATTTTCCGTTCATTCCCGTCGGTGCGGGGGAAGCGGGGGTCGTGCCGCCAATGTGTCAGAGTCTGCGACAAGCCGCCGCGATCCAAGGAGGCCTTCCCTGTTGGCCTCGTAGCGCGGCACGCGTGTATCCTCCAGGACGTGAAGGGCGATTTGGGACCAGGTTTCAAGTTCGTGGGTCCGCCCCTTCAGACGATCAATGGAGAGAAACCCGGCCTGCGTGATCAGTCCCTCCCGCTTGCTCACCGCGTCATCGGTGAGATCCCAGATATGGACGATTCCAAAGTGGACCTTTCCGACGTCATTTGAATCATCGTTGATCAGAGCGACGAGGTGCTCGGTATACGCGGCGTTGAGCGCCACCTCTTCATGAACCTCTCGTCTCGCCGCTTCAAGGTACAGCTGCCGATCCGATGAGAACAGGCTGCGGTCGCCCGGCTCGATGTGGCCGCCCAGGCCGATCGAACGGCTCTGTCTCAGGCGTCCTTCGCTGGAATGCCTGCCGCGCACGTAGCTGAACACGCCGTCACCGAACCGGAGGACCACGTAGGGAATCAACTGCTTGTATCGCGGGTCTTGCTCCGCCACCTGGCGATCGATAAAGCAATTGTTCCGGGGGTCCAGCAACGTCGGCAGGTACGCGTCGACCTCGAGTGAGTATCCCTGAAAGGCTCCGAGTCTCTGCAGGATCGCCGTTTCGAATACTAAGACCTGTTGAGTCATGAACGGGAGGTTCTCCTGAAGGCGGTCGAGGCCGGACTGTTTGACCCCAAGCGACGAGTCGCCCCGTCCTCGCAAAGGACGAGGCGCATCCCAGCACAGGCTGCTCAACGGAGTTGGGTGGGTTTCAGGCCAAGCTTGTCGCTCACGAATCGACTCAGGCGTTCCTGTTGGTCCGGCCGGAGGTGAATGAACTGCAGGCCGACACACGTTGGACGCACCGACCGGACCACGACCGCGTCCACCGTGACCACGGGCTTGCGTTCTGAAGTCTTAAGCTCTAGTCGCAAGGTTGTACCTTCGAAGAACCGGACCGTGGCCTCCAGCGTACACCCCCCCAGAGAGATGTCGGTCACGGTGCCCTCTCCCTGGATCTGATCGCCCGAGAAGCTGGCGGGAACTCGGGTCGCGAGGCGTTCATACTCGCGCTTGTCTGCGAAGTCCTCGGCATAGCGGACTCCCCACTGGAGCGACCTGAATCGATGCGTACAGAGCTGGCAGCGAAAGGGGTAGAGGAACGCAAAGCTCAGCGCGCGTTCGACCACCCCATCTCGGTCGGTCCGTCGCACATAGTCCGTGCCGCAATGGGGACAGTTTGGCAACATCGACTCGCTCCTTCTCTCGCGCTCTGATCGTCCGCATCTACAACCAGCAACTCGGTTGCAGGCACCGGGGCCGGCTACGCAGAAACGCGCCCTGTAAGGGTACGAGAATCGAGGTCGTCCGTCAAGACAACGCTTGTGACTCGATTCAGCAGTGTGCGCATGGGTCAGCTCCGCTTCTACGAAGTCTGGTGACCCAGCCGGGGCCGAGGCCTGGCAGACACGGGAGGGTTGATTTTTTCCGGCAGTCGGCCCATTCTTCTGGCCAGGTTCACGCCTCCTGGACGATCCGCTCAGCCGATGGCGAGTGGGGAGATGTTGAGTCATCCAATGAATTGGACCACCATCCTGTTGCTGCTCCTCGCAGGGACCGCACTCGGTCTCTTGGCCGCTCTCGCCTTCAGAGTCCTGCGCACAAAGTCAGCAAACCGGGACCTTGAGTCCGTCATCGAACACGTGAAGGCAAGCTTCGGCCAGTTGTCACTCGAGGCCCTGTCAAAGTCTACCGAGGAGTTCCTGAAATTAGCGAAAGCCAAGTTGGAGTCGGAGCGGGAAGTCAACGCCAGGGAGCTCGATGCAAAAAAGGGTCTGATCGATCAACAGTTACTGAACATGAACGCTGAACTGGGCAAGGTGACGAAGCTCGTGAATGACCTGGAAAAAGACCGCGTCCAGAAATTCGGGGAGCTCGCGATGCAGCTCAAGGTCACCGGTGAGCAGACCGCGGTGCTCGCGCAAACGACGAGCACTCTGCGGGAAGCTCTGGCCAGCACCAAAGCCCGGGGGCAATGGGGCGAGCGCATGGCCGAGGATGTGCTGCGACTCGCCGGCTTCATTGAAAACATCAATTACCTCAAACAGAAGGCGATCGAAGGTTCAGGCTCGCGGCCTGACTTTACGTTTCTGCTCCCGCGAAACCTCAAGCTGAACATGGACGTGAAGTTCCCGTTGGACAATTACGTCAGGTTCCTCGAGGCGGAGTCCGAGATCGAAAAGCCGAAGTATCGAGCCGACTTCCTGCGGGACGTGCGCGCCAGGATCAAGGAAGTGACGACGCGGGACTATATCAATCCTGAGCAAAACACTGTGGACTCGGTGCTTCTCTTTATTCCAAATGAGCAAATTTATGCCTTCATTCACGAGCAGGATGGCTCGATCCTGGACGAAGGTATCAGGAATGGGGTGGTCTTCTGCTCGCCGCTCACTCTGTTTGCGGTCCTGGCGGTCATCCGCAAGGCCGTGGATAACTTCGCGTTGGAGCAGACCTCCAACGAGATCCTATCGCTCTTGGGAGCCTTCAAGAAGCAGTGGGACGAGTTCATCGCGAAGCTCGAGCTGTTGGGCAAGCGTCTCGAAGCAGCGCAGAAGGAGTACGAAGCCCTCACGACCACCCGCAGGCGACAGCTCGAGAAACCCTTGAACCGCATCGAGGATCTACGCATGCAACGGGGACTCCAGGTGGACGACGGAAGCGGCGAACAGCGACCCTCCGCTCTACAGCCGCTTGAAGAGGAAGAGAGGGACGATGGCTGACCTGGACCATCCGGCGTGCGCGTCCCGACGGAGGCCTATGCCGGATCACGGCGTCTGATTTCCCCTCGCGTCGCATCCACTGTCACGCGCTCGCCGTTCTTGAGCAGCCGCGTCACGCTACGCACGTTCGCCACGGCCGGAATGCCGTACTCGCGGGCGATGATCGCGCCGTGAGAGAGCGTCCCACCCATCTCTACAATAAGGCCGGCCGCGAGTCCAAACAGGGGCGCCATGCCCGGATCGATCACGGGCAGGACGAGGATATCTCCTCGCTTGACCCTGCCGGCCTGCTCCGGCGTCAGCACGAGGCGCACCGGCCCCTCAGCGCAGCCGGCGCTGATCGGGATACCCGTCAAACTGCCGGCCTGTGCCTCCGTTTGAGCTTGGGCTTGCAGCGTCGCCACGGACAGCTCAGGCAGCATATCAGGGACGCTCTGCGCCGCGTTCCGGTCACGCTCCGCGCGACGCACGGCCACCAGGGTTTTCCAATCTTGCGCTGCACCGCCGACGATGCGCCTGATCTCCTCCGGTGTCAGGAAGAAGATATCATCGTGTGATTCCAAGATACCTCGGGTTGCCAGGTGCGCTCCGATCTGGCGCGTAAGGCGGCGGGTTGCGTCAGAGAAATACATCAAGTAATGGCGGTTGCCTTCCCGCAGGGACAGGTGTCGGCAGAGCCGCCGATACCACCACTGGAAGGCTGCCCAGAGAGGCAGGCGCCAGCCGAATGCGCTGCGGATCTGCCTGAGCGCCGTTTCGCGGGCGGACTCTCGCTGGTGGAGGATGTCGTCGACTGGCTTGGCTGGCGGCCCCTGGAAGTGGCCCCTGATCACACCCAAGAGGTACTCCGGTCTCTCGCTGAATCGGGGCGACATGACATCCGATTCGCCGACCGCGCGATGGCCGTACTCCCCGAGATACGACTCGAATTCCTGCAAAAAGCGCGTGCCGGCCAGCCTGAGCCGGAACTGCTCAGGCTCATAAGGCTGAGCCAGGAAAAATGCCTGCGCCGGCGCCTCACGCCGCGCCGCCTCGGCGAGTTCGGCCAGCCAGAGGATCTGCTTCGCGCTGATCACGGTGCCCAGTCCCTCGAGGGACGCGTTGAGCCCCGCGCGCCAGTCAGCGCCCACCCATCGCTTCAGGAGGAACTCCAAGGCCTGGAGGCCCTGCGCGACACCGGCGACAATAGCAAGGGTCAGGTCGCCCTCTTGAAGCCGCTGTCCCAGGGCATCCAGCCGAGCCAGCAGCTCGGCCGGTGTGGCGGTGCGCACGGTGTCTTCAGTGAGCGCCTCGGTCATTCGTTTCATCTCGGCGAACCAGGCCGGCGCACGCCGCGCGGCCCTGCGGATCTTCCACTCCATGAGGATGGCTGCCCGGATCAATTTCCACCACGGCAGCCGTGGGGGACCGCTGTGAAACGGCCGGGCTTCCCCGCCCATCTGCTCCGTGATGAGCGCCGGATTCCCGCCGAGTTGCAACGTGAGCGACTGGAAGAGGCTCACATTGAGAAAGGGACGTCCCTGAATGATCCGGACAGCGGACAGCCCGGAAGGGATGGTGCAGCCCAGCTCCCGGTACTGGCGCAGGATGTTCGTCTCCATGAATTCCTGGACGAATGACAACCCGAGCGGACTCGGCAACTCCGGCAGCGTTTCCTTGAAGTTCGCGCGGGACCAGGTGCAGGTTCGTTCGATTAGATCGGCCTGCGAGCCGGTCTTCGGGATGGCCCTGGCCTGCAGCAACCAAGTGGCCCCGTTCTCGATCGCCCATTCGACGTCCACCGGTCTCTGGAAAGCCCGCTCCACGTCCTTGATCAGACGAGCGAGACTCACCGCCTCTTCATCCGTGATGGCCGGTTTCGTCATTTCTTCCGCTGAAAGCGGCTCGTCCTGTACTCCATCTGCACTCAGTCGTGTGGCTGAATCCTTCTTCGCAATGTTCCGTTCCATGACTTCACACACCTCGCCCCCTCGCTTGACCTGGATCACGTATTGATCAGGAGTCACCTCTCCGCTGACTAACGGAGCCGCAATTCCCATGACGGCGTTGATGGTGACCCGGTCGCGATTCCCCGAGACTGGGTGTTGGGAAAACGCGACGCCAGCTGCTCTGGCTGCAATCACCGGCTGGATGATCACCGCCATTTCCGGGATAGTTTCTCTAATCCCGAATCGCAGATGGTACTTCAATACCTTTTCACGCCAGACTGATGCCCAGCAGTCTTTGATCGCTTCGCCGATATCTTGAAGAGGGACACCTAGCTGCGTTTCATAGAGCCCTGCGAAGCTCGCGTCGATCCTATCTTCATTGGTCGCTGATGACCGGACAGCCAGGAGCGCGGAATCGCTGATGGGAAGTTGTGCCAATGCCTCGTGCACACTCCGAATAATTTCTTCCGGTACCGTGCTTTTTAGGATGGCAGCCCAGCATGTGGTGAGCAGACGATGTTGCTCAGACTCAGGAGCCGATAGTGCTCGAATCCATCGTTCCCGTGGATTGATGCCGGATTCCGAGAGAATACGGCGATAAGCCTCTGTTGTGATGCAGACACCGGGCGGGACCTTAAACCCATGATGAATGAGACAACACAACCCCGCGGCCTTGCCGCCGACCAGCGACGGATCGTCGCACGAGTTTAGCTGCAAAGTCAGTGGCTTACGCATCCGCCCATTTCTCCCCGTAGCCCCGCACCTCTAGCCTACGATGTCACAGCGCGATCAACAGGTAGAGGTCGTTCACGTTCGTGCCGGTCGGGCCGGTGATGATATGCGCACCGAGGGTCCTGAACAAGGGGTAGGCATCATTGCCGTCGAGCGCCGCAAGGGGATCCAGTCCCTGACGCGTGGCGCTGGCGACGGTTTGACCGTCCACGACTGCCCCGGCGGCGTCGGTTGGGCCGTCGGTGCCATCGGTTCCGAGCGCGGCCACCCACACACGGGACAGGCCGTGAATCTCCATCGCTGCCGCCAGCGCGAACTCCTGCGCACGCCCGCCCCTGCCCGCTCCTCGGACTGAGACGGTGAGCTCGCCGCCTGCGATCACGCAACAGGGACGCGGAACCGGCCGGTCGCGACCCGCCACTTCGCGCGCGATGGCGCTGAAGACCTTGGCAGCTTCCCTCGCCTCCCCGGTCAGTGAGGTAGAAAGGATCAGCGGCCTGAGGCCGGCTCGCCTCGCGGCGCGCGCCACTGCGTCCACCAGTACCTGGTTGTTTCCGATGAGGTGGTTCTGCACACGTCGAAACAGGCTCGCGCCCGGCTTCGGGGTTTCGGGACATCCCCTCCGCCTCATCCGGCCATGCTCCAGGCAGGCTCGGACCCGAGCGGGGACGCGCTCCCACAGACCGTGACCGCGCAGGACGGCGACCGCATCGCGGTACGTCGTCTCATCCGCTGCCGTGGGGCCGGAGCCGATGGCTCCCACCTGGTCCCCGGGCACATCCGACAGAATGAGGCTGACCACGCGGGCCTTCGTTGCGGCAGCCAGACGCCCACCCTTGATCGCCGAGAGGTGTTTGCGGACCGCGTTGATTTCCTGGATCCTCGCCCCACTCCGCAGCAGGAGCCGCGTCGTCCGCTGCTTGTCGGACAACGTCAGCCCCGGCCAAGGAACGGGGAGCAGGCTGGAAGCGCCGCCGGACAGAAGCACGAACAGGAGATCCTTGGAGGACAGCCCTGCGACGAGCCGGAGCAGCCGGCCTGCTGCTCGTTGACCGGCTTGATCAGGGACCGGGTGTCCCGCCTCCTGCACCTCGATTCTTCGGGTCGGCGCGTCGTGGCCGTACTTCACCACGACCAGGCCGGACTCCAGACGGTCCCCGAGAATCGCCTCCAACGCGGCAGCCATGCCGGCTGAGGCCTTGCCGGCTCCCACGGCAACCACCCGGTCGAACCGGCGCAGGTCATACCGCCGCTGGCCGATCTGCAGAAGGTCGCCGCCTCGCTTCACGGAACGGCGCACGGCGCGCGCCGGATCCACGGCGTTCAGGCCGGCCTGGAACAACGCGTTGAGCAGCGCGCGAACCCTGGCTTGCCGCACACCGATCTGCATGTATCCTGTAGGTGGCCTACGGGGTTTTGTCCTGCTTGAAGCAGTGAAACGGACAGGTTTGCTTGGGGACCTTGATCTGGTGAGTACCCCTTGGGAGATATTCCTTCCTGATTTCGGGATTCAGCAGTTTCAGCTCCAGGAAATAGGAGCCATATTCCTCGGCGACGGCTGCGAGATGGCGCTGCGGTTCCTTGATGTTGACGGTGACGGTCTCTGTCTCCAGCGGCGTGTAGAGGTCCTTCCTGGTCAGGCCGAGGTACCTTTCTGGCTGCGAATAAATTTCCTTCGCCGCGATGATCCGCGGCACGTACCGCATCGTCTCGCTCACGTAGTGGAGTTTCCAGTAGTCGTCTACCTTCTGCCCTTTGAGCAGCTTCTTGATCCGGTCAGGGCCGGTGTTGTACGCCGCCATCGCTAGGAACCAGTCACCCAGCTCCTCTTTCAACGCGCGCAGGAGCTTGATGGCCGCCTCGGTGGACATTTCCAGGCTGCGGCGATCATCGCGCCAGTGGTTGCTGTTCAATTTGTACCGTCTGCCTGTGGCACCCATGAACTGCCACGGCCCAGAAGCCCTGGCGCGGGAGTAGGCCGCCGAGATGCACTTGCTCTCCACCAGCAACATGTATTTCAGGTCGTCCGGAAGGCCAGCCTCGGCGAGCTGCTTCTCCACCGGAGGGAAGCATCGCCCGGTCCGCTTGGCCAAGATGATGCTTTCGCCCTCGTCATCCAGAAACTGATAGAACTCGAACTCGATGCGCTCCCGCACCTGCCAGTTCTCTAACGGAACCGTCAGCCCCGCAAAGGCCAGTTTATCCGGCAGCCTGAACGAGCTGAGGAAGTGCCGATCGCCCTTTCGTTCGATTTCAGGGAGCACGATAAAACGATCTTCCAGCGGATCGGCGTCAAGGTCATGCGGGGCCAGCCGCTCATCCTCAGTCTCCGAGACAAGCGGCGTACCATCCGGGGGGCCAAAGCTGGCGGGCGAGCCAGAATCTGTCGCTCTGGTCTGAGCAGCGTCCGGTGCCTGCTGGGGCGAGGCAGGTGCCTGGGGGGCGGGATCACCGCTCGGTTGTGCCGGGACGGAGGACGAGCCGGCCGTAAACGCGACCAGCAAACAAAGTCCGACCCCGACGGCCAATCGTGGGTCGTTGAAGGAGCGACCGTTGGGACCGATACGCAGGTGCCGCATCACTTGTGCCCCGAGAGTATAATAAACCCATGCTACCAGGAAGACGAGCAACCGGCAAGGTCTTTGCCTTATGAGCGCGTAGAGGAGACGCCCCACCATGGACGCGCTCGACGCGCTCAACGAACGCATCGTCCAATGTACCCGGTGCCCGCGATTGGTGGCCCATCGGGAAGCCGTGGCCGCGGCAAAGCGACGCCAGTTTCTCAACTGGACCTATTGGGGACGCCCGGTTCCGGGCTTCGGAGATCCGGCTGCGCGGCTCTTCATTATCGGCCTGGCACCTGCTGCCCATGGAGGCAACCGGACCGGCCGGGTCTTCACCGGGGACCGCAGTGGCGATTGGCTCTACCGGGCGCTGCACCGCTTCGGGTTTGCCAGCCAACCGCATTCAACCCATCCTGGCGATGGCCTCCGTCTGACCGACTGCTATGTGGCCGCGGCGGCTCGCTGCGCACCACCGGGCAATAAGCCGAGCCCGGAAGAATTTGATGCCTGTCGGCCGTACTTAATGGAGGAACTGCGCCTGCTTCGGGCCGTGCGGGTCGTGGTGGCGCTCGGCAAAACCGCCTTCGATCAGTATCTGAGAACCTGTCGGCAACGGGGCTGCCCGGTTCCCACTCCGAGCCCGCGCTTCGGGCACGGCGCGGTGCACCGACTCCCCTGGGGCATCACCCTGATCGGGTCCTACCATCCGAGCCAACAGAATACGTTTACGGGCAAGCTGACCCGGCCGATGTTCCACGCGGTGTTCCGTAAGGCTCGGGCGATCCTGGAAAAGGGGTCGCGGGGTACGAGGTGACGGGGTAGAAGGAAGGGAAAGGATAGTAGGGTCAAGAAAGCGGAGAGTTCACAGGCGACTGCCTGCGACCCCGCTCAGTCCTCAGCACTCATCCCTCAGTCCTGGTCTATTGTCGGCCTGCGGCACCCCAGTCCCCCAGGAACTTCTTGAGCCCGATGTCGGTGAGCGGATGCTTGAACAATTGCAGGAAGACCGTGAACGGCATCGTGCAGATGTGCCCGCCGGCGAGCGCCGCCTCGACGACGTGTTGGGGATGCCGCACGCTGGCCACGAGGACCTGCGTCTTGAAGTCGTAGTTGCGGAAAATCGTCACGATCTGGCGGATCAGCGCCATGCCGTCGGAGCTGATATCGTCCAGCCGGCCGATGAACGGGGAGACGCACCAGGCTCCCGCTTTGGCGGCCAGCAACGCTTGGGTAGGCGAGAAGCAAAGGGTCACGTTCACGCGGATACCTTCGGCCGCAAGTCTTCGGGTGGCCTTGAGGCCCTCGGGGATGAGCGGGCACTTCACCACGATGTTCTTGTGAATCTTGGCGAGGTCCCGCCCTTCTTTGACCATGGCGTCTTCTTCGACGCTCACCACCTCGGCGCTGATCGGGCCGTCCACCAGGTTGCACACCTCGAGGAGCACCTCTCGGAAGCTGCGGCCTTCCTTCGCCACGAGCGACGGGTTCGTGGTGACGCCATCTAGGAGCCCCATGCTGGCAGCTTCCTTTATTTCCTTCACGTTCGCCGTGTCCAGGTAGAGCTTCATGATGATGGTCCTTTCGTGCGCCGGTGGTGCGTGCTTCCCTCTCTCCCGTTACGAGTGATTCTAAAACCATTCCGTGTCGAATGCAACGGTTCACCGAGCGCGGCGCTGCGTTTGACAGCCCGGCGACTGCAGTATAGAATGCGATTGACAATAATGACGGCGATCGCAACTGGTTCGAGCCCGCCCGAATCCACGTTGCGAGCCTGACTGCCAGAACGTGTGACCGCGCAGGCGCTGCTCGCAGCCGGCCGTACCGTGAAAAACCGCGGAGGGTTTGTGACAATGCGACGAACAATGTGGCTGCCGGTGGCCCTCTTCATCGTGACCGCCTGTGGTGGAAACCCCTACCTGGAGGCCTCTCTCAAGCCTGCCGAGCTTGAAGGAAAGGATAAGCCCTGGTTTGAAAAGAACTGGGGCGCGCCGAGCGCAAAAGCCACGCGATTCTTCGGCGGAGAAACCTGGACCTATTTCAGGATCGCGGGTGGGAAGTCAAGTGCCCCCTTCTTCAACTTCGCGCCGAACGAGTGCCAGATTACCCTAAAGTTCGGCAAGGACGACAAGCTCAGCTCGTATAACTACTCAGGCTGTTGAGCCAAGATCTCCTTACCCCCAACTCTTTGTCGCCTGGTCGCGCGACTCCTGCCACCGGCAGACGATTTCGTCCCACTCGTTAGCGTGAGAGTTGTTTCTGGAAGGTCAGCGCGCAATCGTGACTGCAGAAGTAGTAGGTTTGCCCGCCGATGCTGGCCGCCACGGCCGACTCTCGGGGGACGTACACACGGCAGACCGGGTCCTGGACCATCTGGTTCTTCGCTGTCAGGGAAGGCGCCGATCCCCTGCTGCCAAGGTACTCGCGGATCGCGCTTCGGGCCAGAAAGTAAAGGAGGACCAGGAGTCCGGCGATGAGCAATAATCGATACATAGGGGGCTAGGACGGGAGGCAATTGAGACCAAACCGACCACCGCATCCTAAGGGCGGCCCTTACGCGCTGTCAAGGCAAGTGGACAGGTCCTTGTTGGAATCTTGGATGGCTGGTATGATTGTTCTGTAGGGTTCGTAACGCCGGGAACAGTCCTGCTGACTGGCTCAAGGGACCAAACGACCTATGGTTGCGTCACGCCCTGAGGTCCTTTGCCCGCGTTATCAAGGACTTCAGACCGATAGGAACCCTCCTCGGAGCGTGTTAGTGTTTTGATGATGACTGTGTGCGACAAATGCCGGGGTACCATCCGGCTTGAGCGCGCCGTGGACATGGACGCGGGCCTCGTGATCACGGTCTACGCCTGCGTGAATTGCGGCTGGCGCAAGGCCGCGGAACCCGAACCCAAACCGATGACCGCGCGGAGATGGTGAGGACCATGAGGAAGCCGAGACCCCTGACGCATGATGAGCAGGTGGCTGCCGAGGCTGCTTTCCGAGGCCATCCGTTGAATCCGGCCTGGTCCGCGGCTGCCCGGAATGTCTACGAGGGGATTTCAGCCGCCATAGTCAAGCGCCTTGCGCAGGACGATATGGCCCCGTTCGCACCGCAGGACCAGGAGCGGGAGCATGAAGTGGTCTTGGTCGGAGAGGAATGATGAAACCGTCGGTCAATCGCGTTGCCAGCGTGCCCTCGACGGCGTTGCTGTGCTGTCCCCAGTGTTACCGGCTCATCAGCTATGAACCGAGTCAGAAGCAGGTGGGCTGCCATGCCTGCGGCACCATCGTGACACGGCAGGACCTACCCCTGTCGCTTGACGCGCCTGCACAAGAAAAATAATCTGCCTAGAGACTCTGTTCTCTTCCTGGTTGGAAGCCGCCTGAAGCCTCAAGCGTGCTCCCCCATCTAGTCGTTCGGATCTCGTCGCTCGTGAAGCGTGAACCCCCTTCTACCCCTCCCTCTGAGCCAGAGGGAGGGTGAGGATGGGGACGAGAGACGAGCGACTTTCCTTTAGGTCGGGGTCAGCGGGCGGAACAGAGGGCAACCGGGCGCGGCGCCTCCGGCCGGACGCACGCAGACGACGAAACCGGTGGGCGGGAGAGGCGCACGCAGGGCTCGCGGACAGGGCGGACGGGACACCGGGACCCCACCAGCCCCATGGACCGGGCGGACGGGAAACTGGAAACTCGTGTCGTTCAAAGTTTGTGGATGGATCTCAACTCTTTAACCATTGATTAATCTTTCACAGGCTTTATCGATTCGATAATACTATCAGCAATGCCTCGTTCGTCCCCAGAAAGCTGTCCATATTCAAACTTGACTTTTTGAGGTATCCCAAATTCCTTGGGGAGATACACCAAGACCTTTCGATAGAAGCGGCCTTCCTGATCCTTCCATATGATAGAGGCCGCTTTCAGATCACCCAGGACTATCATCTCAAAGGAAGCATCCGGGGAAATCTCTCCTGGAAACCGCGGGAAATTACCCGCGTAAGCTTTCAAGAGTGCTTCATCTTCGGGATCACTTCCGCGAACAAAGAAGTACAACTCAAAATCCTCGGCAGGTTTCCTGGTCTTGACGACGAGGGAATGGGGCACGGAAAGCTGAAATTTCCAACCAACGTAGGTACTTCGCTCCGGCTGGAGGAGTTCTTCCTTCGCACCTGCCCCTGAAGCTAAAGGCAATAGCGTAGATAGTACAAGTCCTATTAGACAGCGTTTGGAGAAGGTATATCTCATAACGTCATGGACAGCACGATCTTATGTTAGACGGAGCCCTGAGAACTCTTTCAATAGTATCCTTTAATGGTACGCCTTCTTCGGCGTCCCCCATAATATCTCTCGGGAACGGCGCTGTTGCAGGCAACTCCAGGTTTTCTAGACCTAGAAGATGGCCGGCTTCATGCGCTGCTGTATTTTTAGAAATATTTGGGTTCCATTTCCCCCTTCTATAGTCATCCACGTATGACACGCCTGTGTAATCGTTCGGGATCTCAATTTCATTCAAAATACCGCTTTTAGCTTCAGACGTTACGTTGGTTTCAACGCTGTATTGCCCGAACTTGTTAGTCCAAGTGTCTTCGATTGCTCTGATTAGATCTCCTTGGAGGTCTGGCGTTAAGCCAGTTCCGAAGAACCGGATCGGCAATGTTATTTGGATTGTGTTCCCTCTTACACAGATAATGGCATCGAGGCCAGTAGGATCAACGAAATTAATTGGATTGTTCCTTGTATAGATATATGTGTTCGCTCCGCCAACCAATCCGATGGGATCCTTTATTGTCCATCGTCCTGATTGCGCATCGTAGTCTCTCGCCCCAAATCGCGTCAAGCCGGTGTGCTGATCGGAGAGGCCACCCGCGAAGCCGAAGGGTTGGAAGCCGGGCGCGGTGTCGAGTGTGATGTTCCCAAACTCGTCATAGTCCATCCGCTGAGCTACTGTTCCATCAGTCGTGTTCACTACCAGTCGCGGGCTGCCGAGGTGATCACTCACGATCCTGTACGTGATGCCGCCTTTAATCAGGTAGTCCGGTACGTTCGCTTTTGTCCCGTACACGAACCGTGACACGAGGGCTCCGGTCCCGTCCAACTCGGCGACAGGATTGAGCTGGTTCTGGTACAGAAATCCCTGCACTAAGACACCGTTGACTTTCTTCCCGATCCGGCGGTTCTGCCCGTCTATGATGTACTCGATGGTGAACCCGGTCGGTCCGACCACCGACTTCAGATTGCCCAGGACGTCATATTGATAGGTCGTCGTCTGCCCCCCGGTGGTCGTCGATTGTAACTCGCCATTCGCCGAGTAGCCATAGGTGGTTGCCCCATACTGCGTCAGGCGATCCTGCGCATCGTAGGTCCCGCTGGTCGTGCCGCTGGAGGCGACCTTGCTCAGCCGATTGCCGTTGGTGTCGTAGTTGTAGGTGGCCACCACGGTCCCGTTCTTCTTCACGTCCTTGAGGCGTCCGGCAGCATCGTAGGTGTAGTCGAAGGTGTCCGTGACTCCACTGACTGTCTCCATATTCTGGGTGATCCGGCCGAGCTTGTCGCGCATGTAGGCCACGGTGAATACCGGCGAGCCGCTCACGTTCGCGGTGTACTGGCTCACCTCGCCGAACGTGTTGTAGGTGCGGGAGTCAGTCGCCACGCCCAGCGTCGTCCCGCTGATCAGCCCGTTGTCCGTCCGGCGCGTGATGGTCTCCGCGCCCGCGCTCGTCAAGAGGGAATCGTTGTCGTACCCAAAGCTGATCGTATTCCCACCGTTCACGCTCTGCGACGTGATCCGGAAGTTGTTGTCGTAGCTCCGCGTGACAGAGCCAGCCACCGTCCCGCTCCAGGTCGAGGTCGTCAACAAGGACCCATCATACGCATACGACAAAGTACCCCCTGGCGCAGTGATGGTTTGCAGGTTGCCGGTCGTCGCGTTGTAGCCGTAATTGATGGTCACACTTCCCGGCAAGGTGAGCGTGCTGAGGTGTCCCCCCGTGGGCTCATAGGCGAGCTGCAGCATCTGCCCGTCGGGGCGCGTCACGAGCGTCAGTTGCCGGTCCAGATTGTACGAGTAGCTGGTCGCCTTGGGGGTGAACCCGGCAGCCGGTGGGCTGTAATCCGATTCGAGATCCACCGGCGTGTAGGCGAACGTGTGCGCCGGCCGGCCGGGAGGCGTGATACTGGTCACATTGCCGTTGGCGTCATATGGCAAGGCCACCGCGACTTTCCAGCATCTGAGTGAGAAATTGGACTTATCCCCATTCCCTACCCATTCCCTATCTGATGCAAATGTGGACACATTCGAGCGGCGGACGGGACAGCGTGGCTCTAGTGTTGTCGCTTTAGACGGCAGGGGGCCGAGGCTCTAAGAAGGCAAGCTCAACTAGCGCGTCGTCAATCCCCTCATTCGTCAGGTACTGATGCCCAGCTTTCTTCTCCTCCACAAGGCGGTCAATACGGGCAAGACAATCAGCCCATCCTTCCGGGGACCGAGCCCATCGAAATTGCACATCTCGCCCCGAAAGGCGCTCGAAGGTTTTGCTTCCCTCTTGCCCTTTCTGCACCGTTATTAAGGTCAGCGCCGTTAGGCCGATAGTCTGCACCTCGGCCATCTCATGTAGCCTGATCTCGTGCACTCGAGACTCAGCTAGCGATCTGAAGTGCTCTCGCAGCTGAACTAGTTGATCTAACGACTGTACGTCTATTCGAACGGTCGGCCCATACGCCCCAGGGTAGAAATCGATGAGGACTTTCATGTTCCGACCTTGTCTCTCAACCACCGTACCAAGCCTTATCAGTCCACTAAGCTTCGGGTCCACCGCCTTGCTGCCGCAAGATGTCCACTTGCCATGGGAAGATAAGGACCGGTTGCAGTCCCCTAAAGAACTGCCACCATGGAGGAGGTGGAGGTGGCGCAGCCCGAGGAGCAGGACAAGATTCCGGCGCCGCCGGTACGTTACGCCATTTATCATTCCACTCTCTCCACGGGTTGTAGTCCCAGTGTCCTTCGGGGTGGTACTTGTCAGGAGGATGCCAGCGCCACTCTCCACTTTCAGGATCGAACCAGCGAGGGCTCTTCACTCGACGTTCCCCTTCCGGGTACCTCCATTCCCATTTGTCGTTCCAGCCAGGTGGTAGAGGCGGGAGGGGATCCAGTCCCAGCGGATCAATTTCATTGATAGGATTGGTTATGGTGTAACTAAAGAGGTTTGTGCTTCCTGCCTCGAACTTGATCGGATCTTTCGCGGTCCATCTTCCGGTGACCGCGTCGTAGTCACGCGCGCCGAAGCGGACCAGGCCGGTGTGCTGGTCATACAGGCCGCCGGCGAAGCCGAAGGGCTGGAAACCGGGGGAGGTGTCGCTAGTGACCTGCCCGAATTCGTCATAGTCGATCCGCTGCGCCACAGTTCCGTCCGACGTGTTCACCACGAGCCGCGGACTGCCCAGGTGATCCGAAATGATCCGGTAGGTCACGCCGGCTTTGATCACGTAGTCCGGCACATTAGCTTTCGTGCCGTAGACGAGGCGGGACACCACATTCCCCGACCCATCCAACTCCGCCACCGGGTTGAGCTGGTTCTGGTACAGCCACCCTTGCACCAAGACGCCGTTGACTTTCTTCCCAATCCGCCGGCTCTGCCCGTCCACGACGTACTCGATCGTGAAGCCGGTCGGGCCGACGACGTTCTTGAGATTCCCGAGCACGTCATACTGGTACGTGGTGCTCTGCCCGGCGGTCGTCGTGCTCTGCAACTCGCCATTGGCCGTGTAGGTAAAGCTGAGGTTGCCATAGGTGAGTTGGCGGTCTTGGGCATCGTAGGTCCCATTCGTCGTTCCAGATGGAGTGACCACGTTCAGTCGATTCCCGTTGCTGTCGTAGTTATAAGTGGCGGTCACCGCGCCGTTTGCCTTCACCTCTTTCAGCCGTCCGGCTTGGTCGTAGGTGTACTTATACGTCGTGGTCACCCCGCCGATTGTCTCGACCT
The DNA here is from genome assembly GCA_020027965.1 of Nitrospirota bacterium. GTDB lineage: Bacteria > Nitrospirota > Nitrospiria > Nitrospirales > Nitrospiraceae > JAHRHE01. The sequence goes on along the minus strand of JAHRHE010000041.1, from coordinate 1,994 downwards.
TCTGCGTAATCCGCCCCAGCTTGTCTCGCGTGTAGGTCGAGCTGAAGACGGCATTCCCGCTGGCCGTCGCCGTGTAGCTGGCGAGCTCGCCGAACGGATTATAGCTTCGGGTGTCCGTCACCGTACCCAGCGTCGTCCCGCTGATGAGGCCGTTGTCCGTTCGGCGCGTGAGGGTCTCCGCGCCCGCATTCGTCAAGAGGGAATCGTTGTCATAGCCAAAGGCAACGGTGGTGCTGCCATTCACGCTCTGAGAACTAATCCGGAAATTCGTGTCGTAGGTGCGGCTCACGCTACCGGCGACCGTGCCGGTCCAGGTTGTGTTCGTCAGGAGCGAGCCATCGTAGGTATAGGCGAGCGTTTGGCCACCCGGGCCAGTGATAGTCGCGAGATTCCCTGTTGTGGCACTGTAGGCGTACGTGGTGATTTGGCTGCCCGGCAAGGTCAGCGTGCTGAGTCGTCCACCGGTCGGTTCGTAACTCAGTGAGAGGGTCTGGCCATCTGGCCTCGTGACCAACGTGAGTTGCCGATCGAGATTGTAGGTGTACTGGGTCGTATCGGTCGGCAGACCGATATTCGGGGGATCGTAGGCCTGCTCTAGATCCACCGGCGTGTACGCAAACGTGTGCGCGGGCTTCCCCGGCGGCGTGAGACTGGTCACGTTCCCATTGGCGTCAACTGGCAAGGCCACCGCGACTTTCCAGCATCTGAGTGAGAAATTGGACTTATCCCCATTTCGCTTCCCTGGCAGACTTTCATCCATTCACTCTGGTTGCCATGTTCATTGTAGCTCGGATGTTTTGCAGACCTTCAAATGCTGTCTTGGCGTCAGCGTAAGCGGGATTAATTTCCAAAGCTCGTCGGAATGCTTCGGTTGCTTCTTCGTACCGGCCCATAGCTCTAAGAACGAGCCCTAGATTTAGGTACGCCTCATCTTCATCCACATCTTCGGCAAGGATCGCTCTACGATGGCAAGCCAAAGCCTCTTCGTATTGCTCCATCACTGCGAGATTCGCGCCGCGTAAAATCCACAGCCAGCCTAGCTGCTTTTCAGCGTTCTGAAGTGCCACCTTGTACCATTGTTCTGCTTCCGCCCTCGAACGATGGTTTTCATAGAGCATTCCGATTCTGGCGCACACGATGTCCTTCTTATCCTCAGGGGCGAGTTGCAAAGCCTTCTGTAGGGCTGGCAGTGCTTCTCCAAATCTCCCCAAGACTCTCAAGGCATCACCATAGAGCAGCCACGCATATTGATGACTTGGCCTATGCTCCAAATAGCGCGTGAGGAGTTCGACGACATGGCTTTCCCTGCCTTCCTGATCAGCTTCTTGCTTTGCGTGCGCAAAGAGCTTATCGAGATATTTGTTCTCTTCCTCAGTCATGCTCGGTGCTTTCATACGCAGTTATTGGTCATCAACCTGATCGAGCCCCTGGGCCCTCTTGTTTTTCGCGCGCTGCTGGGATTTCTTCGTACTCTGGATCTTGCATTGTTTTGGTCGCTTCTTCATTCCTTCAAAATCTGACTCAGCGTCCTTTACGCTGGGGCGAGCACCGCCTTTTTTAAGTTTCTCCTGAGCCTTTTCTATGGAATCAAGAGCATCATCAGGATTCGCAACGTTTGGTGTCCGCGTATCTCTTATCTCAAAACTTTGCGGAACAATGTCCGAACCAGCGCCCACTTCTCCGGGCAACCCAAGAACAATTGCTGTTACTGCGATGGACACCGTAGCTCCAGCTGCAATCCCGGCTGCAGCGGCTCTAGCAGCGGCCCTAAGTGTCGCAGCTTCAACAGCGCTTGTCCCTGTGCTCGTGCTTAGGCCAGTCGCAGCGGCTGTAGCAGCGGCTGAGCTCCGACCTGTCTGATCGAGATAATTGACAGGGTCGCCAAGGACATAAATGTATAGGTTTGAAGCTTCACCATTAAAATCAATCGGATCTTTCGCCGTCCATCTACCCGTGAGGGGATCATAGTCCCGAGCACCGAAGCGCACCAGCCC
>JAHRHE010000251.1 GCA_020027965.1 Nitrospirota bacterium | reverse complement strand
CGGGGAGGAATCACCGGAGTACCAATCGCATCAGCAGCACCAGATCAACGCGGACAGCGAAACCGAAATCGCCAAGACAGTCTCGATGCTTCACGATCTCATCGCCGGCCTGGAGGGGAAGAAACCGGGTCTGCCGGGCGGTGGCCATCGCCCATCGACTCACGCATCGGAGGGTCGAACAGCCAAGCACGAAAAAGCACCCGTGCCTTCGGAGCCGGTCGAACCGGTCGCGGCTGCTCAGCCGGCTCCAGCGGTTTCGGCAGACCACCTCCCAACAGCTTCCCCTCAGCAGACCCGACCTTCAGATGGCGGGGGAGGCCGCGTGATTGAATCGGCCGAGCTCCGCACTGTTCCCTCTCCCCGGCCTCCCGAGGCAAAATCTCCCCTGGACGCACTTGGGTTCATTCGAATGGTCTGCACGCGCTTTCACGCGGTCGCAAGAGAGCTTCGCCAGCGAAGTGAGAACAGATTGCCCTTCGACGTGGAGGATGAACACGATGTGCGAGATATGGTCCGCGCGCTGTTGTGCATGATGTTTGAGGATTTTCGTACGGAAGAGTGGACTCCGCCCTACGCGGGCGGCGCGAGCCGAGCGGACCTCGTGTTAAAGGGAGAACGCATCGTGATCGTGGTGAAAAAGACCCGCCAAGGGTTAGGAGCAAAGGAAATCGCCGATCAATTGGCCGTTGATCTCCTGCGGTTCTCCACTCATCCGGACTACCAGACGCTGTTTTGCTTCATTTACGACCCGGAAGGCCGCGTGGTGAATCCACGTCGTCTAGAAGCTGATCTGACGCGGCAGAGTGATGGGCGTACAGTCGAAGTGCTCATCGCGCCAAAATAGCTCCTGGCCGACCAGCAGTTTCTCCCTTGCAATCATGGTCGTCATGAAACCTCGGGCTTTAGTTTGCGGGGGCGAAAGACATCCGCACATCGCAGGCACAGAAAGTACTGCTCGAGATTGCTCTCCCACTTCGCCCGCTTGTCACGGTAGTTCATCCGAGCCCTGAACCCAACGCCCATCCATCCCAGGACCAGGGGCAATATTGTGAAGAGCTTGTACCCCTCGGGAAGGATCACATACGTCACGGCGCCGAGGAGAAGCCCGACAAACAAGCCTGTCGTATAGGCCCACGGCGGATGAGGGCGCTCCAGCCCTTCCAAGGCAAACGCCTGCCCAACAAAACCACCGTCACCATAAAACCGCCGAAGGAGACTCAGGCGTTGGGTCCGGTCGGTCCCACATGATGGGCATGTCAGATCGAAATGAGGCACAGCTCACTCATGAGGGATGGATTCATCAAGCAGGATGGTCAAGCGGACCGGCCCGGCTTCAGCAGCGCGGCTTGAAAGAACTCAAGCATCCGCAAGGCCTCCTCGCGGGTGACGGTGGGAATATGATCGAGACACTGATCCAGGGTGAGGCCCGCTTCCAGGATCTGTCTCTCCAATCACGAGCGTCATGAGATGCCCTCTGGTCGTCGACAAGTATAGTCCAACTCGGAGTCCCGGTCTACCTGTGGTGGAGCTCGGGGTCAGTCAAACCGCATTCTCTTGCCACATCCTGCATTGACACCGATCTGATGGGACTGTAGGATTTTGGCAGACAGAGGAGGATCAATGAAGCGGACGCGGGGGCCTGTGACGGTGTCGGTGCCACCGGACCTGGCGACCAGGTTCGAACAGCTGGCCAGGACCGAGGCCAAAAACAAAAGCCAGCTCTTCCGGGATATGTTCACCACCTATGAACGGCGCCGGCAGGAAAAGGAGTTCGTAGGGCTCCAGCGATACGGCGTCAAGCAAGCGCGCATGAAGGGCATTCTCACAGAAGCCGACGTCGAGGCCCTGGTTTTTCAGGGCCGCTAGCCGTGCGGGTCGTCTTTGATACGAACATCTTCATCGCAGCCTTCGCGATCCCGGGTGGCAATGCCGAAGAAGTCCACCTCCATGCCATCCTGGGAACGTTCGAGTTAATCACCGCCGTTGCCATCCTGACCGACACAGTCGAGACCCTCCAAGCCAAGTTTGACTGGTCCGACGACAAGGCGGAACAACTTGTCAAAACGATCAGTCGGACTGCCACGGTGCTGAAGACTCGGCCACACCTCCATGTGCTTCAGGATGAACGCGATAATCGGATTCTGGAATGCGCCGTGGCGGCGCAGGCGAGTTACCTCGTGACCGGCAACCGCCACCTCCTGGCACTGCAACGCTACAAGAGCACCCTGCTGCTCCCCCTCGCTGAATTTCTAGCGTTGCTCAGAAAGGCGTGAAGTATAGGTTCGTACGATATAGTCGCGGGCCGACTCCGGGTTAACGGGCCAGTCCCATATCGCCTCGTGAATATCGAGAACGGGTTCTTCCCGTTCGTAGCAAATCTGGTTAAACAGAAGCACATCGCGGTGAAACTGTGTGCGGATAAACTCCCGGTGGTCCAGGCCCATCGCGACGGGAAGATCCGCTCCTTGCAGAAGCTCCGGCGAGAGTTTCCGTTGCACATGAGGCGAAGGATCGGCGCCTTTCTTCAGCAAGCAGTCCCTGACGAGCGGAAGCACCGGCTGGGGAAGCGCATCGATGCCGGCCGAACTGACGATGTAACCGGAGCCCGGCCCGAGCCAGGCCTTCAAGGCGTACTCCGCGACCAGGCTCCGAAAGATGTTTCCTGTGCAGATAAACAGAATGGACTTCATAGACCCACCGTACCTCAACCTCCATCGTAACACATCCTTGGCTTGATCCATTCCTCTCCC
>JAHRHE010000142.1 GCA_020027965.1 Nitrospirota bacterium | reverse complement strand
CAGCGACTAAGTAGTGCCTGTATAAGAGCTCCGCCCCTTCGCTTTACGCCTTCCTCCTTACTACGAACTGGCTTCTGGTCACCACCAGTACGGGTAGGGACCCCATGGTCCCCAGTAGGGTCCGGTGTACGGTGCGTAGTAGAGCCTCGATTCGGCGATCGGGGGCCAGACCTTCAGACTTTTGATCTCCAGGACTGGATACGTGTACTCGGTTTCGTCAAGAGGTAGGATAGTGGCGCCGGTCACCTCGCCGGTAACGGTCACACGCGTTCCGGGCGGTAGGGTGGCGGGATCCAGGAATTCCTTCTGAAGAGCCAGAAAGCGACCCTGCGAGGCTGTTCGGTCCGTCCCCGGGGAATAGGAGTTGTCCAGCGGAACTTGCAGCACCTCGATGCGCGTGCCCTCTTTCAACCGTTTGGCAGACAGGACCTCCCCACCGAGCACCACAATTCGACCCCTGTAGGAAGTGGGCGACTCCTTGAGCTGAGTAAAGGTGAGCGTCCGATCCACTTGCGCCTGGAGTGAGGCGGGAACGGCGGGGTCGGATGTGCAGCCGAAAACCGGAGTGATGGCTGCCACCGAGAGACAGAGCACAATCCGGGAGGAATACATATAACCACGCAATTATAACACGGACATATCTAGAGGGGTTGGACTATAATGTGGCCGGCACGCCGCCTGCGAGGGCGCCCTGAAGAGCCAGGGCGCCGGGGTAACGTGAATCGCACCTGGTGAAGCGTATCTCGTCGGATTCTTCACGAGATACGAACGACGGTTTTCGGGGAAGCTTCACGCTTGCGCGCCGGGGCGCTTCAGCGCGCAGGCACGAGGTGCGATTGACGTTTCCCTATGAAAGACTCGAGGCATGGGCAACTAGGTTGAAAGGAGTTGGTGCGATGGTGGATCGAGCACATACGGTCGGTCGGGTGGTGGTGGCATCGGTTGCGTGCCTCGTAGGATTGGGCGTGCTCGCGTTCCTCGCGCCGCTCTCCCTTGCGACGGCAGCCGGGCTCCAGGGAAAATTCGTGGAGCTCAAGGAGCCGTCTCTGCACGTCCGCGGTAGAGTCAAGCTGATCGAGTTCGCCGATTTCTATTGTCCTCATTGCCACATGTTCGAACAAGCCGTCTTGCCGATCCTTGAGAAGGAGTTCGGGGATCGACTGGAGGTCAACCTGGTCGGCTTCCCGATTATCCCGGGCAAGCTGCCGATGGCCTTCGAGATGTATGAGCAGGCCAAGGTGATGGGGAAGGGACCTGAAATGAAGCGGGTCCTGTTCCGGACGATTCACAAGGACCGGGTGCAGATCTTCGATCGGGTCATCCGGGAGCAAGTCATTCGCGAGGTCGGTCTGGACCCGGTGGCGTTCGAGGCCGGCCTGGCCAGCGGAAAGCCAGCCAGGGCGGTCGATGAGGGCAAGAAGTGGGGGAATCGCGTCAACGTTCAATCGACGCCGACCGTGGTCCTGGACGGGCACATCAAGGTGGAAGGTTTAGATCCGGAGAATCTCAAGACCGTGATCCGCAGCATTTTGGACTCGGAGACCAAAAAATAGCATGGTCACTGGAACAAGACCACGTCCCTCCATGCTTCGCTCGTGGCCGATCAGACGAAAAGGGCCTCGCGCGGGTGCCCTCCTTCTGCTGCTCGTGTGTGGGGCACTTGGAGCCGGCATGGCGAGCGGCGCGGGGCGGCCCGCTTCCGCAGTCCCGAGCACAGCCACGGACCTGCAGGCCAAGGTCAGAGCCACCGCGACCAAGGTGATTCCGGCCGTCGTCAATATCGCGTCCATGGTCGTGGTGCGCGATCAGGCGTTCAGCGAGGAGGGGCTGCCGTTCGGCCTGTTCACGGAGCCGCCGCCGCGCCGGCAATACGGGCAGGGATCCGGAGTGATCGTCTCCGCCGATGGCTACATCATCACCAACCACCACGTGGTAGGCGACGCGGTTGATGTCGAGGTGCTCTTGGCAGATCGGCGACAGTTCAAAGGCCGCGTCGTCGCGACTGATCCCAAGACCGATGTGGCGGTGGTGAAGGTCAATGCGAGCAGCCTCCCGACTCTCCGGTGGGGCGACTCAAGCAGGTTGGCGGTTGGGGACTTCGTGTTGGCCATCGGGAACCCGTTGGGGCTCAACCAGACCGTGACCTTCGGGATCGTCAGCGCGGTCGGACGCGCCGACGTCGGGATTGCCGATTACGAGGATTTCATCCAGACCGACGCGCCGATCAATCCCGGGAACTCCGGCGGCGCCTTGGTCAACATCAGAGGCGAGCTGGTCGGCATCAATACCGCTATCGCCAGCATCACGGGCGGCAACGTGGGGGTTGGCTTTGCGGTTCCAAGCAATATGGCCCGGACCGCCATGCAGAGCCTCCTCAAGACAGGCCGCGTGGTGCGGGGGTTCCTCGGGGCCTCAACGCAGGATGTCACCCCCCCGCTGGGGAAACTGTTCAAGTTACCGGATGTGAAAGGGGCGATTATCACCGAGCTGCAGCCTAAGGGTTCAGCCGAGAAAGCAGGACTGCGGCGCGGTGATGTGGTGGTCCGGTTCGACGGCAAGGAGGTGACGGATAACGGTCGCCTCCGTAATCTGATCGGCAGTGCGCCGATCGGGAGCAAGCATCGTCTGGAGATCATCCGCGACGGAAAGACGGATCAACTCGAGCTGGTGATCCAGGAGGCGCCCCGGGAGCATGTCCGGCGCGCACCGCCCGCGCACCGATCAGTCCTGCTCGGGCATCCCTTGGGCGGGCTGTTGGTGGACGAGGTCGGTCCGGCGGGCGCCCCTCAACTCAGCCCTGGCTCGGCGACCGGCGTGGTGGTCACGGGTGTGGAGGAGGGGAGCCTCGCGGAGGCCTCCGGGGTGGCTGCGGGCGACCTCATCCTGGAAATCAATCGGCAGCCAGTTCTTGATCTTCATGCCTTCCAGCGGCTGGTGGCCCCGATCAAACCGAAGGACCTCACGCTGCTCTTGATCAGTCGACAGGGAACGGTGCTGTATGTGCCCATTGAGGGAGAATAGGGGGTCGCGGGGTAGCGCGGCCGGCTGGGCTGCGGGGCACCCGTTGCTCCGGGAATGCAACGGGTCTAAGCTCGCGCACCGCGCACACAAGAGGGAGGCGTTGGAGTGGTCAGGGTGGGCCCCTGCTCGCAGAGCGCGCACACAGGAACGGGCCTGAGGTAGCCTAGCAGCCTCACGTGCTCGCGCATCGCGCACTCAAGAACGGGGGGAGCCGGGTGGCCTGGCTGACCCGCCTGCTCGCGGAGCGCGCACCCAAGATTGTTCGTAGAGGCCCAGGAGGATAGAGTGCTCGCTCGACGCGCGCAATTGGGGTCAGCCACGCCACTGGGTCTTGTGGGAAGGTGGATGGAGTGCCGGGGGACCCGTTGCGCTTATATTGCAACGGGTTGCGACGCGCGCAGTCTGAGGCTGCTAGGCCACCTGCCCTCAGAGAATGGATTAGAGGCCACCTGCCCTCAGAGAATGGATTAGTAGCGGTGTGCTCGCTCGGGCAAGGGCGCGTCTCGGCGCGCCCGGGGTGGGCGGGTGAAAATGATGCGCGCAATAGGTCCCACCCTGACCACTCCACTAGCTGAAGCAAGAATTTATAGTGGATGGAGTGCCGGGGGACCCGTTGCTCTTCAGAATTGCAACGGGTGCTGACGCACGCAGTCTGAGGCAGTCCAGCCACCCGCACTTCCTTTTACCTGTCCCTGCTCAAATGGGCACAATGGGAAATGGGGAGAGGGCGTGGCTCGCGCAGCGCGCACTCCTGCTTACTTCTCGATTTTCTTCGCCACCATCTGGTAGTAGACGGTCACCTTGTCTCCTTTATTCACCTTGACGTTTTTCATGCCCTGAGTGGAGAACTCCCAGACTTCCCCCGCCTTGTCCACGCTGATAATCTTGGCCTTGGCATCCAGCTCAGTCACGATGCCCGTGAACTGATATTGCTTCTGTCCGCTTGCAATGGACAGGCCCGCGAGGAACGCAACCACAGCGAGAACAGTTGCTAACACGACCACGGTGGGCTTGCGCATGTGAGGACCTCCTTTCGGGCCGGCCCTGCCGGCTCATCACTGAGTGTGGGTTTGCGAAGTGTCACACAATTGACCCAAGGTGGAACCGGGAACTAGCCCCGGTTTCATGGACAATGAAGAGGAGAGGGAGACCGGCAGTTCTGCGAGAAGCGCGACAACAGTGGGCCGGGAGTCCTTGCTGCGCCCCGCCGGCCGGAGTAGTGCGGCGCGAAGACACGGCTCTCGAGGCCGGGGAAAATAGTCTCAAGCATGCGGGTTGGCTTAGGCATGGCTGGGCAAGGCGTGGATCAGGGTTCTCAGCCGCTCGTGCTCCCCGGGTTGGATCAGCGTGAATTCGACCCCGAAGTCCTGCCCGCATACCCAGCGCACCGCACCGGACTCGACCGTAATGGCCGGCCCCTGACCCGACGGAAAAATCCGGAGCCACACGTGATCGCCCGGTTTCACTTTCTGGGCGCTTTCGACTCTGCAACTGCTCGCGGTCAAGTTGATGAGTGTACCCTCGCCCTGCTGTCGGCCGCTCGCGAACGATAACGTGACCTTATACTCAATGCGAATCCGGGGCTCTTTTCGTCGTTCCATGTCACCCTCTTCATCGGAGCAAGTGAGTGCTTGGACCGGCCTGTCACTTTGCGATCATAATCACTCGGTGCCCCCGCCGGCCTTCGTCGGGTCGGTGAACTGGGTCAGGCGCTCCAACTCACCAGGGCGGATCTTCACGAATTCAACGCCGAAGTCCCGTCCTCGCACCCATCGCACCGCTGCCGATTCGATTGCAATCGGCTGACCCTGATCAGCGGGATGGATCAGCAGCGACACATAATCCCCTGTTTTTAACGACTTCTCGCTTTCAATTGCGCACCCTCCCTGTGACACGTTGAGCAGTTTCCCTTCTCCAGCAACTCTGCCGCTCACGAACGACAATGTTACGCGGAATTCAACCCGAATGCGCGCGTGCTTGCGTCGTTCCGTTGGGGCTTCACTCATGGATGGGCTCAGGACTCCACTGGGTCCAGTTTGCGGGAGCGTAAGCCCTCTGCGGGACTGTGTCAAGTACGGCGCCACCGCGGATGAAACGGTTGACACAGCCGCTCCTGTGAAGCTAGACTATGTGCCACGATTTACGATTTCGTAGCACCGACCGTCCACGAAGTGAGTCCGGACCATGAAGAAGCTTGTGCGATTCGGCGTGTCGTTGGACCACCACCTGCTGAATGACTTTGACCGGCTCATCGCTGGTAGGAAGTACACAAACCGGTCGGAGGCCCTCCGCGACCTCATTCGGGATAACCTGGTCGGCCATGAGTGGGATGAGGACAAGGAGACGGTCGGAACGATCACGTTTGTGTATGACCATCATGTGCGGGATCTCACCCGGAAGCTGACCGACATCCAGCACCGCTACCAGTCCCTCATTCTCTCCGGCATGCATGTGCACCTCGACCACGACCATTGCCTGGAGGTGCTGGTCGTGAAGGGCAAGGGATCGGAGATCAAGACGGTTTCGGATGAGCTGATCGGGACGAAAGGCGTCAAGCACGGCAAGCTCACGGCAACCACGACCGGCAAGGGCTTAAGCTGAGTGACCCGTGAGCCTGCTCGGGTCTGTCTTCCTCAGCAGTCTCCTCCTCTTGCTTATCCTCTCGGCTGAGGCGCACGAAGTGACCGAGGAGGGCATCGAGCTCTCTGAGGTGACGATCGCCGCCGAGCCGCCGGTGGCCGCCTCCTCCCAGCAGTTTATTCCGGACAAGGAAATTCTACTCCAACCGCAAGGACGCCCGGCCCAGGTCTTGCGCCTGATCCCCGGGTTCATCGCGGTCGAGCATTCGGGCGGCGCCGGCAAGGCGGATCAGTATTTCTTGCGCGGCTTTGACGCGGACCATGGAACGGATGTGGCCTTCTTTGCGGACAATATGCCGATCAATCTCCGGACGCACGGCCACGGTCAAGGGTATACCGACTTGAACTTCATCATTCCCGAGACCATCTCCGGCATTGATGTGGTCAAGGGGACCTATCACGCAGAATTCGGCGACTTCGATACAGCCGGTGCGGTACGGTTCATCTCGCGTGATGTGCTGGAGGAAAACGTCGTGCAGGGAGCCGGCGGTCAGTTCGACACCCAGCGGTATCTGCTGATGATGTCGCCGACCAGGGACAAGGTCAAGACGCTGTTCGCGGGGGAGGCCTACTACACCAACGGTCCCTTCATCGATGACAATCGCTACTTTCGTGTCAACCTGTTCGGCAAGGCGACCATGAACCCGACGGTCAGGTCAGAGCTGAGTGTGACCGGCAGCTATCACCAGGCCCATTGGAACGCTTCCGGGGAAATTCCGCTGCGGGCTGTGACGGATGGTAGCCTGGACCGTTTCGGGTCCGTTGATCCTTCGGAGGGGGGTAAGACAGAGCGGGCGACCGGCCGAATGGAGTATCACTACGACACGACCTCGGGGGGCAAGTTTTTCGCCGACGCGTACGTGATGTACTACAAACTGAACCTCTGGACAAATTTTACCTTTTTCCTGAATGATCAGGTCAACGGCGATGGGATCCAGCAGGAGGATCGCCGCGTGATGTCCGGTGGCGATCTGGGCTATCGGCAAGCGGGAGAGCTCTTTGGCATCCGCAGTGCGGCGACGGTGGGGTTCCAGCTCCGTAACGACACGATCCCGGATATCCGGCTGGGCCTGCAGAGGAAGCGCAATCCGACCGGGACCACCGCGCAGAGCGCAGTGGAGGAAGCCTCCTACTCACCCTACCTGAAACTCGAATTCCAGCCGACTCGCTGGATGCGACTAGCCGGAGGCGTGCGGGGAGACTACTTCACGTTTGATGTGCGCAATCGGTGCGACACCTGCCCGGAGCAGCCGGCCGGCCGAAAGAATTCCGGTCAGGTCAGCCCCAAGGCGAACCTCATTCTGGGCCCGTGGGCCAACACGGAGTTCTTTGTGAACTATGGCGTCGGGTTTCATAGCAACGACGCGCGGTCGACTGTCGTTGATGCAAGTTCTCCCTTGGCCCGCGCGCAGGGAGCGGAGATCGGCATCCGCTCCAAGCCCTGGGGGCCGGATCGACTTGAATTGTTCGCGACCCTCTGGGCGTTGGACCTCAAATCGGAGCTGGTGTTCGTCGGAGACGCAGGGACCACCGAAGCTCGAGGTCCGACGCGGCGGTATGGTGTCGAAGTCGGGGCGCGTGGGCAGGTGTGGGGTCCGCTCTATTTCAACGGCAGCTTCACATGGACCCATTCCGAGTTCAAAGATACCGGCCTCGCCATTCCTCTGGCTCCCGAGCTGACCAGTTACGCTGGGGTGCTCGTTCGATGGCCGGAGGGGCTCTTCTCGCAATTGCAAATGACGTATCTGGGAGTCCGCCCCTTGACCGAGGATCGCAGCATCAAAGCGCCCTCTTGGCTCGTGTTCGATCTGACCGAGCGGTATCGGCTGCCGATCAAGCTCTCTCATGGGCACTTCGAGGCGTTTCTTTTCGTCCAGAACCTCTTCGACACGCAATGGGAGCAGGCCACGTTCGCCTTCACGTCACGTCTGCCAACCGAACCGGCCGGCGTCACCGACATTCATTTCGTACCGGGGACCCCGCGGTTTGTCATGGGTGGCCTGGCGTGGTATTTTTAACCGCAGAAGGCGCGAGGCGATAGGTGCGGGGCTATCGGCCAGACCGGATCGGCGCTGGTGTTGCAGGTCTTCACCTATAGCCTATGGCCTATAGCCCATAGCCCGTATCGCGAGCATGCCTGCCAAGACTTTATCGCGGACGTATTTCAGACGCCCGACATTGCGGGTGGCGAGGGGGCTGCTGGGTAAATACTTGGTCCGACAGAACGGGAAGACACGTCTGGCCGGGCGCATCGTCGAGGTCGAAGCCTATATCGGCCCGAACGATCGGGCCTGCCATGCGTCTCGCGGGAGGACAGCACGAACAGAGGTCATGTTCGGCCCGGCCGGATGCGCCTATGTCTACCTCATCTACGGCATGTATCACTGTCTGAATGTGGTGACCGAGCGGGAGGGCTACCCGGCGGCAGTGTTGATTCGCGGGGTCATGCAGGAATGGGACGGCCGGCCGCCCCTGCACGTGGAGGGGCCGGGGAAAGTCTGTCGGGCGTTTCAGATTGATCGGGCCCTGAACCGCCTGGATCTGACGGTGGGGCAGCGCCTCTGGATCGAGGATCGGGGCGAGCGGGTGGCGAAGTCGAAGATCGCCGCCTTCCCAAGGATCGGCGTGGACTATGCAGGACCCTGGGCGGCAAAGCCTTGGCGGTTCCGTCTCAAAGGAGCCGATGGCTGATGGCATCTTGCGTATGGCAAGCGTTCTCCGACCATAAGCCATTTGCCATTCGCTATCAGCTGCGCGCGGAAGGAGTGTCATGAAAGCCTCGGATCTGCTAGTCCGTTGTCTGGAAAACGAGCAGGTGGAGTTCCTCTTCGGGCTGCCGGGCGAGGAAAATCTGGACATGATGGATTCCTTGCTGAACTCCGGCCTGCGGTTCATCGAGACCCGACATGAGCAGGGGGCTGCCTTCATGGCCGACGTGTACGGACGGTTGAGCGGAAAGGCCGGCGTGTGCCTGTCGACGCTGGGACCCGGCGCGACGAATCTCCTGACCGGCGTGGCCGACGCGAACCTGGATCGGGTTCCGTTGGTGGCGATCACCGGGCAGGCCTCGCTGGATCGGATGCACAAAGAGTCGCACCAGTACATTGACGTGCGCTCGATGTTCAAGCCGGTTACGAAATGGAACACCGAGATTACGAGACCCCACATCATTCCTGAAGTGGTCCGGAAGGCCTTCAAGGTCGCTCAGACCGAAAAGCCTGGAGCGACCCATTTAGAGCTGCCGGAAGACGTGGCGGCGGAGCAGGTTCGGGAGCAGGAGGTTGGAGGCCCGCTCCGTGTCCAAGCCCCGTTCAGTCCCGAGCCATTAGCGGCTCAGGTCGAACGGGCGGTGCAAGTCATCGCCAGGGCGCGAAGACCGGTGTTGCTCGTCGGGAACGGCGTGATCCGAGGCCGTGCCCATGAGGCGGTCCGGCAATTTGCACGAACGTTGAATATCCCCGTGGCGCACACCTTCATGGGGAAAGGGATCATGCCGGACACGGATTCGCTCTCCCTGTATGCGCTCGGCCTGCAGATGCGTGACTATACCGCGACGGTGTTCGAGCAGGCCGATGTGGTCATCGCGGTGGGCTATGACTTCGTGGAGTACGCGCCCTGCTTCTGGAACCCGAATCGGGACAAACGCGTGGTCCATGTGGACATGTCGCCGGCCGAAGTGGACGCCCACTACATCGTGGAGGTGGGCGTGTTGGGTGATCTCGCTCTGTCGCTGGAGCAGATCGGGGAGGGGCTGACGCCGTTCGACCTGCACTGGGCCAAGCAGAGCCGTGAAACGGTGACGGCGGGGTTCGAGACCGAGGTGGCTGGTGGTCCGACCTGGCCGATGCGCCCGCAGCATGTGATCCGTGACCTGCGGGCGGCGCTCGCCCCTGAGGATCTCGTGATCTGCGATGTGGGTGCGCACAAGCTCTGGATGGCCAGGATGTTTCCTTGCGTGACCCCCAACACCTGCCTCGTTTCGAACGGCTTTGCCTCGATGGGGATCGGGCTCCCCGGCGCCGTGGCGGCGAAGCTCCTGTTTCCGGAGCGGCGCGTGGTGGCGGTGACGGGAGACGGCGGCTTCTTGATGAACGCCCAGGAGCTGGAGACAGCCGTCCGCCTGCATCTCCCCGTGGTTATCCTGGTCTGGCGTGACGACGGGTACGGCGTGATCCGCTGGAGGCAGGTGCTTCGCTTCGGGCGGACGTCCTTCGTCGATTTCGGGAATCCGGATCTCGTGGCGTACGCGAAGAGCTTCGGGGCGGCGGGGTACCGGGTCTCGGAGTCCTCGGAGCTCACACCTGTTTTGACCGAGGCGTTCGCCTGCGGCCGTCCGGCCGTGATTGACTGCCCGGTGGATTATGCCGAAAATCTGAGGTTGACGGAGAGGCTGAAGGCGCTACCGTGAGGGGGCTACCTGGGCTGATCGTCTGAGCGTGGGTCGCTGGAAAATCCAACGGGGAGGTCACCCGAAGGGCGGCCTCCCCGTTGTGTTTCAGAAAGTCGATGCAGCGGGCAGACTACTTCGACATCTTGGTCGCGGATTTCACCGGCGGGTCGATGACAATTTGAGGGCCTTGCACCTTCGGGAGCTGCCCAGCGCCATGCTTCTCTTTGATCCTCTGATTGTTCTCATCCTGGAGCTTCTGCGTCGTATGGTTGTCACTCGCTTGCACGGACTCCACCAGGGCCTTATCACCACCGAGGTTGTGCTGGCCGGTATCATTGGCCAGGGATTGTCCTGTGACCGGACTGACCGCCTTCCCCGAAGGATAGCCCGGGTGTTTCGGCAAGAGGGCCGGGTTGGCGAGGACCAGAGAGGCCGCGAAGAAGAGTCCGAGCACCGCTGCAAGACCGCCGATCAGAGTTTTCATAGCGCGCACTCCTTATGAGGAAGGGTGATGTAACCTTCTCTGTGCAAAATGCTCTTGACGCCAAAAAGAAGGGGTGCTTCCTTGGCTGACGTTGGGATCAGCAACGGTCAACCGACAGGAGGGCACCCCATGTTGCTCAACGCAACGGTTCGCAATGTACGCCGGGCATTTCGAGAGGTCAAGGCCTTTGACGCGGAAGGGGACCTGCGGCCGGCCGCCCGGGCGGCCTTGAAGGCCGTGTTGGAGACCGCCTTGGAGGGCGAGGTGACCGCGGCGATCGCCGCTCAGCGCTACGAGCGCGTGCCGACGCGGCAGGATTACCGCTGCGGGTCGTACCTCCGGCGGCTGCTCACGCAAGTGGGCGAGCTGCTGCTGCGCGTGCCCCGCTGTCGGGGCGGGGGCGTGGCCTTCCAGACGCTGGCGGCCTATGCCCGGCGGCCCCGGGTGGTTGATCAGTTGATCCTGGCCTGCTTTGTCTTGGGGATGAGCACCCGGAAGGTCGCCAAAGCGATGGGGGCCTTCCTGGGCGCGGCGCTGTCGGCGCAGACGGTCAGCCGGATTGTCACCCAGTTGGATGCGGCCGTGGCCGCGTTCCATCGCCGGCCCCTCCTCGACCGGTACCGCTATCTGCTGCTGGACGGGGTCGTCCTGAAACATCGCGGGGCCCTCGCGGTGCGCAAGCGGGTGCTGCTCTGTGCCTACGGGATGACGGCCAGCGGCGTCCGGGAGTTTATTGATTTCCTCTTGGCGCCGTCGGAGTCGGCGGCGGCCTGGGAGGCGTGTCTCACGGACCTCGCCCGGCGAGGGTTGCAGGGCGAGGGCCTGGCGTTGATCGTCACCGACGGCGGCCCCGGCTTGCATGCGGCGCTCGATCTGGTCTACCCGCGGATCCCTCGACAGCGCTGCTGGGCCCACAAAGCCCGCAACGTGCTGGAGAAGGTCCCCAAAGCCGACTGGGCCGGGGTCCAACGGGCCCTGGGGCGGCTCTCGCATGCCGAGAGCCGTCGGGACGCCATCGCCGCCAGCTGGGCCTTCGCCCAACAGTATCGGGCCCGTTACCCCCCGGCGGTCGCCTGCGTGGAGCGGGATCTGGACGATCTGCTGAGCTTCTATGCCTGTCCCCCGGCGCCAGTCTGGATCGGATCATCTATGCGGTGATTCATCATCTCAATGAGTCGTGGCACGAAGCACCGCTTCGGGAATTTGCACAGAAGTCTTGACATTACCGAAGGAGGCCTCGGGTGGGGACGGTCCGAGATCTGATGGCGCCTGGCAGCGGGATGCCTCCTGTGCTCGCGCGTCGCGCACTCAGGACTTATCGGGTCCTGGCCTAGGTGGATGGAGTGCTCGCCGGACGCGCGCAGTTGGAGGCACCCCGGCCGCCGCGCCCGTTACTAGAGAGGCAGGAGGGACACATCCTTCCTAAGCGCGGCCTCACTTTAGGGGGGGGAAGTGGGTGGTCGGGGCTCGCTTGTGGAGCCTCCTCCCACTCGCGCTTCGCCTTCCGATTTCACCTCTAGCCTTTAGCCCCGTGCTCATTGCCCGTCCTGATTCGGGAGAGTCGATACTCATGCCAGACCCCAACTTACAGACTACAGGACACGCGGACGGGACACCCTTTGCCGTTTCGCCATCGGACACAGCCCCAGGGGCTATTGTCCCCTTGTATCTTGAACTCAGTTCACGAATGATGCGCTTCACCATGAAGCCGGGCGTGGTAGACCGATGTCCCCTTGGTCCCAGAGACCGTGGAAAAGCGAGGGTCGCCACGCCCTTCCCCCAACGAGCCCGAACAGTTGCGTGGGCCAGCAAGCCCGTATCGTGCAAGGCCGGGCCAACAACCAGGAGGGAGCATGTCGATGACGGACCGTGCCGTGTTTGTGGGCATTGATGTGTCCAAAGCTCAGTTGGACGTCGCCGTGCGGCCGGAGGACCGCTTCGCGGCCCACAATGATGAGACCGGGATCGCGCGGATCGTGGACCGGCTGCGGTCGGCGGGCCCGACGCTGATCGTGTTGGAAGCCACGGGGGGCCTTGAGCTGCCGCTGGCCGGAGCGTTGGCCGCGGCCGGCTTGCCGGTCGTGGTGGTCAATCCACGGCAGATCCGGGATTTTGCGAAGGCGACCGGCCGCTGGGCGAAGACCGATGCGCTTGATGCGGCGGTCTTGGCCCACTTCGCGGAGGCGATCCGCCCGACCCCACGGGCCCTGCCGGATGAGCAGACGCAGGCGCTGAGCGCCCTCCTGACCCGGCGCCGCCAACTGCTCGAGATGCTGGCGGCCGAAAAGAATCGCTTCAGCCAGGCCTCCTCGCCCGTGCGCAAGAGCGTGCGGGCGCACCTGGCCTGGCTGCAGCGGGCGCTGACGCAGGTTGATCGGGATCTGGCTCACGCCATCCAGCAGAGTCCGGTGTGGCAGGAAAAAGAGGCGCTGTTGCGCACGGTCCCCGGTGTCGGCCCCGTCTTGGCGACCACCGTCCTCGCGGAGCTGCCGGAACTGGGAACCTTGACCCACAAGCAGATCGCGGCCCTCGTGGGCGTCGCCCCGCTGAACCGCGACAGCGGGACCTTGCGGGGCAAACGGACGGTCTGGGGCGGGCGGGCTCCCGTTCGGACGGCGCTCTACATGGCCGCGCTGGTCGCGACCCGCTTCAATCCGGTGATCGCCGTGTTCTATCACCGGCTGCGCCAGGCGGGCAAAGCCAAGATGGTGGCGCTGGTCGCCTGCATGCACAAGCTGCTCACGATTCTGAACGCCATGCTCAAACAGCTCCTGAGCCCAATGCGTGAGCCGACTGTCCCACGCGCCCGTTCAGTATTCGGTTTCAGAGGGATTCGTCCGCTTGACATTCAAGACAGTTGCTTTTCGCCCTCGTCCTCCCCTGGTTGACCCGCGACCGTTCAAGATTCAAGACGCGACCCTGCACTACCGCATCTTTTTTCCCTTATGGCCAAACAGCGTGCCGGAGCTGCTCAATACCCCCATAATCCATCAGTCCCTCAGCAGCGCCGAGCAGAGCATAGGTCCTAGCTAGTGGAACAACCTGTTGCCTTGCCCATTCAGCCGCATTCTTTCCATCTCCCGCCCTAGCCTGAGCTTTGGTAAGCTTCCCGTAAGTCTCAAAAGTAGCTGACGAGTGCTGACTGATCCCTGTTATTATATGCTGTGCTGCTGGCCAATCAGATTTTTCAATGAGGACTTTGACCATTTCCATGTAGGCCATCTCACGCATTCCATGCTTGACATCGACAATTCGATCAGCTATTTGTGCAGCTCCTTTTAGGTCTCCTGCCGCAGCTTGGACGACTGCCACGTCGAACAATGTAAGGTCCTTAGGAAATGACAATGCCGCAGCGACAGGCGTCACCTCTTGGGCCAGTTTCTGGATTGCCTCTGACACACCTGTACGATTCCGCACTTTGCTCAGCACAGTCACCACATCTCGAGCAGCCCTAGCTTTCGATTGACCGTCTTTGATGGTCGCAACGACCACCAGTGCTAATTCTAGAGCCTGTGCTTCAGCCGCTAGCCGTGCCAGCCAAGAATAGATTGCGTCTCTGTCCGACCCTGTAGTTGATGACGTATCTGCGATCTCTCTGACCTTCGGAAACACTTTGTTAAGCTCTGCTCGCGCTGCTTCTCGATCGTCCAACATCAGATATTCACCTGCTCGTCTGGTTAATGCCAAGGCTTCATCACGAGGCGGAAGCTCTCTTGCATTATCTGCGATAAGACTCAATGTTTCAGCGGCACCCGTGCGGTCGCCAGTCTGAACCTGTGCGCGTGCAATGCTCCCTAGTTCACTGGCTCTCTGGTTGGGAGTCATGCTACTAACGGTTCGAATGGCCAGCTGGAACGTCTGTTTACTCCCTGCCTTGTCTCCACTTTCAGCCTGAACCTGTCCGATATCACGCAGCGCATACAGCTGGTCTCTGTTATCTGAAATTGCCAACGCCGTTTCCCTTGCTTTGAGAAAAGTCTGCTGACTTCCAGTCACATCACCAGCTTCAGCCTGATAGCGCGCGATGTGCACGAGCACCTTGTATTTCCCGATGTTGGAGTCGCTACCATGTTAGTCCAGTTTATCGAAGGCTTGGGCAACCTCAAGAGCTCGCTGGAAAGTCTCCTTAGCCCCAGGATCACCCGTTTTTGTCTGAAGTTGAGCCAAGTAGGCCAAGGCGGGAGCCTTCCGCAAGTACATCCCCGGGGATTCTGCTACCTCGCGCGCAGTTTTCAAGTCTCCTCGACTTGCTAATGCCTCAATAATAACTTGCAAGGCATCTACATCAAGGTTGAGAGTAGAAGCGGTTTTAAGAGCCTTATATGGATCTCCAGCCTTTGCCTGCGCAACCGCAATGTCTCCCAAGGCCCCTTTGTACTTGGTCGATTCATTTGTACGCAGGGCCCCTTCGATATCCCCTGCTCTTGCTTGTCCAGCAGCAATGGATTGCAGCACAGAAAACTTGCTGCCTTCTAAAAGCTTCCCTTCCTTACTTTCGGGATTCGTGGTGCCAACACCTTGTGGAACCTCACTCGCCTCCCGGAGAATCTTGCGGACCTCTACCAGCGCAGCTTCCTGCTCCGGCGTGAGCTTTAGTGGCTTGGGAGCTTGCGGCGCAACAGACAGCGGTGGCGCCGGAGGTGGCGGTGTCTGCGGCTCTGTCACCGCCGCCAGGGCCGAACCTGAAAGAACCCCGCCTGACGTGAGCAGGAACAAAATGGGAAGGAACTGCTTCCTCACGCCGCCATCCTTCCCATCGCACACGCTGAGTTCACGGCCCCTAGAAGGGATAGAGAAAGGGATAAGTCTAATTATTGGTGACGAATGCGCGTGGCCCGAGTGTATATCCACTACCCTCTCTCACGCGCGAGCTGGAAGACTAACATGCTGTGTAGGCTAGGCAGAGAGAGAAGAGTGGCGTTGGTGGACTCCAACTACGCGCGTCGAGCGAGCGCGCTACTTCTTCAGCCATTTCGTGAGCAGGGCACCTGGGCTCGCCCCAAGTGTGCACGTCGCTTGTTTTCTCATCGAGCAGGGTGGTCGGGGTGGGACCTATTGCGCGCATCGAGCGCTCTCCCAGCCACTGCCTTCTCCATTCCCAAGCGGGCAGGTGGCAGGGTGGCCTCAGACTGCGCGCGTCCAGCGAGCACAGCAACCCCTACTCCCAAAGTCGGGTGGCTTGGGTGACCCCTATTGCGCGCGTCGAGCGAGCACACAACCACCACTTTCCGAAACGAGAGATCTTGTGTGCGCGCTCCGCGAGCAGGCGGGTCGGCCATGCCACCCGGCCTCTCCCCCTTCTTGTGTGCGCGATGCGCGAGCACGTGAGGGAGCCTGGCCGCCTGGCGTCCCGTATTTCTTGGGAGTGCGCTCCGCGAGCAGGCGGGTCACCGAGGCGCCATTCCTGCTCACCGTCCCGCTTTCTTCACCGAGTTCACCAGGTCCGTCACCCGCTGCCGCACGTCTGGCGAGACGTCGGTGAATCGCACGCCCATGCCGGGGAAGAACGTGTACTGATCGGCCTTGGGACAGGCCCACGCGACCGTGCCCTTGGCTTGCAACCAGTCCGAGGGCTGGTCGGGCAGCGCAAACTCCACGGCAAGCTCGGTGCCGATCGGAAGCGGGGCCGTGCTCTCGATGAACAACCCCCCTCCTCCGATGCCGGAAGCACGGCTCTCGAACCGCTGGCCCGTGGGCGCACTGTATCGAACTTTCAGCAAGAGGGACAGGCGGGACTGGGCCCTCGCATCCCCCGGGGGCGCCGGCTGGTTGGAGCCCAGGATGTGCTCAATGATCGACGCGTACGGCACCGTGCCGAGCCTTTCCCCAGTCGGCCCCACCACCGTGACCATCTCACGGTTGGAATCGATCTCTAGCGACTTTCCCTTGTGGGCCGTGGTGAGGGTAACCGGGAGTCTCATGGTCGGCCTCCGGACCGCGGGGTTCCTGCGGAGGGTAGTATAGCGCATCTGGCCAGACTCTGATACTGATCCCCTTTATTCGTCATCCGTGATGAGTCAGTGGCGAGCGGTTGAAGGCGAGGGCCTAGGTGACGGAATGGTGCTTGGGATGGCTCGGAATGCGTCACTCGTCGTTCGTGAAGCGTATCTCGGCTCAGCCGTTCCTCGTGAAGCGTATCTCGTGAAGCGTCCCTCGACAGGCTCGGGACGCCCTGAGCCCGTCGAAGGGTGTATCTCGTTTCGGAATTCAGACGCTTCACGAATGACGAGATACGAACGACGCAGGGAGATGTGCGAGCGCCGCTTTACGCGCTCTTCATCTCTTTATCTTGTTCGAAGATCCTGATCGGCTGGCTCTTGCCGAGGACCACCTCTTCGGTGATGACCACTTCCTTGATCTGCTTCTGGGAAGGCACATCGTACATGACTTCCAGCATCACCTCTTCCAGGATGGCCCGCAAGCCCCTCGCCCCCGTCTTCTGCAGGTAGGCCTTCCGGGCGATGGCGCCCAGCGCACCTTCGGTGAGTTTGAGCTTGACCTTCTCGAAGGACAGCAGCTTTTCGTATTGCTTGGCGAGGGCATTGCGGGGCTCGGTCAAGACGCGGATCAAGGCCTTCTCGTCCAGCTCATCGAGCGTTGCCACCACCGGCAGCCGTCCGATAAATTCAGGAATCAACCCGTATTTCAGCAGGTCCTCCGGCTGACATTTGGCCAACAGCTCGCCCAGGCGCCCGTCGCTCTTCCCGCGGATCTCCGCGCCGAATCCGATCGCCTTCCGGTTCAGTCGTTGCTCGATGATCGCTTCCAATCCGACGAAGGCCCCCCCGCAGATGAACAGGATGTTGCTGGTGTCCACCTGGATGAATTCCTGATGCGGGTGTTTGCGCCCGCCCTGAGGCGGCACATTGGCGACGGTCCCCTCGATCAGCTTGAGGAGCGCCTGCTGCACACCCTCGCCGGACACGTCGCGGGTGATCGACGGACTGTCGCTCTTGCGGCTGATCTTGTCGATTTCATCAATGTACACGATGCCGCGTTCAGCCCGTTCCACATC
The DNA here is from genome assembly GCA_020027965.1 of Nitrospirota bacterium. Taxonomy (GTDB): domain Bacteria; phylum Nitrospirota; class Nitrospiria; order Nitrospirales; family Nitrospiraceae; genus JAHRHE01. Next base: position 2,519 of record JAHRHE010000142.1, on the reverse strand, counting down.
ATAATCGGAGGCCTGCAGGAGCTTCAGGATGATGTTCTCGACATCCTCGCCGACGTACCCGGCCTCCGTCAACGTGGTGGCGTCCGCCAGCGTGAATGGGACATCGAGATAGCGGGCCAGGGTCTGCGCCAGCAAGGTCTTCCCCGTGCCGGTCGGCCCGACCATCAAGATATTGCCTTTTTGGAGTTCGACATCATCCACTTCGTTGGCCGAGATTCGTTTGTAGTGGTTATGCACCGCCACCGCCAGGATCTTTTTCGCCCGCTCCTGTCCGATGACATATTGATCGAGATGGTGCTTGATCTCGGCCGGTTTGCGAAGCTTGGACGAGATTTCCTCCTTCGCTTCTTCCCAATCCTCGGCGATGATGTCATTGCACAGATTCACACATTCGTCGCAGATGTAGACCGTGGGCCCGGCAATCAGTTTGCGGACCTCGTCCCGACTCTTTCCGCAGAAGGAACACCGCAAGTGCCGATCCGTCTTATCCTGTTTAGGCATGCCGCCTCCCCACGCTATCTCTCTTTCGGGCTGTCCTTCGGCTGGCTCTGTGGCCCATGGTCCCGAGCCCCGTCTTTCACTCCGCCCTTAGATCCGTCCTTCGTCAGGTCAGCCATACTCTTTGGAGCGCGCGTGATGACTTCATCGATGAGCCCGTACTTCTTCGCTTCCTCACCCGACATGAAGTAATCCCGCTCCGTGTCCGCCGCGATCTTGTCCAGCTGCTGGCCGGTGTGCCTCGCCAGGATCTCATTCAGCCGCTCCCTGATCTTGAGAATTTCCCTCGCATGAATGTCGATCTCCGTGGCCTGCCCCTGGAATCCCCCCATGGGCTGGTGAAGCATGACGCGCGCGTTCGGCAGCGCATAGCGCTTCCCCTTCGTGCCGGCCGCGAGCAGCAGGGCGCCCATGCTCGCCGCCTGACCGAGACAGATCGTGTTGATAGGGGGCTTCACGTATTGCATCGTGTCGTAGATCCCCAGGCCCGCCGTCACGCTCCCCCCGGGGGAGTTGATATACAGGTTGATGTCCTTCTCCGGATCTTCCGCTTCAAGGAACAGCAGTTGCGCGATGACGAGGTTGGCGAAGATGTCGTCGATCGGCGCTCCGAGGAATATGATACGGTCCTTGAGCAGACGCGAATAGATATCGTAGGCGCGCTCACCCCGGTTGGTCTGCTCGATCACGATCGGCACTAACATAACGACTTGTCCTTTCTCCTCACCCCACGGTATGACCTGCCCCGTACCGCCGGTATCTTACCACACTTCCCTCATTCGTCCTGCATCTTCCCGCAAAGGGGGAGCGACCCGGCCCCGCGATCATCCTTGGATGACGGCATGCCGATACACGAAGTCCAGGGCCTTGTCCGCGAGGATACGGCCTTTGAGCTCGTCCAGGGACTCTTCCCCTCCTGCTTCGACGAGGCGCCGCACTTCGTCCGGCGAGAGCTTGAGCTCCGAGCTCACCCGCTTGAGCTCGGCCGCGATGTCGTCCTCGTCAACCGTCAGCCCTTCCCGTTCCACGATGGCCTCCAGGATCAGACCGACTTTCACCCGACGCGTCGCCTCCGCGAGATGCTCCTCACGCAGGCGCTTGATCTCCTCCTGGCGTTTGGCGGGACTGTCGAGGTCCGCCACTCCGCCCTTCTGTCTCCGGCGACGCTCAAGAGTCTGGCGGACCATCGCCGCGACCTCCCGCTCAACCAGCGTCTCCGGCACCTCGAAGTGATGGGTCTCGTTCAATCGTTTGAGGATCGCGTCCTTGTAGGTTTCTTCGATGTCCTTCTTCAGTGCCCGCTCCATCTCGCTCCGCAGCTTGTCCTTGAGCTCGGCCAGCGTCGTGTAGGGGCCGCAATCCTTCGCGAACTCGTCATCCAGGTCGGGGAGCTTCTTCTGTTTGACCGCTCGCACCCTGATGCGAAACGTCGCGGATTTGCCCGCCAGGCGGGGATCAGGATGGGTCTCCGGATACGGCTGGGTGACCTCCACGAGCTCTCCCTCCTTCTTCCCGATGAGGTGGCCGTCCACCTCCATCCCAAGAATGGGGGCCTTCGACCCAACTTTGTGCAACTGACCTTCCTTCTTGGCGCCCTCCAGCGGAGCACCCTCCAAGAGCCCCTCCACATCCAGGATCGCGTAATGTCCCTCCGCCAGCGGGGTTCCGGGGGGCACGGCGTCGAGCTGCGCCTGCTGCTCCCGCAGCGCTTCCAGGGTCTGGGTGACCTGCTCGTCCGTCACCGTGCGTTTGTCGGGCTTCAGCGAAATGGGATTGGGGGGGCGATAGTCCCGGAGCTCAATGGTGGGTTTCATCTCAACGGTCGCGGTGAACGTAAAGGGAGCATCCCTCTTGATCTTCACGCGCTCCAGCGGCGGCACCTCCACGATCACCGGCACGATCCCTACCTGCCGGATGGCTCGATCATAATAGGAGGGCACCAGCCGCCGCACCACGTCCTCCTCGATCTCCTTGGCGTACCGCTTTTCGAGCAAGGCCAGCGGAGCCTTCCCGGGCCGAAA
>JAHRHE010000141.1 GCA_020027965.1 Nitrospirota bacterium | reverse complement strand
GTAGACGCCGTCACCGAACTGGTAGCCACGGTCCTCCACCGGGACCATCGTGTCTGCCAGCGGCATGAACCGGCCGTTCAGGAATCCGATATCGGGCATACCCGCCCCTCACCCCGCCTGGCGCTCCGCGCGCCCGGTTCCGTCGCTGGCCTCCACGAGGTAGACGCGCCGATCTTCGGCCGTGAATTTCCATCCCATCCGCTTCTCGAACACCAGGCGGTGGGTGCCGGTGGCCACTGCCCGAAACTCGAACGTCCGGCGTCCGGACTCGACGGCATTGCCGTTGGCGATCCGAAGGAACTCATCATTCACCAGCACCAGTGATGATGGATCGTACGACGGCACCCAGAGCTCTCCTCGCGTGCGATCTTCCCAGAGGTGGATCTGGAACTGGCTCCCAGCGGTGGTCCTGATGGTCTTTGCATTTCCATCGGGTTCGTTGACGACCCCGTCCTTGGCTGATGGCCCGCTCATCGCCTGCTCCGACATCACCAGACCTTGCGCCGCCCGCCCACGAAGACCTCGTGGCCGGAGACGTGCACTTCATAGCTCCCCACGCAATAGCCGCCCTGGTCGGTCCCCTGGCCGTTACGGACATCGAAGGAGAGATCATGCCAGGGGCAGGACACCACATGACCCTTCAGACGACCTTCGCCCAGTGGCCCCCCCTCGTGGGGGCAGACATTATGGATGGCATAGAAGGTCCCCTCGACATTAAACAGGGCGATGCACTTGTCGTTCACCTGGACCACCTTGCCCTCACCCGGTGAGAGTTCATCGACACGGGCCGCCTTCTGAAACCCCTCCGGAGGCTTGTCCATCCTGAGCTCCTCGCTTGCCTGAGCTCCTCGCTTGATCCGCACTCGAACACGTGGAGGCCCAGCCGCCACTCGTGCGTGGCCGCTGAGCGGCTGGATGTCGAGGGTCTTACCCTTGTGCCCCCGGCGGAGGGTCCGGAACCGGGTCACAGCCGGAGCGTGAACTTCAGCTCCGCACCCGGCACCACCCGTGCTTGCCTGATGAACCCTGCCGCGGTTTGGATGATATACCGGGCAGCCTCCGGCGGCGGACCGTAGAGAGGACAGGGGTCCTGAGAGCACGGTTGCGCGTCCTCCACCAAGTGGACCACGCGATGGCTCTCATCAACCCAGATCATATCCACTGGGATGCGATAGGCCTTCGTCCACAGTCGATGGCGATCGGAGGTGTCGAAGATATACAGCATCCCCGCGTCAGGGGGCAATCCCTCCCGAAAGGCCAGACCAAACAGCAGCTTCTCCGGCGTGTTGGCCACCTCCGTGGCGATCTGTTTGCCGTTTGGAAACGTGACTATGATGGTGTCGGCCTCTTTCTGGTTCGTGAAGAAGACCCCTCCCACAATCAGCACGAGTGCGGCCATCATGAGCACGATCATGCGCGTCCGCGTTGGGGACGCTGGCGACGACACCCTCGGCTCCACTGTGGCAGGCTCCACGTTCATGGCGCTCACCGCGGCACTCTAGGCCCAATGGCCCATAGAGATCAAGCACATAGGGCTTCTGATCGCCTGTTTTCCTGTTGACTTAGAAAAGTGGCGGAGTCTACAATGACTTTGAATTTCAGCGCACGACTATGGTCGGGTTGCCGCGTGATGTCAATATGGTCTGTACGACTGTCTGAAGGAGGCTCGGGTCATGGCTCTATTAATCACGGATGAATGTATCTCCTGCGGAGCCTGCTTGCCGGAATGCCCCAATGAGGCCATTTTTGAGACAAGGAGCGACGCAGAGGGGAAAGGATATCACGTGGGTGATGGCCAGGGTGTAGGCGACAGCATCTACATCATCACTCACGATCGCTGCACCGAATGCGTCGGCCACTTCGATGAGCCGCAGTGCGCCGCCGTCTGCCCGGTGGACAACTGCTGCATCTCGGATCCCGCGTATCCCGAAACCACCGAGGTGCTCCTCGAAAAGGCCAGGAAGTTGAATCCCGACAAGCATATCGATGATGCCAAGGTGTGGAGCGGCGTGAGGAACTGAGTGCGCGGATCGCGCGCTGCACGATGGTTAGGTTCTGACCCATCCCCCGCACGAGCCTGAAGCCCCATCCCTCACCCGGATGGGGCTTTTTATTTCTTGGACCTCCGACACACCCCTGGAGGGCCGCCGACCGGCCATTTCAAGCCCCGACCAGCCTGTCCGATGACTCAGCATGCTATAATATTCAGAGACGCTTCAACCGACAAAGCCATGAGACCACGCGTGAGCGATCGCGCCGGGACAGGGTTTCCAGAGCTTCGAGACATGGAGGTCCCACTATGCGTATGAAGCGCGTCTTCCTGCTGTGTCTGTGTGCCGTCCTTTGGGCTTCCGCCACGGCGCAGGCGAGCGTCCCTGATCTCAGCCACGTCATCGAAGGGTTCATGGCAAAGCAATTCCCTGAAGCCCGAAGCCATTTTTGGGTGGTCAATGGCACGGAGTGGCAGGCCGAGAACGAGATGGTCGTGGACCTGAACACGGTGGTCGTGCCCCGTGCCAGCCAGACACCGACGGAAAGCCGGTTCTTACTGCTGATTGTGGAAGGAAAGTTGGCCGCTGCCCAGAGTATTCCTCTCGACAACGGCGCAGACTGTCAGCAGGAGCAAGCCTAAATCCGGGCGCGCCCAGGCTTCCCTCCCCTGGCCCTTCGAATGGAAACGCCCCGCTCGCCATCAAAGGCGAGCGGGGCGTTTGTTCGTTCCCCCACGTCCGTCGTTCGGAACGCCTATTTGATCATCACGAATTTCCCGCCAATGTGGGCCGGGTGCAGATGGCACTTATAGACCAGGGTCACCCCCTGGGTCGCGTAGAACAGGTCGCTGGTCGGGATGCCGATGTACTTGCTCTCACCCGGTTTCAACACCAGCTGTACCTTCAGCACGCTCGGCGCGCCGAACGTCTCATCCGCCGTCATCATGAATCCATGCTCGGCCGTGGACTTATTCGTGACCTTGAACACGACGGGCCGACCCGGCCTGGCCTTAAAATCGATGATCACCGACGGTGGATACCAGACCTTGTTCTCCCCGAGCTCGATGGCATAGAGCTCCTGGTCAACCGGTAGCTCCTTAAACGACTGACCAACCACCGATCCGGTCTCAAGATCGCCGACCTCGACCCCGCCGGCGTGGTGGGCCAGCGGAGCTGACGTCATCCCCAGAATGATGACAAGGCCGAAGAATACGGCCAACAACATTTTGCCCATGGTCTACCTCCCTTGAAAAAGCGATGTGATAAGTAGGACGAACTGAGTGATGAAGAACCCTTCGGACGATCTTCAAACGCCTTCCCGGTCAGGCTCCTGACCGGCAACCTCAATGGTTATCGGCTTATAACACAGGCCCGCCCGTGGAATCAAGCCAGTTTTTTCAACTAGGGTAAAATTATGACGGACAGGATTCTCATGGCATCCCGGCCTGACCCGGGTGGGTCTGGCCGGTTACCGGCTCATTGGGGGAGTCAAGGCGGGGGGACCACTCTCGATCGTCCCGGTTCCGACTAACAGGTCAAACGGCGAAAAGTCATCCGTCAGCACGATCCCCCGAGGCCATTCGTGCTCGCGCCGGGAGGCGAGCAACCCCGGCAGCTCCACCGACAAGCGACGCTGCGCGACGAGGTCGTTCACCCGTGCCGTGAACTCCGGCTGGCGCATGCGGCTGACGGGGGCGCCGGCAAAAAATATTAGATTCTCGGCGTCCGGGTATCGCGTCTGCCAGGGCCCCCTTGTAGAAAACGACTCGATCAGAGGGAACACAGTCCTGAGCGTCTCTACCACGGCATACGACCGCAAACGGTCTGGCCCTGCGCCGGTTGAGGACAGATTCACGGCCAGCACTCCGTCCGGATTCAGATGGGCGCGCACCTCGCTGAAAAATTCACGGGTGGTCAGATGGAAGGGGATCAAGTGCCGGGCGAACACGTCCAGCCAAATGACGTCGTAGCGCGCGTCGCTCGTCCTCAGATAGACCCGGGCATCCTTGACATGCACGTGATGTCCCGGCGCTGCCGAATAGTTGAAATACTGTTCCGCGACGCGGACCACCGACGGGTCCACCTCCACGATGTCGAGCCGGAGTTCGGGCCAGCGGCGGGCCAACCACTTGGCAAGAGAGCCTCCTCCGTGACCCAGGATCAGACCCCGCTTCGGCTCGGAAGGCAGCGCCAGCGCGGCCATCATCAACTGGCTATACGGCAGGAATAACTCCACCGGCTCCACCCTCCACATGACGGCATGGAACGTCCGATCCAGTATCAAATACCGAAAGAGGTCATCGTCCCGAACCCGAACTTGCTGGTAGGGGCTATCTTCTTGGTAGATCGGCGGCGGCAGCGCCGACACCGGATGCAAGGCCAGCCAGCCCAGCAGGATCAACCCGACTCCTCCGAGGATCACCAGAAGGAGGCGGAACCGGCCGATCGCGAACATCGCAGCACCGGCCTTGAGCGCCACTGTCCGCCACCACCACACCAGACCCAGCAGAACCTGAACGGCCCCCAGCACCGCGACCAGTGTCGCGCTCCCGAGCCAGGTCAAGAGGTAGAAGGCGGTCCCCCAGGTACCCACCAGACTTCCCACCGTGGAGACCGCGATCATCACGCCGGTGTGGCGGCCCAGATGCCCCAGATCCGCAATCGAGAGGCGGAGCAAGGCCGGCAACGCTCCGCTCAGTCCGAAGGCCGGAGGGGCCAGTAAGACGCTGGCGGCCAGACAGGGGCCCCATCGTGGATCCTGAATCCAAGCAGAAACCTTCAACATGACGGGCTGACCCACCCAAGCCAACAGGAAGGTCCACGTGCCCGAGGCCAGCAACAGGGAGGCGAGCACGGCCCCCCCGTGATGGCGATCCGCCAGCCAGCCGCCCGTCGCATACCCGCTGCTCATGGCGGCCAGGATCACCCCGATCAGGGCCCCCCACACGTACAGGGAGTTCCCGAAAACCGGAGCCAGGAGTCGACTCCCCAGGATTTCCAGAGCCATCACGACCCCGCCGGTGACGAAGGCGGTACCAAACAGCCCCAGCCGAGACCAGCTCACTGTGCTTGAAGATCCGCTTGAAGATCCGATGGTCATGTGGATGCGGAAAGGCTGGCGGTGAGGCGGTAACGGAAGGCAGACCGCGCCCGAGACGCGCTCAAAGGGTGCCCCAATTTTTGAAATACCGAAGGAGGTCGCGAACCGAGATCATCCCCACGACCTGGCCATCCTGAGTGATGCCCAGATGGCGGATGCCCTTTTCAGCCATCAGGTCGCTGGCATCGTGGGCGGACCGGTCGATTTCGATCGTGATCAAAGGACTGCTCATGACCGTCCGGACCCGTTCCCGCGTCGGGTCGAGTCCGCCGGCCATGCCTTTTCGCACCAGATCCGTCTCGCTGATGATGCCCTGATACGCGCCCTGTCCGTAGACCACCAAGGCGCCGACGCGCGTGTCGCGCATGCGCGTGGCAGCCTCGGTCAGCGTGGCGTCGGGATCAATGGTCCGGATCTCGCGGCTCATCATCACGGCCAGCGGCCGCAACATTGCGCCGCTCTGCATCGCCATACGGCGACCCCCCTCGGCGCCCAGGCCCAAACCGGCGAAATTGTACTGAACCCACCACGGCCTGTCAATCGCGGGGGACGGGCGGCATCGCATGCGCGACACGCGCGAGTTTTCTTGCGACACCCCTCCCGCCTTGCTATACTTCAGTTCTTCTTCACCTCTTCCTTAACGGAAGGTTTGCGACGTGCATATCAGCGTGATCGGGACGGGCTACGTCGGTCTAGTCACGGGGGCCAGCTTTGCCGAGTTCGGTCTCAACGTGACCTGCATGGACATGGACGCTCAACGGATTGCCAAGTTGGAAAAGGGCGGCGTGCCCTTCTACGAGCCGGGTCTGGCGGAGCTGGTCAGCAAGGGGCTCCGGGAAAACCGGCTGGCCTTTACGAGCGACATTGCCAGGGCCGTCGATCAGGCCCTGGTCATCTTCATCGCCGTCGGGACGCCCGCCCGCCCCGACGGATCGGCCGATCTCTCCTACGTGGAGGAGGTGGGACGGGGGATTGCCCGGCACATGACCGGGTACAAGGTGATCGCCACCAAGTCCACCGTTCCGGTGGGGACCGGGGAGCGCATCCGCGATGTCATTCGAGCCCACCAACCCGAACGCTGTCGGTTCGACATGGTGTCGAATCCCGAGTTTCTCCGGGAAGGCTCCGCCATCGAGGATTTTCTTCGACCGAATCGCGTGATCATCGGCGCCGAGAGCCCCGAAGCGATCGCGATCATGAAGGACCTCTATCGCCCGCTCTACCTGATTGAGACCCCGTTCGTGATCACCGACATTGCCTCGGCCGAGATGATCAAGTACGCGTCCAACGCCTTCCTGGCCACCAAAGTCTCCTTCATCAACGAGATTGCCAACGTGTGCGAGCGGGTCGGCGCGGATGTGCAGGTTGTCGCCAAGGGCATGGGCCTGGACCGCCGCATCGGATCGAAGTTCCTCCACGCCGGACCAGGATTCGGAGGGTCCTGCTTCCCAAAAGACATCGGCGCGCTCATTCAAACCGGCCAAGGGGTCGGCTACGAGCTGGAGATCGCGCGAGCAGCCGGCCGAGTGAACGAGCAGCAGCGACTCTTGATGGTCGAGAAGATCCGAGCCGCGCTCGGCGGGCTCCAGGGCAAGACGGTCGCCTTGCTGGGACTGTCCTTCAAGCCGAACACGAACGACCTGCGGGAGGCGCCGGCTCTGATGATCGCTCAGCGGCTGATGGCGCAAGGGGCTGGCCTGCGTGCCTATGATCCGGAGGCGCTCGAGGAGGGCGCCAAGCTGCTCCCCGGTCTGATTCCCTGCGCCAACGCGTATGACGCTGCGCAAGGCGCGGACGCGGTGGTCCTCATCACCGAGTGGAATCAGTTCCGCAACTTGGATCTGGACCGGGTGAAAGCCGTCCTGCGGCGGCCCGTGTTTGTCGACCTCCGCAATGTCTACGAACCGGACCGGATGGCCGCTCTCGGGTTCTACTACGTGTCGGTCGGCCGGGCCCCGCGCGGCCCTAAACCATAACCTCGTCCGCCTTCCTCACGTTCAAATTCGTGCCTCGTTCCTCGTGAAGCGTATCTCGGCTGAGGCTTCGCTCATGCCGCTTCACGAACCCCGCTTCACGTTTTCGGTTTATATCCCATCCGGTCCAGCACCTTGAGGATCCGAGTCTTCAGCCGGTCGTCTGCTTCGTCCAACGCCACGGCCAACGGCTCCACGGCCGGCTTCCCGATCTTCCGAATGATCTCGGTGGCGGACTGCCGCAACTCGTCTTCTTCCGAGACCAGCAGCGGGACCAGGGAGGGAACCGAGGC